>NZ_CAUFLV010000004.1:0-170498 GCF_959026545.1 uncultured Collinsella sp.
CCTTCGACGCCCAGGCCGGCCGCACCACCGACCCGCTCGACCTCATCGGCGCGGGCGACCAGGGCATGATGTTCGGCTACGCGTCCAACGAGACGCCCACGCTCATGCCCATGCCTCATTATCTGTCCAGCCGTCTGGCCGAGCGCCTCGCCGCGGTGCGCCACGATGGCACGTTGCCGTACCTGCGCCCCGACGGCAAGACCCAGGTCACCGTGCGCTACGAGGGCGGCAAGCCCGTCGCCGTCGAGACCATCGTCATCTCCACGCAGCATGCGCCCGAGATCGAGGACATGTCCATCATCGAGGCCGATATGCGCGAGCACGTGATTGCGCCCGTCATGGAGGCCGCCGGAATCCCGTGGGAGGGCGCGGACCTCTATGTGAACCCCACCGGTCGCTTCGTGGTAGGCGGCCCCATGGGCGACACCGGCCTCACCGGCCGCAAGATCATCGTCGACACCTACGGCGGTATGGGCCGCCATGGCGGCGGCGCCTTCTCCGGCAAGGACTGCACCAAGGTGGACCGTTCCGCCGCGTACGCCGCTCGTTGGGTGGCCAAGAACGTGGTCGCCGCCGGCTTGGCCGAGCGTTGCGAGATCGAGCTCGCCTACGCCATCGGCGTGAGCTATCCGCTGTCCATCATGGTCGATACGTTCGGCACCGGACGCGTCGATGAGGCCACGATCACCGAGGCCGTCAAGCGCGTGTTCGACCTGCGCCCGGGCGCGATCATCCGCGACCTGGACCTGCGTCGTCCCATCTACGAGAAGACGGCTGCCTACGGTCACTTTGGCCGTGAGGACGCGGACTTCACCTGGGAGCGCACCGACCGTGTGGCTGAGCTCCGCGCCGCCTGCGGGCTGGCCGAGTAGCCAATTTCGCATGAGGGGCCAGGATTCGCTCTTTCCCGAACTGAATACGGTCGATCAGGGGGCGTCTGCGCGAGCGGGCGCCCTTTGCCCCCTGGGAGGGGCCGCGCCCGAGGGAGGTGGTGCACCGGTAGTGCCCGGGCCTGTTTTAGGCTATGTCTCCGTGGTGATCGATATCCCCGCTCGCGCGCTGTCCGAGCCCTTTGCGTATGGGGTGCCCGAGGCGCTGGACGAGGCCTGCCAGGTGGGCGCCACGGTTCTCGTTCCGTTTGGTCGGCGCGTCGAGGCGGGGTACGTTGTCGCGCGCTCCGAGTCGCTGGGAAAGCTCCCTGGTGCGGAGGGTCTCGAGCCATTCCGCATCAAGCCTGTTCGCGAGGTCGTTGCCGCCCCGGCGTTCTATGCCGCCTCTGCCGAGCTCGCGTTTTGGATGAGCCGCGAATATGTGGCGCCGCTTTCCGAGTGCCTGCGCCTGTTGCTGCCCCCGGGCGGTGCCGGCAAGGTCGTGCGGCGGGAAGATGGCTCGTATGCGTATGAACCGCCTACCGTCACGTCCGTTACCGTGCGTTGGGTGAGCCTCACCGAGGAGGGGCGGTCGTTCGAACCCGCCGAGCGCGCGGTGCGCCAGCGCCAGCTCATCGATGCGCTTTCCTGTGGTCCGGTCACCACGCGCGAACTCAATCTCATGAACGGCGACCTGTCCGCCACGATCCGCTCGCTCGAGAAGCGCGGCGTGGTGACGGTGGAGGAGCGTCGCAGTTGGCGCGGATGCGAGGGCTCCACCACGCTTTCCTCCGCAAACGCATCCGCGCCCAAAGAGCTCACGGCTGGGCAGCAAAACGCCCTCGCCGCGATTGCACGGGCGACCGAGGCCGCGTCCGGTGATGTGGTCTTGGTCGACGGCGTGACCGGTTCGGGTAAGACCGAGGTGTATCTGGCCGCCATCGAGCGCGTTCTGGCACATGGTCGCTCGGCCTGTGTGCTCGTGCCCGAGATCTCGCTCACGGCGCAGACTGTGGGTCGATTCCGCTCACGTTTCGGCGACGCGGTGGCGGTGTTTCACTCGCGCCTTTCCGCGGGTGAGCGCCTCGACCAGTGGGATATGGTTCGTTCGGGTGCGGCCCGCGTGGTGGTGGGCGCGCGCTCGGCGCTCTTCTGCCCGCTTGCCGACCTCGGCCTCATCGTCATCGACGAGGAGCATGAGCAGAGCTACAAGCAGGGAAGCAGCCCGCGTTACCACGCGCGCGAGGTGGCTGCCAAGTTGGCGCAGCTCCATGGGTGCGCCTTGGTGCTGGGGTCCGCCACGCCGTCGGCCGAGGCGCTCGCCCGCTGTGAGACCGGTGGCCACGGCGGCGCCCGCTGGGCCCGGGTCGAGATGCCCGAGCGCCCCGGTACGGCGCGCCTTCCCGAGGTTATCGTGGCCGACCTGAGGCGCGAGTTCGCCTCCGGCAGCCGTTCGATTTTCTCGAAGCCCCTGCTCGATGCGCTCGACGAGGTCGTGGAGAGGCGCCAAAAGGCCGTGCTGCTCCATAACCGACGTGGGTTTGCGAGCTTCCTCATGTGCCGGGAGTGCGGGTGCGTTCCCACGTGCAAACACTGCTCCACGGCGCTCACCTACCATGAGCGCACCCACACGCTCGAGTGTCACACCTGCGGTTCCTCGTATCGCGTGCGGCCGTACCCCGAGTACGGCAGCGCTTGCCCCAAGTGTGGGAGTCGCTACCTCGCCAAAATGGGGCTGGGAACCCAGCAGGTTGAGGACGCCCTGCGAGCGCTGTTGCCCGAGGACGTGGCGGTGATTCGCATGGACGCCGATTCGACGCGCACCAAGGGCGCGCATCAAAAGCTGCTCGAGCAGTTCGACGCCGCCGAGTGCGCGGTTCTGCTCGGCACGCAGATGATCGCCAAGGGCCTTGATTTCCCCGAGGTGACGCTCGTGGGCGTGATCAACGCCGACTACGCCCTCAAGATGCCCGATTTTCGTGCGGGGGAGCGCGCGTTCGATCTGCTCGAACAGGTTGCCGGTCGCGCCGGTCGCGGAGAGGACCCGGGTCGCGTGATCATCCAGACGTACCTGCCCGATGAGCCGGTCATCCGCGCGGTCAAGACGCACGACCGCTCTGTGTTCACGGAGCACGACCTGGGCATGCGCCGTGAGGCCCTGTACCCGCCGTATGTGCGGCTCGCCAACGTGCTGGTGTGGGGCAAAGATGAGCGCGCGGCTCGAGGGTTGGTCATGCGCATCGCAGAGGAACTGCGTGTCGAGTTTGGCTTGGACGCGGCGCCCATGCTGCACCCGGTGGTCGAGATGGGGAGTGCCGGCGTTGAGTTTTCGTCTCGCGAGCTGCTGAGCCGCCCGCAGATTTTGGGCCCCACGCCGTGTGTGATCGAGCGGGCCAAGGACCGGTATCGTTTCCACATCATCGTCAAGGCACCGCTCGGCTGCGACCTGTCCGGGGCTCTCTCCGCGGCGGTCTCGCGCGCCGGCACGCGTCCCGGCGTGAGCATCGCCGTCGACGTCGACGCCTACGACCTCATGTAGCGTGTTCCAAATGGGGACAGGTACAAATTGAGACATTTCGAAACGCTGCTCGTCCACGGGGCGGACAGCTGGGCGCCGCTCGCAAACGGCAGAATGTCTCAATTTGTACCTGTCCCCATTTGCGCCATTCGCGCCTGCGGGGCCGGTGGAGATGCTTCGCGCGCACATATCGCCCATCACCTCGGCGGGCAATGCGGGTACTATAGAACACGGTGAATACGTGCGGGTTTGCGCCCGCGTACGAAAGGAAGACCATGGAGATCAACGGTATCGTGCTGTCGCCGGACCCGCGTCTGCGCCAGGAGTGCGCCGAGGTCGAGGAGATCAACTCCGACCTGCGTGCCCTCGTGGAGCGCATGAAGGTCCAGATGTTCGAGAACGGCGGCTGCGGCCTGGCCGCCCCGCAGGTGGGCGAGACCATCCAGCTCGCCATCGTGGACACCGAGTATACCTCCGAGAAGGATTACGACCCCTACGTCCTCATCAATCCGGTGATCGTGGAGCAGTCCGACAACCGCGTGCCTTACAACGAGGGCTGCCTGTCCATACCGGGCATTAATTGCGAGATCAGCCGTCCCGATCACGTGGTGGTCGAGGCCTATAACCTCGAGGGCGAGTGCATTCGCTACGAGGCCGCCGGCGACCTGTTCTGTGTGTGCCTTCAGCACGAGATCGATCACCTGCACGGCAAGACGATGTTCGAGCGCTTGCTCCCCAAGCAGCGCATGCATGCTATGAAGCAGTATCAAGAGGCGCTTGCTCGTGGCGCAAAGCCGGGCGAGACGGAGTAGCCATGCGCGTCGTCTTTATGGGTACGCCCGCCTTCGCCGTGCCTTCGCTTCGCAAGCTCGCTGCCGCCCACGATGTCGCCTTGGTGCTCACGCGTCCGGACGCCGTGCGCTCGCGCGGCAAGAAGCTCGAGCCGTCGCCGGTCAAGGAGGCCGCGCTCGGGCTTGGCTTGCCCGTGATGGAGGCCAATCGCATGACGCCCGAGGTGCTCGACGCTCTGCGCGCCGTCGAGGCCGAAATCTTCTGCGTCGCCGCCTACGGCTGCATCCTGCCCGATGAGGTACTCACCATGGCCCCTCACGGCTGCGTGAACGTTCACGCCTCGCTGCTTCCGCGTTGGCGCGGTGCGGCTCCCATCCAGCGTTCCATCCTGGAGGGTGATGCCGAGACCGGCGTGTCCATCATGCGTATCGGCCACGGCGTGGACACGGGTGCGTATTGCGCTCAGGCGAGCTGCCCGGTCCCGGGCAAGTCCGCTGATGAGTTGACGGCCGAGTTGGCCGAGCTCGGCGGCGAACTGCTGGTGAGCACGCTTCCCGCCATCGCGGACGGTTCGGCCGTCTGGACCGAGCAGGATGAGTCGCTCGTGACGCATGCCGCCAAGATCGCCAAGGCGGAACTGCGCCTCGATCCGGCTGCTGGGGCCCTGGAGAACATCCGCCGCGTTATGGCCTCCTCCAACGCGGCGCCCGCGCGCTGCGTGATCGCCGGCAAGCCCGTGCGCGTGATGCGCGCCGCAGCCGTCGATGCCGCCTCGCCCAGTGTGGCAGCCGGCTCGTTCACCGTGAAGGGCGGGCGTGTCTATATGGGTTGCGCCGATGGTTCGCTTGAACTCATCTCAATCAAGCCGGATGGTAAGCGCGAGATGGACGCCAAGTCCTGGGCCGCCGGCCAGCGTGAGGATGACGGGGCATGGGGTTGCCTTGAGTAAGACGGCCAAACTGTCTCCGGGGCGCCTTGTTGCCCTGCGCATTTTGATCGCCGCCCGCGAGTCGGGGCGCTATGCTCGCGAGCTCGCCGCCGACGCCTGCGCATCCGCTTCGCTCGACACGCGCGATGCCGCCTTTGCGCGTCGCCTCGCACTGGGTGTCACGGGTTGCAGCGGTTGCCTGGACGATTCTCTCAACAGCGTGCTCGACGATCCGCGCTCGCTTGCCGCCGACGTGCGCGATGCGCTGCGTATCGGTGCGTATGAGCTGCTCTACCTGGGGACTTCGCCGCAGGTCGCGGTGAGCCAGGGCGTGGAGCTCGCGCGCATGTGCGCTCATGGGGCCGCCGGCCTCGCCAATGCCGTGTTGCGTCGTGTCGCCGAGGGCGCCGAGGCCTTCCTTGCTGCCGAGGATGTTTCCGAGCAGCATCGCGCGATGGTGTCGTGTGCCCGTCGCGCCGGCCTGCCCACATGGCTCGTGCGTAGGATTGTCGACTCGCTGGGGGAGGGGCGCGCGCAAGCCATGTTTGCGTGTCAGCTCGAGCCTGCTCCCATCGCGGTGCAGGTCAATCCGTTGCGCTCCGAAGCGGTAGAAGATGCCCTCGCCGCCGATGGCGCTCGATCGTTGGAGCTTCCCGGTGCGTATACGGTCGACCGCGTGAGTGAGCTCGTGCGTTCGAATGCCTTTGCACATGCAGATGCCGTCGCCTCCGATTATCACGCGCAGCTCATTGCCGCCGCGGTTACGCGCGAGGGGTCCTGCCTCGAGATTGGCGCCGGTCGCGGCACCAAGACGTTCATGATGCTCGCCCATGCCGAACGCCGAAATCTTGATCACGAGCATGTTGCGCTCGACTTGTACGAGGGTAAATGCCAGGCGAATGCGCAGCGCATCGAGTGCTCGGGGCTGGGGGAGATCTTTACGGCCGCGGGTGATGCCACCGACTTGGACGCGTGTCTTGCCGCGTATGACGAGCAGCTGGGTCGAACCGCGCTGTTCGACACCGTGTTTGTGGATGCGCCGTGCTCGGGTACGGGCACCATGCGCCGCCATGGGGAGATCCCCTGGCGACTCACGCCTCAGGAGTGCGATCGCGACCTTCCCGAGCTTCAGCTTGAGTTACTGCGGGAGGCTGCGCGCCGCGTTGGCGCTGGCGGGCAGCTCATCTACGCGACGTGTTCGGTGCTGCGTGCCGAGAACAGCCAAGTGGTTACCCAGTTCCTCGGGTCGTCGGAAGGGGAGGGCTTTGCCCCCATGCCGCTGTCCGATGCCCTTGCCGCCGCTGGCCCCGCGTATTCGGGCGCTGTCGAGGACATCGCCGCACACGAGATTCCGATCGGGACCTTCCAGAGCTACCCGCACCAGGGCGGTTTCGACGGCCACTTCTGCGCCCGCTTCATCCGCGTCTAAGTCGCCACGTCTCAAATGGGGACAGGTACAAATTGAGACCTTTTGGGCTGAGGCTTCAAGCTCGATGCCCAATGTAAAACAGCCGGAGGCATTGCCCCCGGCTGATTTGTTGCAATTTGTACCTGTCCCCAAATGAGACAGTTTAGCCCTGGCAGCAGCTGCAGCTGCCGTTGGTCGCGCTGGTGCAGGAGCCGCCGCCGCGCTGATCGGTGTTGTAAAAGCCCGAGCCCTCGAACTTGATCCCGCTGGCGCTGAAGACCTTGTCGGCGGAGCCTCCGCAGGTGGGGCATAAGACCTTGGGGCGCTCGGTCATGCCGTGCTCAACCTCGAAGACGCTTCCGCACGACGTGCAGCGGTAATCATAACGTGCCATGGTGATGACATCCTTCCTTGCTGTTGTTCCCCGTCGCTAAGCAGGCACCGCGTGTCGTGTCCGATAGGGGAGATGCGCGGCGCCCGTTTGCGCTCGGGCGTATTCGTTCGCACGATGGTTACTGTACCCAAAAGAGTCTCGTGCGATGTGAGGGGTTTATGCTCTCGTACGTCCGGTCTCGGAAAGCACCCCTGCGATCTTGCGCTCGTAGTCGCAGATCAAGCCCTCATTGGCTTGCCAGCTCCAGTTGCCTTCGGCCACGCCGGGCACGTTCATGCGAGCATCGTCGCCAAGGCAGAGCAGGTCTTGCAGCTGCATCATGACGAGCGTCGCCGGGCTGTCAAGCGCATGGCGCATGATTTCGCCCGCCAGGTAACGCGCGCCCTGTTCGTCGCCATCGGAGCAGAACGACCGCTGGCAGAACCCGACGAGCGTCGAGGTGTCGTGCGTCGAGGTGTAGAGGACCTTCTCATTGTGCGGCCAGATTTGCTCACGGATGTCGTAGTCCGCGAACTCCAGAACGTCCATTCCGAAAAAACCGCAGCTTGCAAGCAGGGCGCGCACGCCGGGAGTGAGAATGCCCAGGTCCTCGGCGATAAGCGGCAGCGGTCCGAATTCCTCGAATGCACGCTGGAACAACTCGATGCCCGGTCCCGGCATCCAGGTGCCATCGGCTCCGGTACCTCCTGCGGGAATCGCAAAATAGTTATGGAAGCCCAGGAAGTGATCGAGACGCACGCGGTCGTACAGCTTGAACGAGCGGCGCAGGCGGGCAAGCCACCATACGTATCCGTCTGTGCGCATATGATCCCAGTTGTAGGTGGGATTGCCCCAAACCTGTCCGGTGGCCGAGAAACGATCCGGCGGGACTCCCGCGATCTCGTAGGGCATGCCGTCCTTGCCGAGTGAGAACATCTCGGGTTCGCTCCACGCGTCGGCTGAATCGTCCGAGACGTACATCGGGATGTCGCCGACGATCTCAATGCCCTTCTCGTGCGCGTAAGCGAGCATCTCGGTCCATTCGCGCTCAAAGCGGAACTGGACAAAGGCATGGTAGCGGGCGCGATCGGCGAAGCGTGCATCGGCGAAGATGTCGACGTGGTAGCGGCGCAGCTCGTCGGGCCAGCTATGTCGGCTGGTGCCGTTCATGGCGTCCTTGACGGCCATGAACGCGCAGTACGGGTCGAGCCAGCTCTCGTTCTCGCGAGCGAACTCGAAGAACTCTTGGCTGGTAAAGCCCCCTTCCGCCTTGAAGCGCTCGAAGGCTCGTTTGAGCTCGGTGCTCGTCTCCTCCAGCAGATTGGGGTTACCCGCGAAGGCGGACGGTCCGGCGTAGGGGGATCCAAAGGAGTCTGTGGGATTGACCGGCAAGACCTGCCAATAGCGCAGGCCGGTGGCAGCGAGATGATCGATAAAGCGGCGAGCGGGTGCGCCGAGGGTGCCCGCGCGACCTGCGTTGGAAAGTGAGGTGATGTGCGCGATGACGCCGGCGCCGCGCTCGAGCGGCTTTTGAAGGCGCTGCTCCTTACTGGAATACACCACGGCCGATCCGAGTGGCCATAGACGTACCTCCGCGCAGCCATCGGCCCCTCGCTTGAGATCGGTGCCCGAGACGAGATCGAGGGCAAAATCCCCCTCGATGGGAACGCGCACGGAGCGCGCATCGGACAGACTGTGATTGATGAGGACGCTTGCGACCTGGCCATCCGATCCGCGACGGCGGTAGCACAGCACATCGTCGTTGTACGCGAACGCATCGAGTGTCCCGTCAACGAGGAAGGGGAGTGCACGGCGCAACATGATGGTGTTGCGAACCATGTTGAGCATGTCGCGGTCATGCACGGCGTCGGGTGTGGGCAGCGTGCGGCGGTTTCCGGGATCGGAGAGGCCCTCGAGGGCGTATTCGTCGCCGTAATAGATGGAGGGGACGCCAGGAAGCGTCATCTGCATGAGCGTGGCGAGCCAGAAACGTCCCTTGGCCAGGCCCATCGAGTTCTCGTCGAGGCGGAAACGACCGCGCTCCTCCTCGGGCAGCTGGGACTCGTCGGGGCCGCCGCCGAGCACGGAGGCAATGCGCGGCTTGTCGTGGCTGCCGAGCAGGTTGAGGCAGCAGGCCAGCGCCTCGGGCGGGTAGTTTTCACGCAGCGTCTCGATGCGCTCGGCGCACTGGTAGGCGTTCTCCCCGTAAACGAGAAAACCCAGGATGGCATCGCGCAGCGGGTAGTTCATGGCAGAGTCGAGCTCGTCACCCAGCAGGTATTTGCGCAGCTTGCCGTAGGCGAGTTTGTTAGATGCATCCTCCCAGACCTCGCCGAGCAACAGGCCGTCGGGGCGTTCCTCAAGCACCGCTGCTTTGATGTCCGCGATAAGCTCATCCGAGAGCTCATCGGCCACGTCGAGACGCCAGCCGCGTGCACCGGCGCGCAGCCAGGTGCGGACCACGCCGTTTTCACCGAGTAGCAGTTCGCGTACACGATCGGACTTCTCGTTGAGGTCGGGCATGTTCTCGATGCCCCACCAGGAGCTGTATGTTCCGTCTTCGTTCCAGCAATACGCGTCATGCCAGGGAGAGTCCTCGCTCTGCCATGCGCCCTTGCCAGGGTAGTTCCCAAAGCGGTTGAAGTAGATGGAGTCGTCTCCCGTGTGGTTGAACACGCCGTCGAGGATGAGCGAGATGCCCAGCTCATCGGCGTCTTGGGCGAGGCGACGGAAGTCCTCCTCGGTTCCGAGCATGGGGTCGATCGTGAGGTAGTCGGCCGTGTCGTAGCGGTGATTACTCTGCGCTTCGAAGATGGGGTTGAGGTAGATCGTCGTGACGCCCATGGCGTGCAGGCGGGGGAGGTCCTGGCGGATTCCCTCGAGCGATCCGCCGTAGAAGTCCCAGCTCTTGATGGATTTGTCCTCGTTGCGCTCGTATACCGGCGGTTTGTCCCAGTCCATCACCAGGTGCTTGCCAGGGCCCTTGCGGGGCTTGTCGACGACGGCCTGGGCGCGCTCGAGCCAGTGCTCGTCGCGCGCGTAACGATCGGGGAAAATCTGGTATACGATGCCGCGCTCGTACCAAGCGGGACGGGTTTTGCGGTGCTTATACACGGTGATTTGGAACGAGGGGACGTCTGCGCGGTCGGTATAGGTGACCGACTCTCCGCCCGTGGCGCCATCGCGCGCGCCGACCTTGAGCATCGACCCATCGGTGCATGTCACGCGGAAGCTGTACCATAAGATGCACGGTTCGGAGCAGTCGATGGACGCTACCAGGGTGTTGGATTCACCGAGGGTCATTGGGATGAGCTCTTCGCCGCGATCGTCGACCCATGTGCGAACTTCACCTTTGAGGAATCTGGCATCGGCGTCTTCGACACGCAATGTGAGATGAACGGTGGTTCCGGCAACAACAGCGCCAAACGGCACGCGATATTCCGATCGGCGGGAATTATGAAAAAGCCTCATGAGACAGCTAACTAAACGAACGGATAATGCCTGTTCATTATACAGGTTGCAGTGGGTTGGTTCACTTCCGGCGGTCGGGTGTCCTTTGGGGATTCGAGGCGCCTGTACATGAAAATGGCCGAGGGCATATCGCCCTCGGCCCGTATAGCGCGGCTGGATGTGCGCGCGTCTCTTATTTGCGCTTGCCCCTGTGGGTTGCCTTGGGAACGACCTTGGTCGTCGGGGTGGCGGGCTTGGGCTCGGCCGCGGGAGTTGCGGCGGCTGCGGGCGCCGAGGTCGCGGTCTTGGCGGCCGTGGTGGTTGCCTTTGTGGTGGCAGTCTTGGGGGCCGTGGCCTTGGCGGTCGTCGTCTTGCGCGCCGTCGTCTTGCGTGTGGCGGGCTTCTTCACGGGCGTCGCTGCGGGCTCTTTAACGGGAGCGACCTCGGGTTCGGCTGGCTTTGCTTCCTTGGTGGGCTTTACCTCTTCGGTCGGGGCGGCTTCGGTCTCGGGTTGCGGCAGAGGGATGTCGGGGCGCAGGTTGTGATACATCGACATGTAGACGTCGGCCGAACGAGTCCAGCTGAAGTCTGCGGCCATGGCGTTGTCCACGAGCTTGTTGAATGCGTCGCGATCATCCCAGAACAGGCGCGTGGCGCGGAAGACGGTGTCGGCCATCTCGTCGCCGTTGAAGTTTGCGAACGAGAAGCCGGTGCCCTCGCCTGTGAACTGGTTGTACGGTGCGACAGTGTCCTTCAGGCCGCCGGTTTCGCGCACGATGGGCAGGGTGCCGTAGCGCATGGCGATCATCTGCGACAGGCCGCAGGGCTCGAACAAGGACGGCATGAGGAACAGATCGGCGCCCGCGTACATGCGCTGGGACAGCGCGGGGTCGAACTGGATGCGCGCGGCCATGGTTCCGGGGTACTTGCCCTCGAAGTAGCGCAGCGCGTTCTCATAGTCGGTATCGCCGGTGCCGAGCACGGCCACCTGGACACCGCTGGAAAGGATCCGGTCGAGCGCGTACGTGACCAGGTCCATGCCCTTCTGGCGGGTGAGTCGCGTGACCATGACCATGAGGGGGCGGTCATCGCGGACCTCCAGACCGAGCTCCTCTTGCAGGCGGGCCTTGCAAACGGCCTTGCCGGAACGGTCGCTGGCGGTGAACTGCGCGGGGATGCGCTGGTCGGTGGCGGGGTCGAAGCCCACGGTATCGATGCCGTTGACGATGCCCTGCAGAATCGGTGCGCGGCGGCGCAGAATCCCATCGAGGCCCTCACCGAACTCGCTCGTCTTGATCTCCTCGGCGTACGTGGGGGAGACGGTCGTGATGGCGTCGGTGTAGTTGAGGGCGCCCTGCATGTAGTTGACGGCGTCGGGACCGCAGGTGAGCTGGAAGGCAGCTGCGGGAATATGCGCCAGGCCCAGAATGTCGTTCAGCACCTTGGAGCTGTACTGACCCTGGAACGCGATGTTGTGGATGGAGAACACCGTCTTAATATTCTGGTAGAACGGCGAGGCCTGGTAGAACTCGCGCAGGAACACGGGGGCCATGGCGGTGTGCCAGTCGTTGCAGTGCAGGACGTCGCATGTAAACCCGTGCAGAACCCCGGGCAGGTACTGGAGGGTCTCGACGATGGCCTTGGAGAAGAAGGCGAAGCGCTCCCCGTCGTCGAAGAACCCGTACGGATAGCCACGGCTGAAGTAACGCTCGTTGTCGATGAACAGGTAGTCGACGCCGCGGTGGTTGAGGCGCTCGATACCGCAGTACTCATTGCGCCAGCCGAGCGGGACATAGAAGTCGCACAGGTGCTCCATGCGGTCCTTGTACTCCTGGGCGATGGTGTCGTACTTCGGAACGAGCACGACGACCTCGGCGCCCGCGGCTTTGAGGGCCTGGGGCAGGGAGCCCGCCACGTCGCCGAGGCCGCCGGTCTTCACGAAGGGCGCGGCTTCGGCGCTGGCAAATGCGACATGGAGTTTCTGCTGGGGGGATTCGGTCATATGGATGCCAATCTCTTGATGCGCGCGTTGCTTCGCGGCGTCGAGTTCAGTGATTCCGTGCGGATACGCCGCCTGAGTCGTGTGCTCGAGGCGGCGTATTTATCATATGCGCGCCTGGTGTGCCAGGGCGCGTCGGCTGCGCGTGCGGCCCTAATTCTCGATCGCGACCTTGGGCACCACGAGCACGTTGTCGGGCGTACCGGTGAGGACGGTCCCGGCTTCCACGACGTTGTTCTTGTCCACGATGGCGTTCTCGACGCGCGCGCCGCGCTTGATGACACAACCCTGCATGATGATGGAGTTGGCCACGTAGGCGCCGCTCTCGACGATGACGTCGCGCGAGAGGGTGGAGCCGCGCACGGTGCCGTCGATGCGGCAGCCTGCGGAGATGAACGAGTTGGTGGCGTTGGAGCCGGAGCTGTACTTCGCGGGCGGCGTGTCGTGAGCCTTGGTCATGATCGGGCGGCTGTGCGTGAACAGCTGGTGCATGACGTCGGGGTTGAGCATTTCCATGCTCCGCTGGTAATAGCTCTCCTCGTTGAACATGCCGACGGCGAGGCCCTTGAACTCGTAGGTGCACACGTCGATGCGACCGAAGTCGGGGCGGATGGCGTCGAACAGGTCGAGGTAGTCGAGCGTCTCGTACTGCTCGCAAAGCTCGAGGAGCAGGTCGCGGTTGATGATGAAGCAGTCGAGGAACTGGTTATCGCCGTAGGCGCAGCCGCTCTTAAGGTCGGTGACGCGGCCGTTCTCGTTGATGTCGAGCTTGGTGACGTCCTCGAGCTGGCGGTCGGCCTTTTTGTAGATCATCGTCACGCCGGAGCCGCTGCGCTCGTGCGCATCGATGACGGCGGAGAGGTCCATGTTGAAGACGATGTTGGTCGCGCTCATGACCACGTAGGGCTCGCTGGCGCGCTGGAACAGTATCTTGTTGGTGTTGATGTCGCGCAGCAGGAAGCGGATGCCCTTTTTGGCGGTGCCGTAAGCGCTGCCCTGGAGTAGGAACAGACCGCCCTTCTTGCGATCGAGCTCCCACTCGCGTCCGCTGCCGAGGTGGTCGACGAGCGAGCGGTAATTGCCCGGAAGCACCACGCCGACGGTGCGGATGCCCGCGTTCATCATGTTGGACAGCGGGAAGTCGATGAGGCGGTAGCGGCCCATGAACGGGATGGAAGCGAGCGGACGGCATTCAAGCAGGTGGCTGTGCTCTTTGCTCGTGTAGTTGGCAGTGATGTAGCCGATGGCCTTGCGGTTGATCATCGGATCATTCCCCCTTCCCGATGACGACGTCGTTTCCAACGACGGCGGTATCCTTGGTCATATCGACGCTTCCGAGCTTGACGCCCTCTTCCACGACGGCGTTCTCACCCAGGATGGCGCGCACGACGTGCGCCCCGTCCTTCACGATGGCTCCCGGCAGCAGCACGGAATCCTCGACGATGGCGCGCTCGCCCACCACGCAGTCTGTGGAGAGAATCGAGTGGCGCGCAGTGCCGTAGACGCGGCAGCCGTTGGAGACGAGGCAGTCGTCAACGCGACCCTCGGGCCCGATGAAGTGGGGAGGACGGGTCGAGTCGTTGCTCATGACCGGGAAGGACTTGTCGAACAGGTCGAACTCGGGGTTGTCGCCGAGCAGGTCCATCGAGGTCTCGTGGAAGCTCGCGATGGTGCCGACGTCCTTCCAGAAACCATGGAACTCGTACGTGTGCAGGCGCTTTCCCTCGGCGAGCAGCTTGGGGATGATGTCGTTGCCAAAGTCGTGGCTGGAGCGCTGGTCAACGGCATCCTCCTCGAGTGCCCTCACGAGCACGTCGGTGGAGAAGATGTAGATGCCCATGGAGGCGAGGTTCGAATCGGGCTTCTCCGGCTTCTCGGTGAACTTCACGATGCGACCGTCTTCGGGGTCGGCGGTGATGATGCCGAAGCGGCTGGCCTCCTCCCACGGTACGGGCATGACCGAGACGGTGAGGTCGGCGTTGTGTTGGATGTGGCTCTCGAGCATCTTGCGGTAGTCCATGCGATACAGGTGGTCGCCGGACAGGATGAGCACGTACTTGGGGTCGTGGTTCTTGATGTAATTGAGGTTCTGCGTGATCGCGTCGGCGGTGCCGGCATACCATGCGCCGCCGTCCTGCGTGGTGTAGGGCGGCAGGATGGAAACGCCGCTGCCGTGCTCGGCGAGGTCCCACGCGCGGCCAGAGCCGATGTACTCATGGAGCTGGTACGGACGGTACTGGGTCAGCACGCCCACGGTGTCGATGCCGGAGTTTGCGCAGTTCGACAGCGAGAAGTCGATGATGCGGAACTTGCCGCCGAAGCTGACGGCCGGTTTTGCGATCTTAGAGGTGAGGGCCATCAGTCGGCTGCCTTGGCCTCCCGCGAGGAGCATCGCGATGCATTCTTTGCTTGCCATCAATCTCTCCCTTTATCCGTTGGATGGTTGCGGATGTCTTGTGCGGGATATCCGTGTCCGGAGGCGGCGCCCCCGTCTTCGCCGCCTCCGTCGCCTTATTGGTGCGCCGGCCGTTTCCCAGCGCGCCGCACCTCCTTTATGCGTGCCAAATCTCGTCGCGGTATTCGCGGATGGTTCGGTCGGAGGAGAACCAGCCGGACATCGCGGTGTTGTGCAGCGCGCGGCGGTTCCAGTCCTGGGTCTCGGGATAGGTCGCGGTGAGCTTTTCCCAAGCGTCCACATAGGAGTGGAAGTCCTTGAGCACCAGGTCGTAGTCGTTGTTGAACATGAGCTCATGATGGATGCTCTCGAAGTTGCCGGATTGAGCGGCGAAGGTGCCATCGACGAGTTGGTCGATGATGCGGCCGAGGCGCGCGCGATCGGAGTTGACGACATCCCAGGCGAAGTACTGGCCGGAGGCGCGCAGGGCGTCGACCTCGGGCGTGGTGAGGCCGAAGATCGCCTCGTTCTCGCGGCCCGCCAGGTCGACGATCTCGATGTTCGCGCCGTCCATCGTGCCGAGCGTGAGGGCGCCGTTCATCATGAGCTTCATGTTCGAAGTGCCGGAGGCCTCCTTGCCGGCCGTGGAGATCTGCTCGGAGATTTCGGCGGCAGGGTAGATGAGCTGGGCGTTCGAGACACGGAAGTTCGGGATGAAGCAGACCTTCATGACGTCGTTGACGCGCGGGTCGTTGTTGACGACCTCGGCCACACCGTTGATCAGGCGGATGACTTCCTTGGCGAAGGTGTAGCTCGAGGCGGCTTTGCCCGAGAAGATGAAAGTGGTGGGCTGAATCTTGAAATTCGGATCGGCGAGACGACGGTTATAGAGGTCCATGACCTTCATGATGTTCAGGAGCTGGCGCTTGTAGGCGTGGAAGCGCTTGACCTGGACGTCGAAGACCGTGTTCGGGTCGATGGTGAGCCCGCACTCGCGCTTGACGTAGTCGGCCAGGCGCTGCTTGTTGGCGAGCTTGGAGGCGCCGACGCGCTCAAGGAAAGAGGCGTCGCCTTCGAAGGCGGTGAGCTTCTCGAGCTCGCGGGCGTCGTCGAGCCAACCGTCGCCGATTGCCTCGGTCACGAGTTTGGCGTAGGTGGGGTTGGCCTCAGCGAAGAAGCGACGATGGCTGATGCCGTTGGTCTTGTTGTTGAACATCTCCGGGCGCATGGCCGCGAAGTCCTTGAGCGTGCTCGTCTTGAGGATGTCGGAGTGGATCTTTGCGACGCCGTTGACGGAGTGGCTGCAGATTACGGACAGGTTGGCCATACGGACCTCGCCATCCCACAGGACGGCGGTCGCGCGCAGTCGTTCGGCGCTCTCGGGCTTGCTCATGTCGAAGCTCTCGCGCCAGCGACGGTTGATCTCGTCGATGATCTGGTACACGCGGGGCAGCAGGGTGGAGAAGGTGGAGATGGGCCACTTCTCGAGAGCCTCGGGCAGGATGGTGTGGTTGGTGTAGGACACCGTGTTCGTCACGATCTCCCAAGCGTCGTCCCAGGTCAGGCACTCTTCGTCCATGAGGATGCGCATGAGCTCGGGTCCGCACATCGCCGGGTGCGTATCGTTGGTATGGATGGCCACATAGCGGGGCAGCTCGTTCCAGGCCTTGCCGTGCTCACGCACAAAGGTGTCGAGGAGGGTGCGGATGCCCGCGGCAACGAATAGGTACTCCTGCTTGAGGCGAAGCAGGCGGCCGTGCTCGCCGGCGTCGTTGGGATACAAGATGGCGGAGATGGCCTCGGCATTTGCACGGTCGCGGTCGGCGCCGGTGTAGTCGCCGGCGTTGAAGGCGTCGAGATCGAAATGGTCGTCGATGGGCTCGGCGCTCCAGCAGCGCAGCTTGTTGACGGTCTCGCCGCCGTAACCGACGATCGGAATGTCGTAAGGCACGGCCAGGACGTCATCGGTCCCCTCAACGGAGTAGAAGGTGCGGTCGCCCTCCTGGCGTGAGACGACGTAGCCGCCGAAGCCGATGCGAACGGCCTTGTCGGGGCGCTTGACCTCCCAGGGATAGCCCTTGGAGAGCCATTCATCGGCTACTTCGACCTGACGGCCATCGACGATTTCCTGCTTGAAGAGGCCGTAGCGATAGCGCATGCCGTTGCCGTAGCCCGCGATGCCCTCGTGGGCCATCGAGTCGAGGAAGCATGCGGCGAGGCGACCGAGGCCGCCGTTGCCCAGGGCCGGATCGGGCTCTTGGCGCTCGATCTCGTCGAGATCGCCGCCCATGTCGGCGATGGCGTCGGCCACGAGGTCGCGAATGCCGAGGTTCAGCAGGTAGTTATCGAGCAGGCGACCGATGAGGAACTCGATGGAGAAGTAGTAGACACGCTTCTTGCCCTCGGTGCGGTTGCGCTCGTCGGTTTTGGTGGCAATGACGCGGGCATCGCCGGCGACCATGTTGGCCAGCGCGGTGAAGCGGTCGATATCGCTCGTATCCTCGAACTCCTTGCCGGACAGTGCGCGCACGTGCTGGCGGTACTGCTCGATGAACTGCTCTTTGTTCTCGTAGATCTTATCCATGGTTTCCTTTCGAGAAGGGGCCGGGTTGGTGATAGTCGCAAGCGCGCGCGATCGGCCCGGCGTGCGGTTGCGTCATCGTGGGCGCGAGGTGCTCCGAAGTCGGTGCTTACTTCGCGCGGGATGTCCTGGTTTTGGACGCGGCCTTTGTCTTTGGCGTCTTTGCCTTGGGAGGCTTGTAGGAGGAGGCGCGGCGACGGCGGTAGACCAGGCCGGCGAGGCCGGGAACGGCGATCTCGATTGAGTTGTCTCGCATGTTCCAGGGCTCGGGTTTGGAGGAGGCCATGTCGACCACCGGAAAGCCGGATCCGCCAAAGGTCGGTTCGTCCGTATTGAAGACGAGCTCCCAATCGCCCTCGCGCGGGGTTCCCACGCGATAGGTCTCGTAGGATGCCGGGTCGAAGTTGATCAGGATGAGCAGGTCGTCGGCCGGCTTATCGCCGTGGCGCACGAAGCTCACAATGGACTGCTCGGAGTTGTTGGCGTCGATCCATTCGAAGCCCTGCTCGGTATAGGCGTTTTGCCACAGTCCGCGCTGCTTGGTGTAGAAGTGGTTGAGCGCCTCGATAAAGCGCTGTTGAGCGCCGTGGGTGGCGTCGAAATCCTTGGCGAGGAACCACTCGATGGACTCGTAGTAGCGCCATTCGATCTGCTGGCCGATCTCGTCACCCATGAAGGTGAGCTTGGCGCCGGGGTGGGTCATCTGGTAGAAGGCGAGCGTACGCAGACCGGCGAAGCGGCGCCAGTCGTCGCCCGGCATGCGTCCGATCAGGGAGCACTTGCCGTTCACGACCTCATCGTGCGACAGCGGCAGGATAAAGTTCTCCGAGAAGGCGTACATGATGGAGAAGGTGAGCAGGCTGTGGTTGCCCGGGCGCCAAGGGAAGTCGCACTGGATGTAGTGCAGGGTGTCGTTCATCCAGCCCATATCCCATTTGAGGTGGAATCCCAGGCCGCCGTCCTCTGCGGGATAGGTGACCAGGGGCCATGCGGTGGACTCCTCGGCGATCATCATGACATCGGGGAATTCCTTGCCCACAGCGCAGTTGACCTGGCGGATAAACGCGGAGGCGTCGAGGTCCTCCTCGGTGCCGTATTTGTTGAACTTCTTGTCCGCTGGGTTGCCCACGCCGAAGTTGAGATAGAGCATGCTCGATACGCCATCCATGCGGATGCCGTCGACATGGAACTGTTCGATCCAGAAGAGGGCGTTGGACACGAGGAAGCTGCGAACCTCGGGGCGGGAGAAATCGAACTTGTGCGTGCCCCAGTTGGGGTGAATCTCGCGTTCGAAGAGCATGCGGCCGTTGAAGGTCGCAAGTCCCTCGGCGTTGGCGCAAAAGCCCCCGGGAACCCAGTCCAGAATCACTCCGATACCGGCCTTGTGGCAGGCGTCGACGAAGTGCATGAGCTGTTGGGGGGTGCCGTAACGAGAGGTTGCTGCGAAGTATCCCGTAGCCTGATATCCCCAAGATCCGTCGAAGGGGTGCTCGGAGAGGGGCATGACCTCGATATGGGTATAGCCCATCTTCTTGACGTAAGCCACGAGCTCATCAGAGAGGTCGTCGTAGGTGTAGTACGTTCCGCGTTGCGCCGGGAACGGATCGCCGGGGCCGGGCCAGGTGCCGTCTTCGCGTGGCTCGCCCTGCGGTTCGTTGCCATGGCGCTTCCAGGAGCCAAGGTGCACCTCATAAATGTTGAGCGGGCTCTTCATGATGTCGCGCTCGGCGCGGCGATTCAGCCATGTGGCATCTTTCCAGGTGTATCCACCGAGGTCCCAGAGCTTGGATGCTGTTCCAGGGCAAGTCTCAGCGTAGAAACCGAACGGGTCGGCCTTCCAGAGGAGCTCCCCCGCATCGTTTTCGATCACGTATTTGTAAAGCGATCCCTGCTCAAGGCCGGGGACGAAGGTCTCCCATATATCGCTATTGGCGGCACGTGTGAGCGGCGTTGCCTTGGGGTCCCAGCCGTTGAAATCGCCGACGACGTGCACGCTTGAGACCTGAGGGGCCCAAACGCGGAAAAGCCAGCCTTCGGAGTTGCCTTGAACGTCTTTGTGGGCGCCCATCTTTTCCCACGCCCGCTGCCACATACCGGTTCCGAACAGGTGGATGTCGTCATCCGTGAGCATGAGGTTGGGTTGTGCAGCGGCAACGGGCCCCTTGGCGAGTCCTTGGGCCTTGCGCTCTGTCTTATTGGCGGTCTTCGATGTGATGGCCATCTCAACCTTCCGATCGTATGCGCGGCGTTCTGCCGTAAACCAACGATACGTCTCGGGCTCGGCATGCGTACTTAGACGGAAGGGGACGCAGATGTGCTGCGTTCGTTCCACTCGCATCGACGCATGTGGAACCAGTGACGATACTTACCGTATCACTCGTTCATCACAAAATAGACAAGAATGCGGCAATCGGTATAAATCGCCCCATGGGTGAAACAATCACATTTTAGCTTGACATGCTGGGCTTTTTGGTAAATACCCCGTAAGCAAGGGGTTTGATAAGCAACCTACTGTAAGGGCCTGTTTTGAGCTGCGTTTGCCGCGCGCATGATCGCGAAATATTGGGTAAGATGGCAATTTGTCCGTAATTATGCTATGCGTCAGGTGGTCTTATATGAAAGGCATGAGCAGTGTCCTCGAAACCCAAGCGGATGCGTTGCGCGTCCTTCTTGTCGGAGGCTCACCGCAGACCTGCGATGCCGTGTTTCTCAAGCATCTGTATGCCGGCTGCGATTTGGTTGTGGCAGTGGATCGGGGTCTCGATGCGGTGCTGGATGCCGGACTGCCATGTGACTTGTTCTGCGGCGACGCGGACTCGGTGGGCGCTCGCGGCCTGTTGGCGGTTCGTCGGTGCGAAGAGGGAGAGCCCTCTGAAGTTTTGGCCGTCGAACGTTATGACCCGTATAAGGATTTTACCGACCTTTCGCTCGCCCTTCGCGCGATCGATTCGCGTTGGGGGAGCGTTGAGCTGGTGTGCACGTGCCTGACGGGGGGACGGCCCGATCACGCCCTCGCAGCACTTGGCTGCATCTTGAGATGGGACGGCCCGGTTTGCCTCGAGGAACAGGGCTTTTCCGGTCGCCTGCTCAGGGCGGGCGCGTCATGGCGGATGACGGGCTTTCAGGGTTCGACGTTCTCGTTCGTATGCCTGAGTCCCGTCGGGGTCGTATCCGAGCGGGGGATGGAGTGGGAGCTCGATCACAAACGCGTCGAGTTGTTGAGTGATTTGGGCATCTCGAATATCGTCACGGATGATGCCGAAGTGACTTGCCATGAAGGCGCCATTGCGGCGTATCTCATTCGCTGACGCGTGCAAGTAGTTTTGAAAAGCTAACGGCCCCGGAGAGCGTCTGTCTCCGGGGCCGTTGCCATGAACGCGTTCTCGCGCGGATTGTCAGGCTGTTAGCCCATGTAGTCCACGACGTCGATCCAGCTCATGAGGAATTCATCGTTGACGTCGGTGCGCTTACGGGAGAGCTCGGCGGCGGCGACGATGGACATCCACTGGCGGACGACCTGCATCGGGACGTCGGCGCGGTCGCAGTACAGCTCGAGATAGGCATCGGCCTGCTGCTTGTCGTTAAGGGCGAACAGCAGGTAGGTCATGGCTGCGTCGGCGGCAGGGGAGCCCTGAGTCGCGTGGGCCCAGTCGCAGACGTAGAGCTGGCCGTCCTCGGCCACGATGACGTTGCTCGGGTTGAAGTCGCCGTGGCAAATCTGGAACTCCTTCTTCATGCCGTCCAGACGCTCCATGAGGTTGTAGCGGGTGGTGGCGTTGATGTGCTGGAGGCCGTTGATCATACGGGCGTACTTGTCACGCTGACGGTTGAGCAGCGGGGAGCGCTCGGCGTGAATCTCGACCTGCAGGTCGACGAACTGCTCGAGGTACTCGTAGAACTTGGCGGGTTCGGCTGCCATCTTGTCGGCGAGCGTCACACCCGGGACCTTCTCGGTGAGCAGGCCCCAACCCTCACCGGCGACCTCGGAGACCTCGAGGGCCTTCGGGGCGCGGATGCCGGACTCGGAGATGCGGGCGAGGTTCAGGGCCTCGTTGAAGACATCGGAAGCCGGCTTGTTGGAGTTGAAGACCTTGGCGATCTTGTCGCCCAGGTCGTAGACCTTCTTGTTGGAGTGCTCGACGATAACGGTCTTGGACTCGGGCAGATTCATGGTGTGCCTTCCTTTCTGAATGGGTCTACGCCATCAATGGATCTACACCATCTTAGGACGCCCGCGCCGCCGCTCGCGATGAGTTGGGTGAGCGGCGGCAAACGGGCGGGAAGCGGATGCGCTTACAGGACGGCGTAGTCCTGGGGCTCACGGCCGTAGTAGGCGTCGAGGTAGAGCTCCTTGATCTCGCTCATCAGCGGGTAGCGCGGGTTGGCACCGGTGCACTGGTCGTTGAACGCCTGCTCGACCATCTCGTCGAGGGACTCGAGGAAGTAGGCCTCGTCCACGCCGTAGTCGGCGATGGTCTCCTTGATGCCGATGGTGGTCTTGAGCTCCTCGAGCTTGGCGCAGAAGTTCTCAAAGACCTCACGGTCGTCCTTGCCCTCGACGCCGCAGTAGCGGGCCATCTCGGCGTACGCGGCGAGCGCGTTGGGGTAGGGGTACTGGGAGAAGGTGCCCATCTTGACCGGGGCCTCGGCGGCGTTGTAGCGCATGACGCGGGTCAGGATGACGGCGTTGGCGATGCCGTGGGGCAGGTGATGGAAGGCGCCGAGCTTGTGGGCCATGGAGTGGTTGAGGCCCAGGAAGGCGTTCGCGAACGCCATGCCGGCCATGCAGGATGCGTTGTGCATCTCCTCGCGGGCATGCGGATCCTTGGCGCCGTTCTCGAAGCTGGAGGGCAGGTTCTCGAAGACGAGCTTGGCCGCCTTCATGGAGAGACCCTTGGTGTAGTCGGAGGCCATGATGGAGACGTAGGACTCGATGGCGTGAGTCATGACGTCGATGCCGGAAGCGGCAGTGAGGCCGCGGGGTGCGGTCATGGCGTTGTCGACGTCGACGATGGCCATGTTCGGCAGCAGCGCGTAGTCGGCGAGCGGCCACTTGATGCCGGTGTCCTTGTCGGTGATGATGGCGAACGGGGTGCACTCGGAGCCGGTGCCCGAGGAGGTCGGGATGGCGACAAAGTATGCCTTCTCGCCCATCTTGGGGAAGGTGAAGACGCGCTTGCGGATATCCATGAAGTCCATGGCCATATCCTCGAAGTTGCACTCGGGGTGCTCGTACATCATCCACATGATCTTGCCGGCGTCCATGGCGGAGCCGCCGCCGACGGCGATGATGACGTCCGGCTCGAAGAGCGCCATCTGGGCGGCACCACGGCGTGCGCACTGCAGGGACGGGTCGGGCTCGACGTCGTAGAAGCAGTCGTGGGCGATGCCCATCTCGTCGAGCTTGGCCTCGATGGCGCGGGTGTTGCCGTTCTTGAAGAGGAACTGGTCGGTGACGATGAAGGCGCGCTTCTTGCCCATCACGGTGCCGAGCTCGTCGAGCGCGACCGGCGTGGAGCCCTTCTTGAAGTACACCTTCTCGGGAGCACGGAACCACAGCATGTTCTCGCGGCGCTCTGCCACGGTCTTGACGTTCAGCAAGTGCTTCACCCCAACATTCTCGGAGACGGAGTTGCCACCCCAGGAGCCGCAGCCCAGCGTGAGGGACGGCTTCATGCCGAAGTTGTACAGGTCACCGATGCCGCCCTGGGAGGACGGGGTGTTGATGACGATGCGGCAGGCCTTCATGGTGTCCTCGAACAGGGCGATCTTCTCGGCCTGCGCAGGGTGCACGTAGAGGGAGGCTGTGTGGCCGGGGCCACCGGCGAGCACGAGGTGCTCGGCCTTGTCGACGGCCTCCTGGAAGGACTTGGCCTTGTACATGGCGAGGACGGGGGAGAGCTTCTCGTGAGAGAACTCCTCCTTCTCGGGGTCGGTGGAGGTGACCTCGGCGATCAGGATCTTGGTCTTGGCGGGAACCTCGATGCCGGCGAGCTCGGCGATCTTGGCGGCGGGCATGCCGGGGATGCGGTGGTCGAGCGCTCCGTTCTTGAACATGGCGCCACGCAGGGCCTCCATTTCGGCGCCCTTCTTGACGAAGTAGCAGCCGCGACGGGCGAACTCGTCCTTGACCTCCTTGTAGATGGACTCAAGAACGGTCACGGACTGCTCGGAAGCGCAGATCATGCCGTTGTCGAAGGTCTTGGAGTGAATGATGGAGTTGACGGCGAGCTTGATGTCGGCGGTGTCGTCGATGATGACGGGGGTGTTGCCGGCGCCGACGCCCAGGGCGGGCTTGCCGGAGGAGTAGGCGGCCTTCACCATTCCGGGGCCACCGGTGGCCAGGATGATGTCGACATCGGCCATGACCTTATTGGTAAGGTCGATGGAGGGGACGTCGACCCAGCCGATGATGCCCTCGGGCGCGCCGGCCTTGACTGCGGCCTCCAGGACGAGCTTGGCTGCGGCGATGGTGCACTTGGCGGCCGCCGGGTGCGGGGAGATGATGATGGCGTTGCGGGTCTTCAGGCAGATAAGGCACTTGAAGATCGCGGTGGACGTGGGGTTGGTGGTGGGGATGACCGCACCCACGATGCCGATGGGCTCGGCAATCTTGGTGATGCCGTAGGCATCGTCACGCTCGATGACGCCGCAGGTCTTGGTGTCCTTGTACGCGTTGTAGATGTACTCGGCGGCGTAGTGGTTCTTGATGACCTTGTCCTCGAGAACACCGCGGCCAGTCTCCTCGACGGCCATCTTGGCCAGCGGGATGCGGGCCTTGTTGGCTGCCATCGCGGCCTCGTAGAAGATCTTGTCTACCTGCTCCTGGGAGTAGGTAGCAAAAATCCCCTGGGCCTCGCGCATAAGCTCGAGCTTGGCCTCAAGGGATTCGATCGAATCTACGACTTCGGGGGCGGCGGCAACGGTAGGTTTCTTCGCCATACTGCTCTCTCCTTTACGAGAAGCGGGTTTACCCAACGACTTGTACTGTAGCGTAATGAAGCGTTCCAATAACGTGAATGGTAGAAATTGAGCCGTAAACGGTCGAATGAAACGCTTCAATTGCGGTGGAAGACAAGATTTGTGGTGAGCACGTGTCAGAATTGTGATGAATGAAACGCTTCAAATAGTATGATGCACTTCAACATGTGCACGGAAGGTGCGACGTAGGAGGAAGCGACTTCTCGTGAGAAAGAAAGGCGCCCCGGGATTCCGGAGCGCCTGATGCTTGCAAGCAAACGTTTGTCCAAAGAGGGGAGTGCTTAGGAGCGAGCCACCTTCTGGGCCTTGAGGCAGCTGGTGCACACGTTCATCTTGCGACGCACGCCGTTGACGACAACGTAGACGCGCTGGATGTTGGGACGGAACTTACGATTGGAGACGCGGTGGGAGTGGCTGATGGAGCGACCAGCAACAGGGTGCTTACCGCAGATTTCGCAAACTTTGGACATGTCAGTGACCCTTCTTAGGCGACCCGATTCGAGGTCGCGTGAACAAACAGCAATGAACTATACCATAGGAGGCGTCTTATGTGGGAAATCTTCACATAGGACAAATTCTGCGCCGCTATTACGACTCCGCAACCGGTCGATGGCATCTTAGCGGCAATGACTGACTCCTAATCGGTGCACTTACGAGTGCAATCTCTAATACACGATCCATTGCTCCATGCCTTGTCTTCGTCTAAGGATTGCCCAGTTGTGAGTGCGCATCAACTTGGCAATCAAACAGTCTCCTGCACGTAACAGAGTCATTTGTTATAGGTTACACGGGAATTGGCAATCTTTTCGTACGGCATATAAGTTCTACCGTCTAGCGATATGAAGATCAGCCCATCTTCATTGCTGGTATATGCAACATGGACTGTCGCATAAGGTTCACCGTCGTCGCTAGTCAACAGGTATATGTTCGGGTCACCAGTATTTGAAGTAACACCTTTTGTATAGCTGTCCTCTTCCGTTCGAGCCGCCCATGTTGTGAATTCCGTGTTATCGCTTCTTTCGAAGTATATGGATTGGCTCAAAGAGGATTCGTAAGCAAATGTTCCGGTTATATCAAAGCCTTCTTCCATTCTGTGGCACAGTTGACTTCTGGCATGCTTTTCGCCAATATACAACACCATTCCAATGGTCAGACATACCACGAGCGCTACAACGATGTTTTGGAGAACGTGCTTTCTCATGCCGGGCTCCATTTCTGAAGGTGACATGATTTACGCGTTAACTACTTTGAAGTCACGTCCAGTGACTTCAGGATACGAGTGCAGGTGCGCGTAGACGCTTCTATTTCCATAGGCATCGATATAGTACGTGGTGTATGGTGTTGATGCATATTCAATATTTGCTTTTACCTTTTTTCGTCCCCCAGCAGGGATATTAACGATTATGCCAGGTGAACTTACGGCGCGAGCAAACGACATTGACACCCCAACAGCTCCGCCAAATGACAAGGGGAAGCTAAATGAGACTCCAACTGATGGCCCTCCTGTGAGTTCGACGTAGATGGAGCCTCCATTAGAGAAACTGTATCCATTCGCGGGTTGCCCACCTACAAATTGATACCCACTATTTGCATAGGTTACCGGGCCGTAAACATTCTCGTAGTAGGGGCGTCCACGGGCTGCTTTCGAATTACCAATGCTTTCGTTAAGCGACTGAATTAACTTATCCCCTTCCTTTTTTGCCTGCTCAAATATAACGGCCTCAAGTTCAGACCTAGCCAGATTGGCATGACCCTTAACGACAGCCAAACGACGGGAGTTGTTCGATGCCGAAGGAAGCGGAGCGTCCGATGCGTAGAGCGTGTCTGGAATAAGCATTGAGCCTGAAATGAGCCCCGCCGCCGCCAGCACCGATCTCCGTGTCAAGCTTGCTTCCCGAACGTTGACGTTCATAGTTACTCCCTTCCATTCCGAAGCAATTGGGCGCGCCTCTCTTATTACAAAACTACCCACTAAAAATGCGGCCTAACTACTCGATTTCGCCAATCGGCGAATGGAGGGTAGCTCGGGGCAATCGGCATACTCCATCTCTGTACAAATATCGTCGTTCACCCGCTTGCAGTAATTATGTTTCGACCGTACGCGGTGGGAAGAGATATACAATATTCCGATATGAATGCTCAGACCGCCTCTCTTGGAGTGCGTGCGGAAGGAGAATCCCATGACTGAACCGATCGCCGGGACCTTGAACGTCTCGAACGAGGTTATTGCCGATATCGCCGGCTACGCCGCCATGTCTTGCTACGGTGTGGTGGGTATGGCCGAGCAGCTGCAAGGCGCCGAAAGCGTGCGTCTGCTTGCCGGTCAACGCCTGCGCAAGGGTGTGTTGGTCACCGCCTCCGAGGATGGGCTCACGGTCGACCTCCATGTGGTCATCGAGGCCGGAGTCAACATGCGTTCCGTCAGCGAGAACCTCGCGAGTTCGGTCTCGTTCACTCTATCGGAGATCGCGCAGATCGATCCGGCCCAGCTCAAGATCGCCATCCACATCGACGGGATGAAATCCCGCCTCTAAGGTGCGCATTGTTCGCACAGACCTGCATTCACGAGACGAAAGTACCAGTAGAGATGATTGCAAAGACCATTCGCACCTGTTTTCCCATCGCGGTCGCGGCTGTCGCCGACAAGGCCGAGGAGATCAATAAGCTCAACGTGTTTCCCGTGCCCGACGGCGATACGGGCACCAATATGTCCCTTACGCTCCAATCTGTCGTTAAGGAGCTCGCGGCGCTTCCGGTCGACGCCGATATGGAGGTCATCGCCGGTGCCATCACCCATGGCTCCCTGATGGGGGCCCGCGGCAATTCCGGTGTCATTACTTCGCAGATTCTTCGCGGTGTCGCTGAGGGACTACACGATGCCGGAGAGCCCGTCGATGCTTCTGACATCGCCTCCGCATTCCGTCGTGCCGTCAAGGTTGCCTTCCAGGCCGTGCGCAAGCCTATTGAGGGCACGATCCTGACCGTCCTGCGGGATGTCTCCACTAAGGCGGACGAGTGCGAGAAGCGTCGTCTGTCCGTTGAAGAGACCCTCGATGCTCTGGTGGTCGAGGCCTATCAATCCGTCGCCCGTACGCCTGACCTGCTGCCCGTGCTCAAGGAGAACGGCGTGGTGGACTCGGGTGCGTTCGGCTTCGCGATCTTCCTCGAGAATTTCGTTGCCGCCGCCCTTGGGCGTACATCTAAAATCGAGGATTTTTCCGCGACCTTCGATGCTGATTCCGCCCGCGCCGGCGCCCTCGATCGCGTGAAGATCGAGGCGAACGACGACTGGGAGGGCTCCGAGTTCCGGTATTGCAACGAATTCCTCTTCAAGGCCGAGAAGCCCTTTGATGAGGATGAGGCTCTCAAGTTCCTCGGCTCCATGGGCGATTGCGAGCTCCTGGTGGGTGCCTATCCCGACTACAAGGTCCATGTCCATTCCAACACTCCGAACCTCGTGCTCGAGCACATGCTCCAGTTTGGCCAGATCTACGAGGTCTTCATCCATAACATGGACCTTGAGGTCGCCGAACGCACGGCGAAGATTCACGCCGACCAGGACGGTGCCGCCGAGCCCGCAAAGCCCCTTGGCTTCGTTGCCGTCGCCGCCGGGTCCGGCGAGGCGGAGATCCTCGAGTCCCTCGGCGTGGATGTCGTCGTTTCCGGTGGGCAGACGATGAACCCCTCCACCGCGGATCTGCTTGATGCCGTGGCGCGCGTGAATGCCGAGGCGGTCATCATCCTTCCTAACAACGGCAACATCCGCATGGCGGCGGAAGCTGCTGCAAGTGCGTGTGCGGACAAGAAGGTCTACGTCGTTCCCACCAAGACCGTTCCCCAGGCGTTCTCTGCGCTGTTCGCCGTCATGCCCGACGCTCCGGTCGAGGAGGTCGTCGAGGCCATGACCGAGGCTAAGTCCGAGGTTCGAGACGGTGAGGTCACCCGCGCGGTTCGCGACAGCCAGGCATCTGACGGTACGCCCATCCAAGACGGTGACGTCATGGGCATCATCTGCGATTCCATCGACATCGTCGGGTCTGACGTCAAGCAGGTCACGCTCGATTGCATCAACCGTATGATGGACGATGAAGAGGGCGACGCCCTGACCATCCTTGCCGGCGAGGAGCTTGACGATGAGGCCTTCCAGGAGATTATCGATGCCATTGAGGAGGCCCAACCCGACCTCGAGATCGACGCCCATCGCGGCGAGCAGCCGTTGTATCCGATCATCTTCTCCATCGAGTAGGCTTCATAGGAGATGGCAGACGTTTGCACCGTGTCGCGGGTCTCGGCCCGTCTTGCACGGACCTGTTCTGTGTCTGAGGACATCTCACGTTTGAAATATGTCTCGGGTGCGAGAGAGGAGGCCCTTCGCAGGCTCGGTATCGAGCGGGTGGGGGACCTCCTTCTACATATTCCGTTCAGGTATCTCGATTTCACTCATGCATTGTCCATTGAGATGGCACCGATCGGTGAGGTCTCCACGATTGTGGGCACCGTGGATTCCGTCGCCAACCGCCCCACTTCCAAGCGCGGTATGATCGTGACCGAGGTGTTCCTCGTCGATGCCTCGGGCGTCCTCAAGATCGCGTTTTTCAAACAACCTTGGATCGCGCGGGAGTTTGCGGTGGGGGATCGTGTGGCGGTTATCGGCAAAGTCGAGTTCGCCTATGGATTCAAGCAGATGACGTCGCCGCAGTACGAGCGGATTGAGGACGGGGGCGCGCAGGGTGCCATCCTCCCTGTGCATCGTGTTTGCGACGGCGTCTCTCAAGCCTGGATGCGCCGCTTGACATCGGTGGCCTTGGAGCGTGTCGGCGTCTTTTGCGATCCGGTTCCCGTTGGGTTGCGTGCGCGGCGTCGCCTGATGTCGCTCTCGCGCGCGGTGCGCTGCGCCCATTTTCCTCGCATCGTGCCGGAAGTCGACCTCGCTCGTCGCAGGTTTTCCTACGATGAGCTGCTCTATTTACAGTTGGCCTTGCGTCTGCGCAACGATACCAACCTTTTGGGCGTCCGCTCCATTCCGCATCTTGTGGGCGAGCATGTCGCGGCCGTGCGCGCAGCGCTTCCCTTTGAGCTTTCGAGCGAGCAAGACGTGGCGGTCAACGAGATCTTGGACGATATGGCGCGGGGCGATCGCGTGATGAATCGGCTCTTGCTCGGCGATGTGGGAACGGGCAAGACCGCCGTTGCGTGCTGTGCGCTCGGAGCCGTTGCCGACTCGGGCACCCAGGCGTGCGTCATGGCGCCCACGAGCGTCCTCGCTC
Organism: uncultured Collinsella sp.; assembly: GCF_959026545.1. NCBI lineage: Bacteria > Bacillati > Actinomycetota > Coriobacteriia > Coriobacteriales > Coriobacteriaceae > Collinsella > uncultured Collinsella sp. Next base: position 29,562 of record NZ_CAUFLV010000004.1, read on the forward strand.
GTCAATATGCCGTCAAGAGCGGACCTATCTTGGAGCGCGCTGGAATATCGTGGGGCCTCCTTACCGGCTCCACGCCCGCCGATGAGAGATCGGTTTTGTTGGACCGTCTGCGTCAGGGGGAAATCACGGTTTTATTCGGCACGCATGCGGTGCTCGGGGACGACGTGACGTTCAAACGGCTCAGCCTTGTCGTCATAGACGAGCAGCATCGGTTCGGCGTGGGTCAACGCAATACGCTGAGGGCAAAGGGGCCTGGGGCAGATTTGCTGGTGATGACGGCAACTCCTATTCCCCGTACCCTCGCGCTCTCGGTGTACGGCGATTTGGACACGAGTGTCATCAGGCATCGTCCCGTCCCGGGGGCGGGCGTATCCACGCAGGTGCTGGAGAGCTCCAGCCGCGATCTTGCGTACGGCGCGCTCCGCGACAGCCTTGCGCGGGGCAGGCAAGCGTATGTGATCTGCCCGATGGTGTCGCCGCAAGAGGGGGCTGATGAACTCGAGGACGTGCCCGGACTTGAGATCGATGAACACGGGCGCGCCCGTCAGGCAGTGACGCTGCATGATGTTGAGTCCGAATGCAAGAACATGCGAAGGCTGTTGCCAGATGTGCGTGTGGAGATGCTCCATGGCCATATGCCCGCTCGCCGCAAAGAGGAGGTCATCGATGCGTTCCGATCGGGCGATATCGATGTGCTCGTTGCCACGACCGTCGTTGAAGTGGGCGTTGATGTTCCGAACGCCACGATGATGATCGTCGAGAACGGGGAGCGGTTCGGCTTGGCGACGCTTCATCAGCTGCGCGGTCGCGTGGGCCGTGGCCCTATTCCCGGCAACTGCATGGTGCTCACGGAGGTCCGGTCAAAGCGCGGCGTCCGGTCGCCCGCGCTCGAACGACTCGAGGCGCTTGCTCGCACTTCTGACGGCTTCGAACTTGCCGAGATGGACTTGCGTCTTCGTCATGAGGGCGAGATCCTCGGCCTGAGGCAGCACGGCGGGGTCTCACTTCGTTTTGTCGATTTAGACGCCGATGTCGATCTGGTCGAGTACGCTCATGATGACGCGGAGGAGCTCCTCCGGTATTCGCGAGATCTTACCGCTAAGGCGACGATGCCGTTGCGCCATGAGGTCATTGCGCGATACGGAGATGTTTTCAAGGAGGTCAGTGGAGGATGAGAATCGTCGGAGGAGAGTGGCGCGGACGGCCCATCGAGTCGCCCCGTGGGCGTGACATCAGCCGCCCCACGACCGATCGCGTGCGCGAGGCTATCGCCTCAATGCTGGAAAGCGCCCTTGATGGGGGCGTCGAGGGCTCCCGCGTCCTCGATGCCTTTGCCGGGTCCGGAGCCCTGGGGCTGGAACTCCTCTCACGCGGGGCGTCTCATGTGACGTTCTTCGACCTCGATCGGGGTGCATCGGCGCTCGTGCAGCGCAATCTCGCCAAGCTTGGATGCGAGCGTGAGCGGGCGCGCGTTGTCGCCGGCGACGTGATTACGGCAGCGCGACGTGGCCGTATGCCCGGGGCTCCCTTCGACGTGGTGCTCATCGACCCGCCCTATGCACTGGGCACGAGCCCAGCGGAGAACCTCGTGAGCGCGCTCGCCTCCCGTGGCTTGCTGGCACACGGGGCGATCGCGCTCTTTGAAAGGATCTCGTCCACTCCTGCGCTTGTCCTCGAGGGCTTCGACACTCTTCGGGAAAAGCGTTACGGCCAGACCTGTATCGACCTCTTGAGATACCAGTGAGGAACCCATGACCAACACAATCCATCACGTGCTGGTGCCCGGCACCTTCGACCCCATAACGTACGGGCACATCGATGTCGTGCGGCGTGCCCTGAGGATCTGCCCCAAGGTGACGGTCGCCGTCGCCGAAAGCCTGGGCAAGAATGGGGTGGGGACCACCTTCACCCTTGCAGAACGCGTGGAGCTCGCGCGAACCGCCTTGCAGGGTCTCGAGGGCGTGGACGTCCTGCCGTTCACGGGCCTCCTGGTCGATTTCGCGGCTCAAGTGGGTGCCGGTGCCGTGGTCAAGGGCCTGCGTGCCATGACCGACTTCGAGTATGAGCTGCAGCAGGCGGATCTCAATTACCGTCTCGATTCCGACCTCGAGTCCATTTTCGTGATGAGCTCTCCTGAATACGGTTATCTTTCGAGTTCGGTCGTGCGCCAGATCGCTTCGTTTGGCGGGGACGTATCGGAGTTCGTTCCTCCCTGCGTCGCCAGTGCGCTGAAAGGGCGTTTTTCATAAACTACCTGCCGCAATAGTTGAAACGTGCATATGTGGTACCATAACGCGTTAGAGTGAAACAGCAGAAAGGAGCCCTTCATGCCGGTCGAGAACCTCCCGGGTGAGCGCATCGAGAGCCTTGTCGATGAGCTCGAGGGCATCATCGAGGAAGCGCGTCCTCCGTTCGGCAAGGGCGCCCAGCAAAAGATTATCGAGACCGATGTCTTCTTCAACATCCTCGATGAGATTCGCATGAGCTATCCCGAGGAGTGGCAGAAATCCCGTCGCATCCTTAAAGAGCGCGAGGAGTTGCTCGCCAGTGCCGCCGCTCAGGCTGATTCCATCATCGCCGATGCGCAGCAGCAGGCGCTCACCATCGCCTCTGAGCAGGAGATTGTGCGTTTGGCCCAGCAGCAGGCGGACGACATCCGCGATCGTGCCAACCAGTACGAGCGCGAGACCCGCTATGCTGCGGAAGATTACGCTGAGCAGGTGTTCACGCACCTTGAGGAGAATCTTAAGTCCCTCACCGGTACGGTCGCCCGTTGCCGCCAGCAGCTAAACGACAGCGCTGCCCAGAACCAGAACCAGGGCTGGTAACATGAGCTGCCTTGGTTCGGTCATGGTCGATTTGTCGGACAAGCTCGAGAATCCCGGTGAGTCCTATTCGTTTGCCGGTCATATCGACGCCGCTAGTTATTCGGTGGGAGACAAGGACCTTGCCTTGCCGCATGGCGCGTCGTTTGACGTTGTGTTCACGAACGCGGGCGACGGTATCCTGGTCACTGGCATGGTGCGAGCTGAGGTGACGGGCGCGTGCGATCGCTGTCTCGAGCCCGCATCCTTTGAGGTCGCCGGTGAGATCGAGGAATACTACCTGTTCGAGGAGCCCGAGGATCCCGACAGCTATGAAGATGGCTTTGAGCTCATCGGATCCGATCGAGTCGTCGATCTTGGCGATGCCATCTTTGATGCCGTGGTCATGGATACGCCGTTCGTCGTCTTGTGCCGCGAGGATTGCCGAGGGCTGTGTCCCACGTGCGGTGCAAACCTGAACGAGGGCGACTGTGGCTGCGCGGATGCCGCTCAAGAAGCCTGGGTTGCATCGGACGAGAATCCCTTCGCTGCCTTAAAGAATCTCAAGCTCGATTAGTCACCTATTCGTTTTTTGATGTTTTGTGTAACTCGGTGAATTCTGTTATTATCGTTGCTTGCGCGTAATCGCCGCCAGTTATGAGTTGTAAGGAAGGTCAACATGCCAGTACCTAAGCAAAAAAAGGGTCGCGCCAAGACGCACTCTCGTCGTTCGACGAACATGAAGATCAACGCTGCTTCCCAGTCCACCTGCCCTCGTTGCGGTGCTGTGAAGCTCCCGCATCATGTCTGCGGCAACTGCGGTTTCTATAAGGACCGCGAGGTCATCGTCGTCGAGTAAACTCGACTGGCGGTTACGTTGAGTTCATTATGGCCGGCTCCTAGAGTCGGCCATTTCTCTATCGGGGGGAACAACATGGATAAGGTTCGCGTGTGTGTTGATGCCGTTGGAGGCGACGAGAAGCCCGAGGTTGTGCTTGCCGGCATCGAGGCCGCGCTCGAGGCCGATGCGGACCTCGACGTGCTCGTTGCGGGTCCCGAGGAGGTTGTTGCGGGGTTCTGCTCTGCGCATGATCGAGCGGAGGCTCTCGTCGCGCCGGAGGTCATCACCATGGAGGATGACCCCATACAGGCAGTCATGACTCGTCGTAGGTCCTCAATCGTTCTTGGTTGTCGTGCGGTGAAAAAGGGGCAGGCGGACGGCTTTTTCTCCGCAGGATCGACGGGTGCCGTCACTGCTGCCGGCACGGCATACGTCACCCCTTTTAAGGTTGAGCTCGATGGTAGGCGCTCGGCGATTCGACCCTGCCTTACCAACGCCTTGCCCAATCGAGCCGGCGGCCTTACCGTCTTGTGCGATATGGGGGCAAATCCTGATGTTGAGCCCATGGATGTCGTTCGTTTCGCTCAAATGGGCGCAGCGTATGCGTCCTGTGTGTTGGGTATCGATGGGCCGCGCGTGGGTCTCCTTTCCAACGGTACCGAGGATCATAAAGGGAGCGCGTTCACGCAGTCGTGTTTTCCCCTTATGGCCGAGAACGTCGAAGGCTTCGCGGGCAACTGCGAGGGGACTGACCTCACGAGTGGGCATTTCGATGTCGTCGTTTGCGATGGCTTTGCCGGCAATGTCGCCCTTAAGTCCATTGAGGGCGCGGCTAAGTTCATGATGCAGGAGCTCAAGAGCGGCCTCATGTCCTCGTTTCGGGGGAAGGTCGCCGCGCTTCTCATGAAGCCTGTTTTGCGTGGCCTCAAGCGCAAGCTGAGTGGTGATGCGAAGGGCGGTGCGGTGCTCTTGGGCCTTCGCGGTGTGGTGATGATCGGTCATGGCGCCACGAGCGTCGAGGCGGTTAAGAACGGCACGCTTGCCTGTGCCGCCGCGGCGCGCCAAGGGCTCGTCGATCGCGTGGCCGATTCCATGGGGGCCGTGGCCTAACAAAATCCCTTCGCCGTGCTCCCATGGCACGCAAAGCAGATGATCACTGGATCAAGGCGTCTCCGCTGACGGCGAGGGCGCGGCTTTGCTGTGTGTGCCGCCTTCGCTTAGGGTAAAATCATTTTCATATGTGGATGGACGACACCCGTGTGTCGTCCAAAGAGAAAGGGGCAGTGCCATGGCACTCGATCGCGCCGAGATCTTCGATAAAGTTTGCGATATCGCCGCCGACGTCCTCGGCGTCGAGGCCGGTGAGCTTTCCGAGGCCACCACGTTCGACGACCTCGATGCCAACTCCCTCGATCGTCTCCAGCTCGTGACCGCTATGGAAGACGAGTTCGACATTGAGATCGATGACGATAAGCTCATGGCCATCAACTCCGTCGCCGAGGCGATCGATGCCATCGAGCAGACCTTGGAGGCCTAGATCTTGTCCATTCGCGAGAAGCTCGATCGCGCGCAGGAGATCTGCGGGCATCAATTCAACGACATCTCGCTGCTGCGCAGCGCGGTCACGCATCCCTCAGCCGTTGAGGGGGAGCCCGTCTCGGCCTCGTATGAACGACTCGAGTTCCTAGGTGACTCCATTTTGGGCGCCGTTGTCGCCGTTTCCCTCTTTCAGACCTATACGGACTTTGACGAGGGCAAGCTCACGCGCCTCAAGGTGTCCCTCGTCTCAGGCACAACGCTTTCCGATGTGGGCCTTGAGCTCGGCATCGACAAGGTGATCATCCTGGGAGCCTCTGAACAGGGGACTGGCGCCCGCGGTATGCATTCCGCGCTCGAGAACGTCTACGAGGCCTTGGTGGGGGCACTGTACCTCGATGGCGGTTGGAGTGTGGCGGAAACATTCATCATGCGTACGCTCAAACCACACCTGGCGACCGAGCGCGCTGAGCACCCCACCAATCCCAAGAGCTTTTTGCAGGAGTGCGTGCAGTCCGATCACATGGAGACGCCGTCTTATAAGGTTGTTGGAGAAGAGGGGCCCGCGCATGAGCCCACGTTCACCGCAATCGCCTTGGTCGATGGTATCCGTCGTGGCCGCGGCACCGGTTCCTCGAAGAAAGAAGCGGAAGCTGCCGCAGCCCTCGATGCGCTTGATCGCATGGGATACACCACAAATGGCGTTATCCTCAAGAAGAAGCTCGGATAGCGAGGCCCCGTGTACCTTAAGTCGCTCACCCTCAAGGGTTTCAAATCGTTTGCCGATCGCGCTCAGATGACCTTCGAACCTGGGCTCACGGTTATCGTTGGTCCCAATGGTTCGGGCAAATCGAACGTCTCTGATGCCATCTTGTGGGTTCTGGGCGAGCAGAGCGCCAAGCAGCTGCGCGGGCAGGCCATGGAGGACGTTATCTTCTCGGGCTCGTCTGCGCGTAAACCGGTGGGTGTTGCCGAGGTGACGCTCGTGCTCGATAATTCCGATCACGTGCTTCCCGTCGATTTCAACGAGGTCGCCATCACGCGGCGCATGTACCGCTCGGGTGAGAGCGAGTACCTCATCAATTCCAGTCCGTGTCGCCTGATGGACATTCAGGATATCTTGCATGACTCCGGCTTAGGCAAGGACACGCACTCCATCATCTCCCAGGGCAAGCTTGATGCGATTTTGCAGAGCCGCCCCGAGGAGCGGCGGAGCCTTATCGAAGAGGCCGCCGGTATTTCCAAGCACAAACGCCGCAAGGAACGCGCCCTGCGCAAGATCAAGAGCATGGATGAACATCTCACGCGTGCGCGCGACATAAACCGTGAGATCTCCCGTCAACTCAAGCCGCTCGAGCGGCAGGTTGATCGCGCTCGAAAATACAAGGACCTCTCGAGCAGGGCGACCGAGCTCACACAGGTCCTTGCCGTCGACGAGCTTCGTCAGCTCCAGGCCCAATGGGCGGATCTCGAGTCGTCCTCGCGCGAGAGCGCTGCGGCCCTCGAGCTCGCCCGCTACCGCCTAGGCGAAAAGGAGCGCGAGCTCGAGAAGCTCCAGGTCATGCTCGAGGAAAAAGGGCTGTTCGTTGGTGACCTTGGTGAACAGCGCCGTCATATGCAGGATATCGTCGGGCGAATCGGTTCTGATATGCGTTTGCTCGAGGAGAAGGGGCGTAATATGGTCGCGCGCCTCTCCGAGATGCGTGGCACCCTTTCCGGCTCCGAACACCAACGGCGACGAACGGTGGAGGAGCTTTCCGACATCAACCGGCAACTTGATGAGGAGCGTGCGACGGCCACCGTGGCTGCAGAGGACGTTGCCGCCCTTGAGCCTGCCGCCGATGAGCTCCACGCGCGACGAATCGAGCTTGGTGAGGTTATCACCGCGCTCACGCGGGAGCAGCGTGAGGTCCAGCGAACGTCTGATGGTGCCGCCCTCGAACTCGTCAAGGTTAAGGAGACGCTTTCCAACGCCGAGCTCGAGGATGATATGTATGCCCGTCGCCTTGAACAGGTCGATGACGAGGCCGATGAGCTGCGTGCTTCTCTGGCCCATCGCCGCGATCGTGCCGACGAGCTCGTCGCGGAGCTGGATGACGCCCGCACGGCACGACAGGAGGCTAAAGACGCCCTTGACGCGGCAATCGCCGCTCTCGCGGATTTGCGGGAAAAAGAGGCTCAGGCGCGTGAGAAGCTCGCCGACGTCCGTTCTGAGCTTTCGGGACTCAGGAAGGTCGATTCGAGCCTGAGTGACTCCTCGCCCCTTGCCGCTCGTGTGGTGAGCAACCACCCCGAGTCCATTGCGGGGCGTTTGGGTGATGTCATCGAAGCCCCCGTCGAGCTTGAGCCCCTCGTCGAGCAGTTGCTTGCGGGGGACATCGATGCGCTCGTCTGCATGGACGGCGATGCGCTTTCGCGCGCCGCATCGTTCGCTCTTGGTCAGAAGGATGCGTCTGGCGAGGCTCTTCTCCTTGCGCGAGACGTTGCCGTTTCCGATCGGTATCAGGGCGTCGCCGGCTATCGCTTGGTTGAGCGCCTCCGGGTGCGTGCGGGCTACGCTTCGGCTGTCGCCGCTTTGCTCGGACACGTCTATGTGGTCGATTCCCTCGAAGATGCTTTGTCTGCCCCCGTCGTTCCCGGCGTGCTTTACGTGACGCCCGACGGCGCTCGCGTGCGTGATGGGGGTGTGGTTCGCTTGGGCGCCACGAGCGGGGGTGCCGCCGGCTCACTTGAGCGCAAGCGCCGCATTCGCGAACTCGAGGGATTCGAGCCTGATTTGCTTGCCGTCTTCGACCATGCCGTTGAGCGCGTTGGTGAGGCCACCGAGGCTATTGAGGAGGCCCGCACGGTCGAGGGTAACGCCGCGGGAACGATTTCGCGCCTCGAAGGAGAGCATGCCTCGCTCTTGTCTGAGATCGGGCGTGTGGAACATTCTCTTTCGGTCAAGCTCGGCGAGCGTGCTAATCTCGCCAAGCGCCGCGAGGAGGCGGCGGTCGCCGTGCGCGATGCGCAACCGCGGGTCGACGAGCTCACGACGGTTCGCGATGATTCGCTTGCGCGCCTGGATGAGCTTTCGCGGCAGATCGACGAGGCACAAGACGACCTCGAGCGCGTACGCCGAGATGACGCCGAGGCCGGTTCGAAGCTCGCAGACGCCAAGGTGCGTTTGGCCCGCGCAAACGAGCGCGTGAAGAGCCTCTCGGCACGTGCTCCCGAACTCGAGCGTAGACTTGAGGGTATAGACCGTCGTATTCGCGGCACCGAGCAGTCTGCCCGCTCCCTTGAGGTTCTCCGTTTGCGCGTCGATCCCCTGCATGACCGGTATCAAGCGCTTTCAGAGCGTGCCATGGACTGGGCGGCGCGCCTGCGAGACCGTGCATCGCTGGAGGAGGCCGATTCGGCGTCGCTCAAGCGCACGATCGAAGATGCCAAGAGCGAGGTCTCGCGCGCGAAGGTCGAAGTCGATTTGGCCACCGCCGCGGTGAATGAGGCGAAGGTGTCTCGTGGCAAGCTCGAGGTGCAAGTCGAGGCGGCCGTACGTGCCATCACCGCCGATGGCACCACGGTCTTGGAGGAGGCGTTGCAGCTCCCCGCTCCCGATGACCGTGCCGCCGCCGAGCGCGAGCTCAACGACCTTGTTCGCCAGATCAACAACCTCGGTCCGGTCAATCAGGTCGCGATGGAGGAGTACGAGACGCTCAAGACGCGCGCCGACTACATCGCCCGTCAACTCGAGGATCTTGAGGGTGCCCGCAAGGCGCTCACCAAGATCACGGCGGCAATCGATCGCAAAATGCGCACGAGCTTCCTCACCACCTTCGAGAAGGTCGACGAGAACTTCCGCGAGGTATTCGGCATGCTCTTCCCGGGTGGACAGGCTTATCTGGAGATGACCGATCCCGAGCACCCTGCCGAGACCGGTATCGAAGTCGTCGCGCAGCCACGGGGTAAGCGCATCACGAAGATGATGCTCATGAGCGGCGGCGAGAAGTCGTTGACTGCGCTTGCGCTCCTCTTTGCCGTCTACCGCACTCGTACGGTGCCGTTCTACGTTCTTGACGAGGTCGAGGCCGCCTTGGACGATTCGAATCTCTCCAAGCTTATCGGTGCCATCGACTACCTGCGTACGTCGACGCAGCTGCTCGTCATCTCGCATCAACGTCGCACCATGGAGGACGCCGACGTGTTGTATGGTGTCTCCATGCAGGCCGACGGCGTAAGCCGTGTGGTCAGCCAGAAACTCGATCGAGAAACCGGAAAGGTCGTGAATGCATAATGGGTCTCTTCGATTCCCTCAAGCGCGGTCTCGAGCGTAGCCGCGAGGCCTTGAATGAGGTCTTTTATTTCGGCGGCGAGGTGGACGAGAGCTTTTGGGAGGAGCTTGAGGACACCCTCGTCATGGGTGACATGGGTGGCGAGATTGCGATGCGCGTCACGGATGATTTGCGCGAGACCGCTGCTCGGAAGAATTTGAAGACCGCCGAGCAACTCCGTGGGGCGCTTGCTGAGCGGCTCAGCGAGTTTTTCGTCGAGCCCGCGTTGGATATCTTTGACGATACCCCCAGCTGCGTCCTATTTGTCGGCATCAACGGCGCCGGCAAGACCACGACGGTCGGGAAAATCGCGAGTGCGGAGGCGCATGCCGGCAAAAATGTGGTTATTGGCAGCGCCGACACGTTCCGAGCAGCCGCCATCGAGCAGCTCGATGTGTGGGGGCAGCGCGCAGGGGTTCCGGTTATCAAGCGCGATCGCGGCTCCGATCCCGCGAGTGTGTGCTACGACGTTCTCGATGAGGCCGACAAGCGCGGCAGTGACCTGGTGCTCATCGACACCGCCGGCCGTTTGCACTCGAGCCCCGAGCTCATGCGCGAGCTCGCCAAGGTCGTGAAAGTGACCCGCAAGCGCGCCGAGGCGTGCAGCTCTGGCCCCATGCCCGTCCATGTGGTGCTTGTAATCGATTCCGCTACCGGCCAAAACGGCCTTTCCCAGGCCCAGGAATTCAACGAGTCGCTCGGGCTGGACGGTATCATCATGACCAAGCTTGACGGCACGGCGAAGGGCGGCATCGCATTGGCCGTTGCCGAGCAGCTCAAGCTTCCCATCTACCGCATCGGCGTGGGCGAACAAGTCGAGGACCTCCAGCGCTTCGACGCGCGCGCCTTCTGTCGCGCCCTGGTGGGACTGGAAGATTAGGTTAACGAATCCCCGCGTCTTCCCCTGATGGGCACCTTGCCGCTCAGCTGCGAGCTTACGTACGTTAGTACGCTGCGCTCTTGCTTCGTGGCAATCTGCTCCATCAGGAAAAGACGTCTCAGTACTTGTTAGAGCTAGAAAGAGAGAGATACATGGCTGCATTTGGTTCGTTGTCCGACCGCCTCGCCGATACATTCGACCGCTTGCGCGGTAAGGGCAAACTCACTGAGGCCGATATCAACGTGGCCATGCGTGAAATTCGCATGGCACTGCTCGAGGCGGACGTCAACTACCGCGTGGTGAAGGACTTCGTCACGCGCACGAAGGAGCGCTGCCTCACTGCCGAGGTCATGGAGTCGCTCACGCCTGCGCAGAACGTCGTCAAGATCGTGCTCGATGAGCTCACCGAGCTGCTGGGCGGCACCGAGAGCAAACTCGTGCTCTCCAGCCGCATTCCGAACGTGATTATGCTCGTCGGACTTCAGGGTTCCGGTAAGACCACGGCGGCCGTTAAACTCGCCTACATGCTTAAAAAGCAGGGCAAGAGCCCTCTGCTCGCCGCGTGCGACGTCTATCGTCCCGCCGCCGCCGACCAGCTGGCGACCCTCGGCGGTGAAATCGGCGTGCCCGTCTTCCGTGGGGACGGTGTTCATCCCGTCGAGATCGCTCGTGCTTCCATTCGCGAGGCGGTCGACACCATGCGCGATGTGGTCATCGTCGACACCGCCGGTCGCCTGCAAATCGACGAGCAGATGATGCAGGAAGCCGTCGACATCAAGCGTGCGGTCAAGCCCGACCAGGTTCTCATGGTGGTCGACGCCATGACCGGCCAGGACATCGTCAACGTGGTCTCCACCTTCGCGGAGCGCACTGACTTCGACGGTGTCATTATCTCCAAGCTCGACGGTGACGCCCGCGGCGGTGGAGCCCTCTCCGTGCGTGAGGTGACTGGCAAGCCCATCAAGTTCGTCTCCATGGGCGAGAAGCCTGATTCCCTCGAGGTGTTCAACCCCGAGCGCATGGCAAAGCGCATCCTCGGCATGGGCGACGTCATTGGAATTATCGAGAAGGCTCAGGAGGCCGCAACGGCCGAGCAGCTCGCATCTGCGGAGCGCATGCTTCGTGACGGCTTCACCATGGATGACATGCTCGAGCAGATGAAGGCCGTCAAGAAGATGGGCGGCATGAAGGGTATCCTCGGCATGCTCCCCGGCGGCCAGCGCGCCCTCAACCAGATGGGCGGCGACCTCGACGAGAAGGTCTTCGACCGTAACGAGGCCATCATCCTGTCCATGACGGCAGAGGAGCGCCGTCGCCCCTCCATCATCAACGGCCAGCGTCGCGCCCGCATCGCCCGCGGTTGCGGTCTTACACCCACCGACGTCAACGCCCTCATGAAGCAGTGGGGCGAGATGAACAAGATGATGGGAAAGGTGCGCGCCATGGCGCAACAGCAAGGCGTCGGCAAGAAGGGCAAGAAGGGGAAAAAGGGCAAAAAGATGCGTATGCCCGGCGTCCCCGGCATGGGTGGCATGAACATGAACCAGCTCATGAATCAAATGGGCGGCATGCCCGGCATGGGCGGCGGCATGTCCGACATGGAGAAGCTCATGCAGATGAACGAGCAGTTCAGGCGGAAGTAACATCCTTTTCGTCAACTCGATCTGCGCCCGGCCTTATATACGCTACGGAGTGTGGTTGCGCTTCGCTCCACAAATACACTCCTACGGTATATAAGGCCGGGCTTCTGTTACCTTGTTTAGATATGTTCAATTGCGTGTGGAAGGAGCGAGTCGTGAGCAAGGCGGACAAGCTATTTGTGACCATGTGTCGCGACATTTTGGACCACGGCACTACGACGGAGGGGGAGGAGGTCCGTCCACATTGGGAGGACGGCACTCCTGCGTACACCATCAAGAACTTCGGCGTTACTAACCGATATGACCTTCGCGATGAGTTCCCGGCACTCACGCTGCGCCGTACGGCACTCAAGTCCGCCATGGATGAGATCTTGTGGATCTACCAGCGCAAGTCCAACAACATCAACGACCTCAAGTCTCACATCTGGGACCAGTGGGCCGACGAGACCGGTTCGATCGGCAAGGCTTACGGCTACCAGATCGCGCAGAAGTCGCACTACGAGGAAGGCGACTTCGATCAGATGGACCGCGTGCTGTACGACCTCACGCATACGCCGTACTCGCGTCGCATCATGACGAATATGTATACGTTTGCCGATCTGTCCGAGATGCACTTGTATCCGTGCGCGTATTCTGTGACGTACAACGTGACGGCTGAGCCTGGCTGCGACAAGCCGGTGCTCAACATGGTGCTCATGCAGCGTAGCCAGGATATCCTTGCTGCCAACAACTGGAACGTGTGTCAGTACGCCATCTTGCTCATGATGGTCGCGCGCCATTGCGATATGATCGCAGGCGAGCTGTTGCACGTGATCGTTGACGCGCACATTTACGACCGGCACGTGGATATCGTGCGTGAGCTCATCGAGCGGCCGCAGTTCCCGGCGCCCAAGGTCTCGCTCAATCCTGAAGTCACGAATTTCTACGACTTTACAACTGATGACCTCATTGTTGAGGATTATGAGACGGGGCCGCAGGTCAAGGGGATTCCCATCGCGGTCTAAATCCGTTTCGCCCGCCCCGCCCCGGAGCATATCACCCCGTGCTCAAACAGCGCTACGCGAACTGCGCGCGGGACGATATGCTCCGGGGCGGGGCTACGGTATCATCGGTTTAAAAGTGGATTGTGCCCCTGATGTACAAGAGAAGAGTTGCATGATGACATGTGAGCTTAAGGCCATCGTCGCTGTGTGCGATGACTGGGGGATTGGACGGGATGGCGATATGGTGGTGGCCAATCGTGCCGACATGCGCCATTTTGTCAATAAGACCAAGGGCCATCCCGTCGTTATGGGACGTAAGACCCTTGAGAGCTTTCCCGGCGGGCGTCCGCTCAAGGACCGTCGCAACATTGTTCTCACGCGTGATCCCGCGTTTGAACGCGAGGGTATTGAGGTTGTTCATTCGGCTGAGGAAGCGCTCGCTGCCGTCGCGGATGAGGACGTTGCCTGGGTCATCGGCGGGGGAGCAGTGTACGAGCAGTTCCTGCCTCATTGCATCGAGGCGGAGGTCACGCGCAACCACGTGATACGCGATGTCGATACGTATTTCCCCAACCTCGATGTAGATTCCGCCTGGTCGGTCGTCGACTGTTCCGAGGTTTTTCGTATTGAGGAGGGCGCCGGCGACGCCGACGTCACCTTCGAGTTCATGACATACCGCAGATCGTAGGGGCCCGCGCCCCGTGGGAGCCTGTGGTTCGTACCGTCTGGCATATACCGTCAACCATCTTGTACGAAGGAGCAACCATGCAATTCAAGATGTCTCACACAGAAATCCACGTCCTCGATCTGGATGCGTCCCTCGCGTTCTACGAGAAGGCACTCGGCTTGACGCCGGTGCGCGAGGAGGGACCCGAGGACGGTTCCTGGAAGCTCGTGTTCCTCGGCAATGAGGCGAGTCCCTGCCAGCTCGAGCTCACGTGGAACAAGGGCCGTGTCGAGCCGTACAACCAGGGCGGGCATGACATTCATCTGGCTTTCGAGGTCGCGGACATGGGTGCCGCCCATGATCTTCACGCTTCCATGGGTTGCATCGTGAAGGAGAACCCCTCCATGGGCATCTACTTCATCGAGGATCCTGATGGTTTCTACATCGAGATCGTGCCGGTACGTTAAGATGCCTGGGGTTGAAATCGCTCATATTGACTCATTGGACGATCCTCGTCTTGAGGCGTACACGAAGCTGACTGAACGTCAGCTGCGTTCAGTGCTCGAGCCCGAGAAGGGCATCTTCATCGCGGAGAGTGGCAAAGTCATCGAGCGCGCGGTCGAGGCCGGCCTTGTGCCTGTGAGCTTCCTTTTGGGTGAGCGTTGGCTTGATCAGCTCACCCCGCTGCTCGAGAAGGTCGCTACCGACTTCCCCGAAATCGATATTCCCGTCTTTGTTGGCGAGATGGCTCTGCTTGAGCAGCTTACCGGCTTTTCGGTGACCCGTGGTGCACTTGCGGCGTTTCACCGGCCGCCGCTCGCGGATGCGGGTGCCTTCCTAGAAGGATTGGTTGAGCGCGCCTCTGGGCGCCCGATTCGCGCGTGCGTGCTCGAGGGCATCGTCGACCATTCGAATGTGGGCGCGATCTTCCGGTCCGCGGCGGCGCTCAACGTTGACGGCATTCTCGTGAGTCCGACCTGTGTGGATCCGCTCTATCGCCGTTCTGCGCGCGTGTCCATGGGCACCGTCTTCCAGGTACCTTGGACGAGGATTGGCACCGAGGCCCGCACGTGGCCCCGTGATGGTCTCGAGGTCCTGCACGATGCCGGCTTCACGTGTGCCGCCATGGCGCTCTCCGACGACTCGATTTCCTTGGACGACCCTCGACTTCAGGGCATAGAACGGCTCGCGATATTCATGGGAACCGAGGGCGCCGGGCTACAGAGACGCACGATTGACGGCTGCGACACGACGGTTCGCATTCCCATGGCGCACGGCGTTGACTCCTTGAATGTCGCCGCTGCGAGCGCCGTCGCGTTTTGGCAGCTCTGTCCCCACGTCGACAATGGGTACCAATATCGTCCGGGCATGTTTGCGTGATTGATGGCAGGTCTCTCCGTATCGTGACGGAGGGGCGTTCTTGATTCGCGCGTTTAACGGGCCGCGCTCGGGGGTATCCTCAGAGCATTACTGAACGTACGGACGGAGTTTCCTTATGGAAATGGATGATCATAAGCGTAGGCGGAATCTCATCCTCTACATGCTCATTGCCTTTGCGGTGTACCTGGTCTTGAGCAGCGTGCTGTTCCCCAATTTCAAGAACGGCGGGCTCGAGGTCGAGGATGTCACGTATTCCCAGCTTTTGAGCGATCTCGAGGACAAAAAGGTCGATGAGGTCAGCTACACCACCGATGATGCCCAGGCGGTCTACACGCTCAAGGGCGAAGAGGGCAAGGCGTATCGCACCACCACCATGCCCACGGACGTGGATCTCACTAATCGCATCGAAGAGGCTGGTGCAACTCTCAAGGTGACGATTCCCAAGCAGGATTCCGGCATGTGGACCTATCTGTTCATCACGGTGTTCGCTCCCATGCTCATCTTCTTTCTGCTCGGTTGGTGGCTCAATCGCCGTATGAAGAAGGCCATGGGTGACGACAATCCCTCGATGGATTTCTCCGGCGGCGGCTTTGGCGGCTTTGGCGGCGGCAACCTTGGCAAGTCCGGCGCTCGTATCGTCGCTTCCAAGGATGTCGGCGTCACGTTCAAGGACGTCGCTGGTCAGGAAGAGGCCAAGGAGTCCCTCAAGGAAGTCGTCGATTTCCTCGAGAATCCCAAGCGTTATGAGGAGATCGGCGCCAAGCTGCCGCGTGGCGCCCTGCTCGTGGGCCCTCCCGGTACCGGCAAGACGCTGCTCGCGAAGGCTGTCGCCGGCGAGGCGGGCGTTCCCTTCTTCAGCATTTCCGGATCTGAGTTTGTCGAGATGTTCGTCGGTCGCGGTGCCGCCAAGGTGCGCGATCTGTTCAAGCAGGCTAAGGAGAAAGCTCCCTGTATCGTCTTCATCGATGAGATCGATACCATCGGCAAGAAGCGCGATGGCGGCGGCTTCTCTGGCAATGACGAACGTGAGCAGACGTTAAATCAGCTTCTCACGGAAATGGACGGCTTTGACAACCAAAAGGGCATCGTGGTTCTCGCCGCGACGAACCGCCCCGATTCCCTAGACGCCGCGCTCCTGCGCCCGGGCCGCTTCGATCGCCGCGTGCCGGTCGAGTTGCCCGACCTCTCCGGGCGCAAGGCGATTCTCGAGCTCCACTCCAAAGATGTGAAGACCGAGCCGGGCATAGACCTCACTGCCATCGCCCGCGCGACGCCCGGTGCCTCCGGTGCCGATCTTGCTAATATCATCAACGAGGGAGCCCTGCGCGCTGTTCGTCTTGGTCGCAAGCGTGCGACCCAGGAAGACTTTGAGGAAAGCGTCGAGGTTGTCATCGCCGGTCAACAGCGCAAGTCCACGGTGCTTTCCGATCATGAGAAGCAGGTAGTTGCGTATCATGAGATTGGCCACGCCATCGTCGCCGCACGTCAAAAGGGGTCGGCGCCGGTAACCAAGATCACCATCGTGCCTCGTACAAGCGGTGCACTCGGCTATACCATGCAGGTTGAGGAGGACGAGCGGTTTCTCACCACGAAGCAGGAGGTCCTTGATAAACTTGCCGTCTACTGCGGTGGGCGTGCCGCCGAGGAGCTTATCTTCGGCGAGATGACCACCGGTGCCGCAAACGATATCGAGCAAGCGACCAAGCTTGCCCGCAATATGATCACGCGATTCGGCATGTCCGAGGAGTTCGGCATGATGGCGCTCGGCACCGTGCAAAACGCCTACCTCAACCAGGACACCTCGCTCACGTGCGCACCCGGTACGGCGGAGCGCGTTGATGCTGCGGTCCAAAAGCTCATCGCCGAGGCGCACGGACGCGCCCTCCAGATGCTCAAGGAGAATAAGTTCAAGCTCCATGAGCTCGCTCATTACCTGTATAAGAAGGAGACCATTACGGGCGAGGAATTCATGAGTCTCCTTACGAGGGAGAACCCGCTCATGCCCAAGAGCCCTCAGAAGTAATGGTGGTTCATGTCCTCATATGACATACGACCCCGTCCGTCTTTTTGCGCGGACGGGGTCGTCGCATGCGCATGCAACTCGAAGGGATGCTATGTTCGAAAACGCTTCGGAGCTCCGTTTTGCCGTCCTGATCGATGCCGATAACGTGAGCGAAAAATATATCAAGGTTATCCTCGACGAGATTTCGAATGCGGGTGTCGCTACATACAAGCGCATCTACGGTGACTGGACGAGCCCTCGACTGGCGAGCTGGAAGAGCTGTCTGCTTGACCATTCGATTATCCCGATGCAGCAGTACAGTTATACGTATGGCAAGAATGCCACGGACTCGGCGATGATCATCGATGCCATGGACATCCTGTATTCGAGTACGGTCGACGGATTCGCCATCGTCAGCTCTGATTCCGACTTCACGCGTCTCGTGGCGCGCCTGCGCGAGAGCGGTATGGTGGTGATCGGCATGGGCGAGCAAAAGACTCCCAAGCCGTTCATCTCCGCTTGCAACCAGTTCAAGTATCTCGACCTGCTGTACGCTCGACAGCAGCTGGAAGAGGCCGATGATGCCGGTGATTCCCGCGAGGACGATGTTTCGGCCCCTGTCGGCAAGCCCGCGCCTCGCCGACGGCGCCGCCGCCCCGGCGATGCCGGCGGATCCGCATCTGAACCGAGCAACTGCGCATGTGATGAGGCGGAGGACGAGATCGAGGGAGAGGTCGCTTTCGGCGAGATGAGCCGAGCGGACAAGCGCCGCCATCTTCGGGCGATCCGTTGCGCCATTAACGCCGTCATCGATTCCTTCGGCGATGAGGACGGTTGGATTTCCTTGGGGCTGCTCGGCGACCAGCTCGGAAAGCGCCTTCCCGATTTCGACGTTCGCAACTATGGATATAAACGGCTCCGCCCGTTCCTCAAGTCGCTCGGTGTCTACGAGTTCGACGAGCCCGCGGGCGAGCAGGGCAAGCGCCAGATCAACCTCCGTCAACGAGATCTCTAGAGCGCCTTGTACACGGGACGCGTTGTAGCCGTTTCTCGGTGCGTACGCTACGGGGCGTGCGGATAATCGCGTGGAGGACTTGAGGTTTTCCTTGGTATAGCACTGCTTCTTGTGTATACTTGCTGCTGTTTGTTCAACCTATGTGCCGGCGTACGCGTGCGGCACCTCTAGAAGAGTAAGGAATCTGTCATGGATTACATCCGCGCAATCGAGCGTCAGCAGATCCGCGAGGACATGCCTCGCATCCTGGTCGGCGACAACGTCAAGGTCCACTACCGTATCAAGGAAGGCGACCGCGAGCGTGTCCAGGTCTTCCAGGGCGATGTCATTCGCCTGCAGGGTGCCGGTTCCCGTGAGACCTTCACCGTTCGTAAGATCTCCTACGGCGTGGGCGTTGAGCGTACCTTCCCGGTTCATTCCCCGAAGATCGCCAAGCTCGAGGTTGTTCGCCACGGTAAGGTCCGTCGCGCCAAGCTGTACTACCTGCGCGACAAGGTGGGCAAGGCTGCCCGCATTCCCGAGAAGCGCTAAGCACGGTTTTAGGGTTTACAGATCCGTACGGAAAGCGGGCCGCTCATTTGGGCGGCCCGCTTTCATAGAGAGGTTCGTGCGCCGCGCGGCGCATTGATTCTTATAAGGGGGATATCGTGGCGAATATGACGAGTTCGGCCTCTGCCGCCCAAGTTGCGGCAGAACTTGCGAGCGCATCGTTCGAGGAAATCGAGGCCCTTGTCGAAAGGTATGCCGAAGATCCCCGCCTCCAAGTCCAGAAGGCATGCGAGCGCGCGCGGCGCCGATTGGACAAGGAACGCACCGAGCGCGACCGCGTGGATGCCATGTACGCAACCATGCGCGAGCTTGGTGGTCCCGGCGTCGTTGTCGGCGTCGATGAGGTCGGCAGGGGTTCGGTCGCCGGACCACTGACCGTGTGTGCCGTGTGCCTGCCCGATGAGCCGCGCATCTGGGGTATCAACGATTCGAAGCAGCTCACTCCTGCCAAGCGTGAGATCCTTGCCGTCCAGATAGCAGAATGTGCGCGGGCGATCGGCATCTGCCATATCCCTCCCGCGCGTATCGATGAGATCGGCATGGCCCGTGCGCTGCGTGAGGCGGTGGCAGGCGCGGTTGCCGATACCGGGTTAGAGCCCGATTGCGTCCTCATGGACGGCAATCCTCTCGGTGCCGTCAAACATGAGCGCGATGTCGTAAAGGGTGATGCCACGGTGGCTTGTATTGCGGCGGCCTCGATTGTCGCAAAGGTCACGCGTGATGAGATGATGGTCGAATATGACGCCGAATACCCTGATTATCACTTTGCACAATCAAAGGGCTATGCCTCTGCAGAGCACATACAAGCAATCAAGGAATACGGTCTTTGCCCCATACATCGCGTGAGTTTTTGCGGAAACTTTTTGGAGACTGCACGACTTTTCTAGCTCCTCGATGATCCTTGCGCCTTACAGGTGAGGCCTCTTCCTTCACGTCGCCTGGCTGTGTCAGGTGCTGCCAGATTCCGCGTATGCTTTTGCGGGGCGTTTTTGAGACGGCTATGGGATAGCAGGTCCGATACTTCCCTCACCGGATGTGAAGGGAGTGCATATGGGCGCGAACAAGAATAGAGAGCGGGCGCAGGCGATCCTGAGGCGTGCCATTGACGAAGGGGAGTGCGTCTTCGATGGTCAGTACCTAAGCGGGATGTCGAACAAGCTCATCGGAACACTGGGGGAGGAGCTCGCGGCGTGTTATCTCGAGGGCCGGGGATACGAGATTGTCGAACGCAATTACCGCTGCCCAGAAGGTGAGGCTGACATAATCGCCCACGATTGCGACTCCGAAGAAGTCGTCCTCGTGGAGGTCAAGACACGGCGCAGCACTGCGGTCGATTCATATCCCGAAGAAGCCGTGACACCGTCCAAGATCAAGCGCTATCGCCGCATCGCCTATCAATTCATCGCCGAACACTTCCCGTGCCAGTCGGTCCGTTTCGACGTTATCGCGGTCACGCTCGCCTCGAAGGGCGCATGTGAGATCCGCCACCTGTATGGCGTGTTCGACTGGGAGGCGGACCAATGAGCGCAACGCCTCAAACATTTGCCGTTCATGCGGCTTGTATACGAGGGGTGGAGGCGTTTGAGGTTACCGTTGAGATCTCGTCGTCGGGAACCATTCCGGGTATGACCATAGTCGGCATGGCGGATGCCGCCGTCATGGACGCGCGCAGCCGAATCCGATGCGCGTTGCGTTCGAGTGGTTTCATGGTTCCGCGGTGCACGCTTACGGTGAGCCTTGCGCCCGGGGATGTCCGTAAGACCGGATCGGGGCTCGATTTGCCTATCGCCGTGGCGATTCTTGCCCTCTCGGGCCAAATCCCCCTGGAGGGTCTCGATGATTGCCTCTTCGTTGGGGAGCTCGCCCTCGATGGGACCGTCTGCCCCGTCAAGGGCGAGGTGGCCTATCAGTTGCTCGCACGTGATCTCGGTGTTTCCTTTGTTGGGGGATTTAACTCCGAGCATGTGCCCATCGGCGAGGTGCAAGCAAGTTATCTGGAGCGTCTCAGTTGCCTGAGCGTCGGTATCGGTCGAGGTAAAAAGCCGTTTTGCGTCAATCCGTCCCATCGTGCTGTTCATGGGTCAGCGCTTGATTACGGCGATGTCGTGGGTCAGGAAATCGCGAAGCGGGGATTGGCGATTGCGGCAACGGGAGGCCTGGGCCTGATGATGATCGGGGCCCCGGGATCCGGCAAGACCATGCTCGCCAAGCGTATGACGGGCATCCTTCCTCCCATAGATGAGATTGAGCTTCAAGAGGCGCTCTGTATCCATTCGGTCGTTGGCGAGCGCACCGAGTCCTTGTTGAGGGGCTCGCGACCGTACCGAAACCCACATCACAGTATTTCCTCGGCAGGACTCATAGGCGGCGGGCGTCCGGTCCGTCCCGGTGAGATCAGCTTGGCGCATGGTGGCGTGCTCTACCTGGACGAACTCGGCGAGTTTTCATCGAATACCCTCCAAATGCTACGACAACCGATGGAAGACGGCGCCGTTCGAATCGTCCGTGTCGATGGAGCCTACACGTTTCCGGCGCGATTCCAACTCATCGCTGCGAGCAACCCCTGTCCCTGCGGGTACTTGGGGGACCGTGATGTTCCGTGCCGGTGCTCCGACGCCGCAATCGAACGGTATCGAGCAAAGCTTGGCGGTCCGTTGGCCGATCGTATCGATATCATCCTTCACGTAGCACGCCCGGATCCTGACCTCGTCATCGAAGGAGCCGAGGGACTGACGACGGACGTGCTGCGCGATCAGGTCGAAAAGGGCAGGGCGTTTTGCGCATGGCGCGAATCGCGAATTGCAGATACGGACGAATGCGGCTGCAGCGCTTCGCTCGATGCCGAGGTTCGTTCCTTCGGTCTGGACGCTGCGGGACGCGAAACGCTCCTTGAATTCTCGAAGCGTTCGCATTTGACGGGCAGGGGCGTCGTCGGTCTCTGCCGTATTTCGCGCACTATCGCCGATATGGCGGAGTCTGAATTCATCCAGGCGGCACATGTATTGGAGGCAGCGCAGTATCAAGGGAGGTATGGAGATGGGGGCGTGTAGGGACGGATTCGAGATTCGTCGGGGAGACTCAGGCTATCCTCGATGTGTGGCCGAGCTTCCCCAGGTGCCTCCCGTGCTGTACGTACGGGGTGATGCCACGGTGCTTGATCTTCCCTCGTTGTCCATCGTCGGCTCTCGCCGTGCATCGCCTTACGGTTCGGCTATCTGCGAACTTGCGGCGGGAATCGCCGTCGAGTCGGGCATACCCGTCGTATCGGGCGGTGCGCGCGGATGCGACCAGGTCGCTGGGTGGGCTACGCTCAATGCTGGCGGCAGGCACATCGTGGTACTGGGGACGGGGGCCGATGTCGTCTACCCCTCCACGGCGAAAGCCCTCGTTGACCGGGTCATCGAAACCGGTGGTTGCGTGATTTCCATAGAGCCCTGGGGAACGCCCCCACAGAGATGGGCGTTTCCCAAGCGAAACCGCGTCATAGCGGCGCTCTCATCCGCGACGTTCGTCGCGGAGGCGGGGCTGCCGTCGGGAACCTTTTCGACGGCGGAGGCGGCCAATGAGTTGGGCAGAGAGGTCCTCGCCGCCCCAGGTTCGATCTTTTCCCCCGAGTCACGTGGCTCTAATTACCTGATCGCGAATGGAGCATGTTGTATCGCCGACGAGGAGGCGCTTGAGGTCGCGATTTCCCGGATTTATGGAACGCTTCGCTTTTGCAGGAAGGATGCTCGTGGGTATGGGGGCCTTAAGGGGAACGAGCAGCGTGCACTCGATATGATAGTTGCAAGCCCGCTACGCGTAGATGAGCTTGCGTCCCATCTCGACATCGATGGGGTGACGTGCTTGACCTTGGTGAGCTCTCTCGAGATTCAAGGCTTGGCCGTGCGGCTTCCGGATGGGGGGATCTCACCGAGCAAGTCCGCCCTTCACGCCTTGACGCGCTTAGGGCACAATGGATGAATTGACGCTAACGCAAAGGAGCCCTATATGACATACGAGCGCGTGACGGTGGTGGGTGGTGGCCTTGCCGGCTGCGAGTGCGCATGCCAACTCGCTGACCGTGACATTCCCGTGGTATTGCATGAGATGCGCCCCTGCGTCTCCTCTCCGGCACATCGCACGGACGGCCTGGCTGAGCTTGTGTGCTCCAATTCGCTTAAGTCGACGCGTATCGACTCGGCAGCCGGCCTTCTTAAAGAGGAACTCCGTCGCATGGGGTCGGTGCTGTTGTCGTGCGCGGAACGCGCTTCCGTTCCCGCGGGTGGTGCCCTCGCTGTCGACCGTGATCTGTTTTCCGCCCTCGTCGCTCAGGAGATCGATTCGCGTCCCCTTATTCATGTGGTGCGCGGCGAGGTCACTGAGATTCCCGAAGGACCCTGTGTGATTGCGGCGGGTCCGCTGTGCTCGCCAGCCCTCTCTGATCGCGTTCTTAATTTAGTCGGTGGTGATGCCCTTTCGTTTTTCGATGCAGCGGCGCCGATCGTCGACGCCAGCACGATCGACAGGTCCATCGTGTTCTCGCAATCCCGCTACGATGATCAGGCGGACGGGGATTACCTGAACGCCCCATTCACCAAGGATGAATACAATACGTTCATCGACGAGTTGGTAGGGGCGGAGCGCGTGGTGCTCAAGGATTTTGAGCGACGCGATCTTTTCCAAGCATGCCAGCCCGCCGAGGAAGTTGCCCGTACCGGCCACGACGCGATCAGGTACGGAGCCATGAAGCCCGTGGGGCTGACCGATCCCCGTACGGGTCGAAGGCCTTGGGCAGCCGTGCAGCTCCGGGCGGAAAACGCTGCATGCACGGCATACAATCTCGTCGGATTTCAGACCAACCTTACATTTGGCGAGCAGAAACGCGTTTTCCGCATGATTCCCGGCTTGGAGAACGCCGAGTTTTTCAGGTACGGCGTCATGCATCGGAATACGTTCGTCGACGCCCCCCACGTCCTCGACGTCACCTTTGCGGTTCCTGGAACTCAGGTGCGTCTTGCTGGTCAGATAACCGGTACGGAAGGGTACACCGAGGCGATTGCGTCCGGTCTTCTCGCCGCTTTGAATACGTTTGCCGACATGGCGGCGCTGCCGTCCGTCTCTTTGCCGCGCACCGGTGCCTTTGGCTCGCTGGTGGCATATGCCACCAATCCGGAGACTGTCGATTATCAACCCATGCATGTCAACTTTGGCGTCGTGCCTCCCTTGGAGGACGGCAAGAGACGCAGCAAGCGCGATCGCTACGCCGCGTATTCCGCCCGTGCCTTGTCGGACCTCGAAGCGTTCCTCGTTTCCCGCGGTGATTTGTTTTCCGCACGAGGGTAGGTTTCGGTTCGCTGGAGTCCATTTTGGTTGCGGATGGGGGAGTGAGTGTGAGCGCGTCCGAGTGCGATTTGCTGGCGTACGTCGATGATTACATAGCTCATATCGCTCGGTATGAGGGTGCGTCGCCCGAGACGGTGCGTGCATACACCCAACACCTCGAAGCGTATGTGCGCTGGTGTGCGCGCAGTGGGGTGAACGGATTGTCGCCGAATCCACGAGACCTACGCTTGTACCTATCGGACTTTGCCTCTGCGGGCTACGCCCCTCGCACCACGTCCGCCCACCTATCCGCTCTTCGGTCCTTCTTCACATGGCTTGTCGAGGAGGGCATCGTTACGTCAGAGGTGGTTTCTGCGCTTTCGAGCCCCAAGCTCGACAAGCCACTTCCCCATACGCTTACCTTGGAGCAGCTCGAGCGTCTCATGAAGGCGCCTGACCCCGCAACGCCTCGAGGGCTGCGTGATGCCGCCATGTTGGAGCTCTTCATCGCCACGGGGGCGCGTATCTCGGAGCTCGCATCGCTTGAGGTGTCCTCCATCGACCTTGCGGCGATGTCCGTTCGCTTGTTCGGCAAGGGCTCTAAGGAGCGTATCGTGCCCCTGTACGATCGGGCGTGCCTTGCTTGCGCTCATTATCTTGATAACGGTAGAGGCGAGTTGCTCAGGGGTCATCCGCAGGCAAATACCGTCACTCGTTTTTTCATATCAAATCGCGGAAAACCCATGGATGCCGCAGCACTCAGGTATCGCTTCAACGCGCTCAAGACCGCTTCTGGTGTGCCCGATGACATTACGCCCCATGCCATTCGTCATACATTCGCCACTGAGCTCTTACGCGGTGGTGCCGACCTTCGCAGCGTGCAAGAGCTTCTCGGGCATGTGAGTCTCTCGACGACTCAAATCTACACGCATTTGACGCCCGACCGACTTAAAACCGCCGTGCACCGCGCGCACCCCCGTGCATAGTCCACGCGATTACTTTGTGAAGCCTTGGCAATGAGTGCTCCACCTGCTATTATTCATCAAGTTGCGAATTTGCAACGTTCCATCACACACGCACGGCTACGCGCCGGCCGCGGTGCCCGAGCTTTGGTAGCTCATGCTCGGGTGGTCGACGCGGACGACACCGTGCGAAAGACAAACCGGGAGGTAAACATGGCTACCAAGATCAACATCCGCACCCTGCTCGAGGCTGGCTGCCACTTTGGCCACCAGACCCGTCGTTGGAACCCGAAGATGAAGCCGTTCATCTTCGGCGAGCGCAACAACATCTACATCCTCGACCTCAAGCAGACCATCGTCGAGGCCGATAAGGCGTACACCTTCCTCAAGGAGACCGCGGCCAAGGGTGGTAAGGTCCTCTTTGTTGGCACCAAGAAGCAGGCCCAGGAGGCCGTGAAGTCCGCTGCCGAGCGCGCCAACATGCCTTACATCAACCAGCGTTGGCTCGGTGGCATGCTCACCAACTTCGTGACCATCCGTTCCCGCATGAACCGCCTCGAGGAGCTCGAGGGCATGGTCGCCGATGGCTCCATGGCTCTGCGTGGCAAGAAGGAGCAGGCGGTCCTGGGCAAGGAGCTCGCCAAGCTGCAGGCCAACCTTGGTGGCGCCCGTGAGCTCAAGAGCACCCCTGCCGCGCTCTTCGTCATCGACACCAAGCGCGAGGAGAACGCCATTAAGGAGGCCAAGCGTCTTGGCATCCCCGTGGTCGCCCTCATCGACACCAACTCCGATCCCGACGTCGTCGATTACGGCATCCCCTGCAACGATGACGCCATCTCCGCGATCCAGCTCATGAGCGAGCTCTTCGCCGACGCCTGCCTCGCCGGTTCCGGCAAGGAGCAGATCTCCGAGGCCGAGATGGCCGCCGAGGCTCCTGCTACCGAGGCTGTCGCCGAGTAGCACCCACCTCATCTCATTCGTCAATTCCCTTTGAAAGGAATGAACATGGCTCAGATCACCGCCGCTATGGTCAAGCAGCTCCGCGAGATGACCGACTCCCCGATGATGGAGTGCAAGAAGGCTCTCGTCGAGGCTGACGGCGATATGGACGCCGCCGTCGACGTCCTCCGCAAGAACGGTCTCGCCGCCGCCGCCAAGAAGGCTGGTCGCGACACCAACGAGGGCGCTGTCGCTGCGTATATTTCCGAGGACGGCACCATGGGTGCCCTCGCCGAGGTCGCCTGCGAGACCGACTTCGTTGCCTCCAACCCCAAGTTCACCGGTTTTGCCGCCGAGGTCGCCAAGGTCGTTTGCGATAACGAGCCTGCCGATGTCGAGGCTCTGCTCGCCTGCGATATGAACGGTGAGACCGTCGAGGCTGCCCTCACCGAGATGATTCACGTCATCGGTGAGAACATGAAGATCTCCCGTACCGCCGTGCGCAAGCCCGCTGCCGGTGGCGTTGCCTCCTACATCCACATGGGTGGCAAGATCGGCGTTCTCGTCGAGTTCTCCTTCGAGAAGCCCGAGACCGCTTCTGCTGAGGCCTTTAAGACCTTCGCCCATGATGTTGCCATGCAGGTCGCTGCCACTGCACCGATCGCCGCTGTGCGCGAGGACGTCGCTCAGGATGTCATCGATCACGAGGTTGAGATCTACAAGGCTCAGGCTGCCGAGTCCGGCAAGCCCGAGGCCATTCAGGAGAAGATGGCCATTGGTCGCCTGGAGAAGTTCTTCAAGGGCATCGTCCTGAACGAGCAGGAGTTCATCAAGGATTCCAGCATGACCATCAAGGCCTACGCCGAGAAGGTCTCCAAGGAGCTTGGTGACACCGTCAAGGTCGTCGCTTTCGATCGTCTGGTCTGCGGCGAGTAAATTGACGCTTTAACGTGAAGGCAGGTCGTGGGGTAACGCTCACGGCCTGCTTTTTCATGGGTCGAGTTCATTTGCTGCGAGTATCGTCCATCCCTGCTAAAATGGGAGAAATTGCGTTATAAGGAGGATTCCTTGTCCGAGTACCAATACAAGCGCGTCCTGTTGAAGATTTCCGGTGAGGCGCTTATGGGTAACGCCGATTACGGTATCGACCCCAATGTGGTGGAGCGCATGGCCGTTCAGGTCAAGCAGCTTCACGACGAGGGGATCGAGGTCGCGGTCGTTGTCGGAGGCGGCAACATCTTCCGCGGTGTCGCCGGCTCTGCCAAGGGTATGGAGCGCGCCCAGGCCGATTACATGGGCATGCTTGCCACGGTTATGAATGCTCTCGCCCTGCAGGATGCCATCGAGCGGATCGATTGCCCCTGCCGCGTTATGAGTGGTATCCAGATGAACGAGGTTTGCGAGCCGTATATCCGTCGCCGCGCTATGCGAAGCCTTGAGAAGGGCGATGTCGTCATCTTCGCCGCCGGATCCGGCAACCCGTATTTCACCACCGACACCGCCGCTGCGCTGCGTGCCTGCGAGATCGGCGCCGATTGCTTGCTCAAGGCCACCAAGGTCGACGGCGTCTACGACATGGATCCGGTTAAGAACGAGGATGCCGTTCGTTTTGACAGCATCAGCTATCATGAGGTCTTGGTCCGTGGTCTCCAGGTCATGGATTCGACCGCGACCGCGCTGTGCCAGGACAACCACATGCCGATCATCGTTCTCAACATCGACGGGGACGACAATATCAAGCGTGCACTTGCCGGTGAGCCGGTGGGCACCGTCGTTATGGAAGAGGAGTAGGGAATGTCTGATATCCGCGAAAGCATGGATAAGGCCCTTGAGAGCTTGAAGCACAATTTCTCCAAGGTCCGCACCGGTCGTGCCAACGCCAACATCCTGTCTGACATCACCGTCGATTACTACGGCGTTGCGACACCTATCACGCAGGTGGCGGCCGTCAAGGTGCCTGAAGCTCATATGCTCGTCATCGAGCCTTGGGACAAAGCCCTGGTGAATGCCATCGTCAAGGCGGTAACCGCTTCGGATTTGGGTATCACGCCCAATTCCGACGGCATTGTGGTTCGTCTCCCGTTCCCCGCGCCTACCGAGGAGCGCCGTCGCGAACTCGTCAAGGAATGCCGCGAGCTCGCCGAGCACGCAAAGATCGCCATCCGTAATGCACGCCGCGATGCGAACAACAAGCTCGAGCGTGACGAGGAACTCACCGAGGACGAGGTTCGCCGCGAGCAGGCCAAAGTCCAGAAGGCCACCGATGAGTTCGTCGCCAAGGTGGATGAGATGCTCAAGGCCAAAGAAGCAGAGGTCATGGAGATCTAGCTGATGCATTACGACGTCGATAAGTTCAACGAGTACTTCGCGAACCATCCCGACGACATTTCCATTGATGACATCGACATGGCGCGCATCCCGCGCCATGTCTCTTGCATCATGGATGGCAACGGTAGATGGGCGACGAGTCGAGGTCTCGGGCGCGGAGAGGGCCATAAGGCCGGAATCGTCGCGTTGCAGGAGGTTATCACCGCATGTGTGCGCATGGGCGTCGACGTACTTTCGGCGTATGCGTTCTCCACTGAGAATTGGAATCGCCCTCAGGCCGAGGTCAATCTTCTCATGCACCTGTTCGCAAAGACCTTCGTTGATGAGCTTCCGCTCCTCAAGCGCGAAAACGTCCGTGTTGAGTTTCTCGGGGACATTTCCGCGCTTCCCAAGAAGACGCGCGATGTCTTTGAGTATGGGCTTGCGGAGACTCGTAACCACACGGGGATGACCCTCGCACTGGCCGTCAACTACGGTGCCCGTGCGGAGCTTGCCCGTGCCACGCGCCTCATTGCCGAGGATGTCCGCGCCGGCGTGCTCGATCCCTCGGACATCACCGAGGAGACCGTCGCTTCCCGTCTGTACACGGCCGACATGCCCGACCCCGAGTTGGTCATTCGTACGTCCGGCGAGATGCGTGTCTCCAATTATCTGCTTTGGCAGATCGCATATTCAGAGTTCTATATCACGGACACCTATTGGCCCGATTTCGATCGTTGGGGGCTCGTGCGCGCGATCGCATCCTTCCAAGGTCGCGATCGCCGCTTTGGGGGTCTGACGAGTGCCTAGCGCCTCGTCCCGTGAAGGAGTTTTTACATTGGCTTCCAATACCAACAGCGCCGCATCAGAGCCGAGCGCATCGAAGGACGGTCGTTTGCATTCGTTTATCGTACGCGCCGGTGCAGGAATCGTGTACGCCGTCGTCTTCATTGGCTCGCTCATCTTGGGCGTCCTTCCCACGGCGGTTTTCACGTCGGTCATGTCATGGCTTTGCTGCTACGAGTTCTATCGCATGGCTCGCATCGACGGTAAGGTTCCTAATGAGTTCATTGGGCTGTCGGCGGCCGTTCTGTTTCCCTTGTCCGCCCTCGTCGACCCTGTTTGGCTGACGGTCATCAACTTCCTACTCGTGCTCTCGCTCGGTCTGTGGTATGTCCAGAACCCGCGCACCCGCATCGCGGACGTTGCCGTTACGGTCTTTGGCCCTATCTATACCGGATACATGCTTTCCGCCATCGTGTTGCTGCGCGAAGCGGTTCCCGGCTGGGAGGGCGCGCTGCTCTCGGTCGGCGTCTGCGCATCGCTCTGGCTCTCCGATTCGTTTGCCTATATGGTCGGCAGCCGCTTTGGCAAGCATAAGATGGCCCCAAAGATCTCACCCAAGAAGAGTTGGGAAGGCTTTTTCGGCGGTCTTGCGGGCTCAATCGTCGTGTGGCTCATCCTGTGGTCCACCGATCTGTACGATCTGGATATCTGGTTTGCCATCATGTGCGGAATCGTCGTTTCGATCATGGGCGTTTTCGGCGACCTCATCGAAAGCCGCATTAAGCGCGGCGCGGGAGTCAAGGATTCCGGCAATCTCATTCCCGGCCATGGTGGTATGCTCGATCGCTCTGATTCGCTTATCATCGGCGTCATTACCGCCTATCTGATGCTTCATTTGGGAGGTGTCCTGTAATGACGTCAATTCAGGGGGAGGGCCGTCGCACCCGTGTTGCGATCCTCGGTTGCACTGGGTCGATTGGAACCCAGGCGCTTGATGTGTGCCGTCAGCACGCCGACAAGCTCCAGGTTGTCGCTCTTTCCGCGCATAGCCGTACGTCAGACCTCGTTCGGTATGCGCGTGAGTTCAAAGTCTCCTACGTCGGCGTGACCGACGAGTCCCATACCGATGACCCAGTGCTTCAGGAGCTTCCCCAGGGTTGCAGGCTGCTGAGCGGTCCGCACGCGGCTGTTGAGCTTGCGCGTATGGATGCCTGCGATGTCGTCCTCGTCGCGATTGTCGGGGCCGCCGGTCTCGAGGCGAGTCATGCCGTCCTTTCGGGCGATAGACGGTTGGCTCTCGCCAACAAGGAATCCCTGGTTGTTGGTGGAGACCTGCTCATGCCGCTTGCCGCGCCTGGGCAGCTCCTTCCGGTTGATTCCGAGCACGGCGCGATCTTCCAATGTCTGACGGGGGAGGACCCTCGTGAGGCGCATTGCATCTGGCTTACGTGCTCGGGCGGTCCGTTCTTTGGTCGTACCGCGAAGGAGCTCGAATGCGTCACATGCCACGACGCCCTGGCCCACCCCACGTGGAATATGGGTGCCAAGATCACCATCGATTCCGCAACGCTTATGAACAAAGGGCTCGAGCGTATCGAGGCCATGCATCTATTTGGTATGGGACTCGACCGGATCAACGTGCTTATCCAACGCGAATCAAAGATTCACTCCATGGTGGAGTTCGTTGATGGTTCGGTGATCGCTCACCTGGGCGCCTCCGATATGCGTATTCCCATTCAGTATGCATTCACCTATCCCGAGCGTTGGGATACACCCGCTCCGCGCATTGATTTCCGTGAGCTTGGAAAACTATCGTTCGATGCGCCCGATATGGAGGCATTCCGCTGCCTCAAGCTTGCCGAAATCGCCGGTGAGTTGCGGGGTACGATGCCTTGTGTCTTGAACGCCGCCAATGAGGTCGCCGTCGACGCCTTCCTCCATGACCGTCTCGGTTTCAACGGCATTGCCGCCGTTGTCCAAACGTGCATGGACGCTCACGATCGTTGCGATGTGGTTTCGCTTGAACAGCTTCGCGATGTCGATGCATGGGCGCGGAAACGCGCGGAGCGTGCGATTTGCTTAATGGCATAACGTAGATTTGGATTCCATGGATACGTTGTTTGGTATTATCGGCCCCATCTTTTGGGGCCTTCTTCTCTTATCCGCGCTCGTGTTCGTCCACGAAGGCGGTCATTTTCTCGCGGCGCGCGCCTGCGGGGTCCGCGTCCTTGAGTTCTTCTTGGGCATGCCTTGCCGCTTCAATGTCCATCATGTCTCCAAGCGAATCGGCACCAAGTTCGGCGTCACGCCTCTCCTCCTTGGAGGATATGCCGAGATCTGCGGCATGGATCCCACCGAGGTCGACTGCGCGCCCCAGGTGCTCGCCGCTATTCACCGCCATGGAACGGTGCGCGTTGACTTGCTCGCTCAAGAGCTCGATCTTAAGGTGAGCGACGTCGAAGAGGCGTGTTCTTTGCTCTACGGATGGGGTTCCATCGTCCCGTCTGACGAGGCGTCCGATCATGATGCCGACGACGAGGTCTCCTCTCGCGATTTTCCCCTCGCCTTTGCCGCTGCGGCTCGCGATGCGCAGGGCAATACGATCTACGACGGTCGTTCGTTTGACCGCAGCTCCGCAACCAAGGTGGGCGAACCTTGGGATCCCCCTATGGACGACCGCGCCTTCTTTGAGCTCGAGCGTTCTCACACGTATGTGGGGAAGGGCTTTTGGAAGCGCGCGTTCATGCTCGTCGCGGGCATTGCAGTGAATATCCTCACGGGTTTCCTGCTCGTGATCGCCGTGTACTCGGTGCTGGGGGTTTCGATGCCCATCGATGCCAATGTACTTGGCGAGATCGTCGCCGAT
Source organism: uncultured Collinsella sp. (assembly GCF_959026545.1). Lineage (NCBI taxonomy): Bacteria > Bacillati > Actinomycetota > Coriobacteriia > Coriobacteriales > Coriobacteriaceae > Collinsella > uncultured Collinsella sp. The sequence continues at coordinate 61,336 of NZ_CAUFLV010000004.1, forward strand.
TCGCCTGTCGAGGCTGCCGGCCTCAAGCAGGGCGATTGCGTCATCGCCGTGAACGGTGAGCGCGTCGATTCCTGGCTTGAACTGCTCGATGCCTTTGACGCGGCTGACCATGAGGGCGAGGTCGAGCTCGATCTGTGGCGCCCCAATAACGTTGACATGGCGTTCGACCACTTGCCCATCGACGACTCCTTCGATTCCGGGTCATGGGCACACGAGAACGGGACCTTCCTCACGGTAGGCGTGTCCTTCGACGATGACGGTTTGCTCGGAATCAGCGCCCCCACCCAGGTTGTCCGCCTCAACCCGCTGCAGTCCTGCCAGATCGCCATCGATAACATCGTCGCGACCGCCCAATCCGTTGGCAGCCTGCTTAACCCCCGCCACACCATGGAGGTGCTCGACAACTCAACCTCCGTCGTGGGAATTTCCGTGATGTCGGCTCAGGCGGCTGCTGAGGGCCCCGCAACGTTCCTCAACCTCGCGGCGCTTATCTCGTTCTCGCTAGGCTTCATGAATCTACTGCCCATCCCGCCGCTCGACGGCGGCAAGCTCGTGATCGAGGCTATCCAAGCAGTTACACGCCGCAAAGTGCCAATCAAGGTTCAGACCGCCATCTCCATGGTTGGCATCGGCCTGTTCGGGCTGTTATTCATCTATATGCTGGGTTCCGACATCGTTCGCTTCTTCTAGCGAACATCACGAAAGGGGAGTGCCATGCAGGGGCTTGCTCGAGAGCGCACACGCCAGGTGATGGTGGGTTCCGTGCCTATTGGCGGTGGCGCCCCCGTTGTCGTGCAGTCCATGACGTGCACGCCCACCATCGATGCCGATGCGACCCTGGCTCAGGTGCGCGCGCTCGTGGACGCCGGGTGCGACCTTGTGCGCGTCACGGTCCCTTCTGCCGATGCGCTCGAGTCCTTCGGGCGGATCTGCGCCGAGTCTCCCGTGCCGATCGTCGCCGACATTCACTTTGACTATCGACTCGCTATCGGGGCTGTCCGCTCCGGCGCTGCCAAACTGCGCATCAACCCCGGAAACATCGGTGATTGGGACCGCGTGGACGCCGTAATCGATGCCGCGGGTGAGGCGGGAGCCGCGATCCGCATCGGTGTCAACGCCGGATCGCTTGATCGTCGCATTGCCGAGCGCGAGGACCTCACGCAGCCCGAAAAGCTCGTTGCGTCTTCGCTTGAGTTCGTCGAGCACTTCGAGAAGCGTGGGTTCGAGAACATCGTCCTATCTGCCAAGGCCCACAGCGTGCCCACCACGATTGAGACGTACCGTGCCCTCTCGCGCGAACTGCCCCAGGTGCCGCTGCATCTTGGTGTCACGGAGGCGGGCACGGTGCAGCAGGGCACCATCAAGAGCGCGGTCGGCCTCGGCGTGTTGCTGGCCGAAGGCATTGGCGACACCATGCGCGTGTCTTTGACCGCCGATCCCGTCGAAGAGCCGCCGGTATGCTGGGGTATCCTTTCGGCCCTCGGTCTGCGGCGGCGTGGCCCCGAGCTCGTGAGCTGCCCGACGTGCGGACGCACGCAGGTCGACCTGATCGGTCTTGCCGAGGAAGTGGGGGAGCGGCTCAAGTCCTGCACGAAGCCCATTTCCGTCGCCGTCATGGGGTGTGTGGTGAACGGCCCGGGCGAGGCGAGCGATGCCGATGTGGGTGTTGCCTGCGGACGCGGTGTGGGCATGGTGTTCCGCCGCGGTGAGATCATCCGCAAGGTGCCCGAGGCCCAAATCGTCGACGCCCTCATGGAGGAGATCGAGAAACTCTAACGTATCCTACCGCTCCGCCCCTTGCGTATATCATCCCGTGCTCAAACAGCGCTGCGCGAACTGCGCGCGGGACGATATACGCAAGGGGCGGAGCTTGTCAATGTAGTAGATTTGGCTCCGTGAGTCAGACCGTATTGTTGATTGCGTGATCTTTACGTTCGCCCCTCCGGCGCGGGCCCCTCACGTCCGCCGCGAGTTCCGCACGAGCCGGAGGGCCCACTGGGCCCTCCGTGCGAGCAGGACTGTTCGAGCGCCGGATGTGATGGGCCCGCGCCGGAGGGGCGTGTAGATTCGTTACCTGCTATCATGTTCAAGTTGCATTTGTTTACTCAAGGAGGTCGTCGTGTCTAAGACTCGCGCCATGAAGATGTCTCATCTGTATGCCCCCACGCTCAAGGAGGACCCGGCAGAGGCTGAACTCGCCAGTCATCGCCTGATGCTGCGTGCCGGCATGATCCGCAAGCAGGCCGCGGGCCTCTACAGCTATCTGCCGCTCGCGTGGCGCTCGCTGCGCAAGATCGAGGATATTGTCCGCGACGAGATGGACGCCGCGGGTGCCCAGGAACTGCTCATGCCCATCATGGTCGATGCCCAGGTGTGGCACGAGTCCGGCCGCTACAACGCGTACGGCCCCGAGCTCATGCGCATCTCCGACCGTCATGACCGCGAGTTCGTGCTCGGTCCCACGCATGAGGAGACCGTCACCGACCTCATCAAGAACGAGCTCAAGAGCTATAAGCAGTTGCCGGTGAACCTGTACCAGATCCAGGACAAGTTCCGCGACGAGATGCGCCCGCGCTTTGGCCTCATGCGCGGCCGCGAGTTCATCATGAAGGACGGCTACTCCTTCAACGCTACGCAGGAGTCCCTGCAGGAGACCTACGATGCCATGAAGCAGGCGTACGCGAACATCTGCGAGCGCTGTGGCCTCAAGGCCCTGCCCGTGGTGGCCGATTCCGGTCAGATCGGTGGCGATACCTCCGTCGAGTTCATGGCACTCGCCGACGCGGGCGAGGCTGCGCTCGTGTACTGCGATGATTGCGGCTATGCCGCCGACGATGAGGCCGCTTCCACCACGGTTGCGGTGACTGAGGGCCCCGGCGACGGCACGCTGCAGAAGGTCCACACGCCCGGCATGGGCACGATTGCCGCGGTGGCCGAGTTCTTCGGCTTCCCCGAGAACGGCACGCGTAAGGCACTCGCCCTTATCGATGCGGACGGGCACCCGGTTGTGGCCATCGTCCCTGGCGACCACGAGCTCAACGACTGCAAGGCCGAACATGTCTTTGGCGAGGGTTACCGCATGATGACCGACGAGGAGCTTGAGGGCTATGGCCTGCACAAGGGCTTCATCGGGCCGGTGAATCTGCCCGAGGGCATCCGCCTCGTGTGCGATGTCACCCTGCGTGATTCCAAGCAGTGGGCCTGCGGTGCCAACGAGGTCGATTACCACTTCACCGGTGCCTGCCCGGGTCGCGATTTCGAGGCGGACGCATGGGAGGACCTCATCACGGTCGTCGCCGGCGACCCCTGCCCTCACTGCGGCGCGCCCCTCTCCGGCGCGCGCGGCATCGAGGTGTCTCAGGTCTTCCAGCTCGGCACCAAGTATTCCGAGGCCATGGGAGCGACGTTCGCCGACGAGGATGGCGTTGAGAAGCCATTCCTGATGGGTTGCTACGGCGTGGGCGTGTCCCGCACCCTTGCCGCCTCCGTCGAGCAGCACCACGACGAGCACGGTATCATCTGGCCCGTCCCTATTGCCCCGTACGAGGTTTCCATCATGCCGCTCGACCCCACGATTCCGGAGTGCGCCGAGGTCTGCGATCGCTTGACCACGGAGCTCTGTGCTGCTGGCATCGAGGTCATTGTGGACGACCGCGACATTCGTCCGGGCGTCAAGTTCGCCGACAACGACCTCATGGGCTTCCCGTACCAGATCGTCCTGGGCAAGCGCGGCCTCAAGAACGGGACGGTCGAGCTCAAGGACCGCGCCACCGGCGAGCGTGAGGACGTCGCCATCGACGAGGTCGCCGGCAAAGTTTCTGAACTCGTGATCTCTCAGCGCCGCTAGTACTGCTTCGAGATCGTATCAAACACGCGTGGGGTGTGAGGCTGAGTTCCTCGCGCCCCATTTTCTTGTAAGGGGAGGCCGTGCAAATCGAGGTTGTAGAGAGTCGCGACTTAACGCTGATTTCGGATTTATGCGTCGTGTGGAACAGCTCCGTGCGCGCAACACATGACTTTCTAACGGGCGAGGACATATTGCAGATTGAGCGGTATGTTCCGACTGCGCTCAAAGGTGTTCCCGACCTCGTCGTCGCCCGTGGTTCGCTGGGTGAGCCGATCGGGTTCATGGGGGTGAACGACTGCACGCTCGAGATGCTGTTCGTTTCAGATTCCTCCAGGGGAGTGGGAGTCGGCAAGCGTCTTCTTGAATATGGAATCGAAAGGTTGGGTGTGCGCAAGCTGACGGTCAATGAGCAAAACCCGCTTGCTCGTGGATTCTACGAACATATGGGCTTTGAGGTCTACGACCGCTCGGATGTAGACGAGCAGGGCATGCCGTTCCCTCTACTGTATATGAGGCTCAGAAAAAAGTTCTGATTTGTGCTTGCACATCCTCGATGGTTCCCGTATAGTACTTCTTCGTTGCAAGGGGGCGTAGCTCAGCTGGGAGAGCGCTTGACTGGCAGTCAAGAGGTCAGGGGTTCGATCCCCCTCGTCTCCACCACTTGCATCTTTCTTCTCTGTTCATGGGGGCGTAGCTCAGCTGGGAGAGCGCTTGACTGGCAGTCAAGAGGTCAGGGGTTCGATCCCCCTCGTCTCCACCCATGAGATTTAAGGCCGGGGTTTTCATCTCCGGTCTTTTTCATAGCTAGGGTTGATAATGCGTTTCAAAGCAAAAGGGTCGCCTCTGGCGATAGTTTTGAAGGTATTAAGCCGCTTTCCAGGGTCTCTGGCAATCGTTTCCTGGGTTTTTGTTCACCGTCGCATGTTGGGGCCGCCGCAGGGGAGTCCAAACCATCCAAAACTATCGCCCGTAGCGAACCTTTGCACTTAGGATATCCAAATCACCGAAAACGGGCCAAAACTAAACGGTCCCGCTTCTTATCAAATCTAAGCCTCCCGTCGCAGTGCGCTCCGCATCCATGCTCGGTCGCGGCCGCGAAGCATCAAGAGTCCGCATACCTATTGCGCAGCCCTCTATTCCCGTATACAAACGACGCCATCTTATTGGCCGCCGATTCTGTGGTTCTCGCGCATTCTTCTCGCTGCGTATTGAGGGGGGGGTAAGGGTATACGTGAATTACCAGTACTGCCTGTGAAGGGAGTTTCCATGGTGGCCATTGATTGGACGTCCGGGATCGTCACCCTCGTCACTCAGCTTGTTCCGGGTATGATCGCCGTTGGCCTTGCCTTGGTGGCGGCCCTCGCCGCACGGACGAAGGCGATGCCCACACTCGTGTTCGCCAGCGGTCTGAGCGCCGCGCTCTCCTTGGTTGGGGTTCTCGTGGGGCTGCAAACATACGCGCACGCCCTCGAGGCATCATCTTTTTACGACACGATCGACGCCTACGTGTTCTGTGCGATCGTTCTAGTTGTGCTGACGTACGGTCTCGATGCCATTGCGCTCGTTCGCGGGCGCTTCCGCGGGTAGGACGCACAAACCGGCTGAAACGGTCGCGCGGTCACGTGGGATTCCCGCATTCGAAGAGCCGTTCCGTCCAGTGTAATCCGATCCTTTTCCTTGCTCTATTCTATGTAGAACCTGTGTGCGGGCGCTCATGTGGGGCGCCCGCTTCGTTATCTAGGGTGAGAGGAGGTGATGCGCGTGGCGTATCCGCAGCGCGGATTGAACGCCGCGGAAGTTCGGGCCCTCATAGAGGACCACTACGATGACGTGCTCGCGTACTGTCGTCGGCACACCGAAAGCGCGGACGAGGCACAGGACGCCGCCCAGGAGGTCTTCCTACGGTTCGTGCGAACGGCAAAGAGCTATCGTGACGCGGGCAAACCGCTGGCGTACCTGCTCACGATTGCCCGAAACGTTTGCGTGGACGCGGCTCGGGCCCGTGTGCGGGCGACCGACGAACTGCCCACCGACGAGGTTCTGGCAGATCCGGCGCCCTCGGACACCGAGATCTTCTCGCCAGCCGGAATGGATGGCCTGCGCCATGCGATCGCCTTACTGACTGCCGAGGAGCGCGAAGTCCTCGAGCTGCGGTTCGACCAGGAGCTCACCTTCGCCGAGATTGGACGGGTGATGGGCATCAGCAGATTCGCTGCTCGGCGCAGACTCGAGGGCGCGCTCGCTGCCTTGCGAGAACTGTTGAAATCGGGAGAGGAGGACGTGAAATGAAGGGAAACCGAGAGGATGCGCTCGAGCGGGATCTTTCGGCGCTGTATCGCTCGGATCGCGAGCTGTTCTTAAGTGAACAGGGGTCGAACGGTCGCTCCGAGCTCATCGAGGAGTGCGCAAGCGCCTGTGAGCGCGAGTTGACACTAGAGGGGAGCGCGCCGTCCCCGCATATGCAGTTGGGAGGATTCCTTTTTGCCCAAGTGCGCTTCACGCGCCCCGTGGTCTGGACCGCATTTGCGTTCGTTGCCTTGTTGACGGCCGTGGCTCCCCATGTCGAGACGGAGGGGCCGCTGGGCTCCCAGGTGCTCTCTGCCGCGGGTGGCCTGACGGCGCTCGTCTGCCTTGCGAGCGTCACGCGCTCAAAGCCCTTCGGCATGGGCGAGCTAGAAGCCGCTTGCCCGTTCAACGCGGTGTCCGTGGTCGTTGCGCGGCTGCTGCTGATGGGTCTTGCGAGTGCCCTCGTCCTCGCGGTTGGAGCCGTTGCGTCGGGGATTGAAGGCGTTGGTGTCGCGCGGGCGTTGCTGCTCATGGGTGCGCCGTACCTCATCGCCTGCGCGGGCGGTCTTATGTGTGCACGACGCGTTTCAAGCCCGGATGCGCGCGGCGCGGCCATCGCATGGGCCTCTGCCGTCACGGCGACCGGCGCGATGCTCTTCTACGCCGCACCCTCGGCATATGCTCAGACGAGCGCCTGGATGTGGATCCTTGTGTGCGCCGTCGCGGGCGTGTGGTGCACCCGTGAGGTCCGCGCCTGGGTCGGTGCCGGCGCATCCGGATTCATTCCCGAGACGCGGCGGACGCCCGCCTGGCGGTAACGCCGCCCGACCGTTCGCCTTACGGTGTCGCTGCACAGGCGCCCGCCTGGCGTAATCGCCGCCCAAGCATCCGCCCACGAATACCTGCTGTATATCGATACGAATCGAAAGGAGCCCACGATGGAGCTCGTACTCGACCGGCTGACCAAGCAGTACGGTCCCAAGATCGCCGTCGACCGGGTGAGCGCGCGCCTGCGCCCCGGGGTTTACGGCCTGCTCGGCGCCAATGGCGCAGGAAAGACGACCATCATGCGCATGATCTGCGGGATTTTGCGCCCATCCTCCGGTGAGATCAGCCTGGACGGCCGCTCGATCGCCGAGCTGGGCGGGGAGTACCGCGCGCGGCTGGGGTACCTACCGCAGGACTTCGGCTACTACCCGGAGTTCACCGCCCTGGACTTCATGGAGTACATGGCGGCACTCAAGGGCGTCGACGCCCGCGCCGCTCGCGCCCGGTCGCTTGAGCTTCTCGACCGGGTCGGCCTTGCGGGCGAGGAGCACCGCCGCATCCGCACGTTCTCTGGAGGCATGAAGCAGCGACTCGGCATCGCGCAGGCGGTCCTCAACGACCCGGACGTCCTCGTCCTCGACGAGCCCACGGCCGGGCTTGACCCCAAGGAGCGCGTGCGCTTCCGCAACCTCATCGCCGGCTTCGCCACGGATAAGATCGTCTTGCTCTCCACGCACATCGTGTCGGACGTGGAATACATCGCTGACAGCATCCTCATGATGCGCGCCGGGTCGTTCATCATGCAGGGGAGCCCTGCGGAGGTCGTACGCGGCGTGAAGGGCATGGTCTGGGAGGCGCGTGTCCCTGTCCGCAAAGCCGATGAGTTGGCTTCGCGGGTGCCCGTGGTGAACGTGCACCACGACGGCGACGGCATGGCAACGGTACGGTTCCTCTCGTCAGAACCACACGTCGCCGAACTCTCTGCCGTCCCCGTCGCGCCGACGCTCGAGGACCTGTACCTGCACGTATTCGACGAGAGCGGTGCCGAGCACACCGGCGCCGCCGTGCCCGTGACAGCGGTCGAGGGGCAGCGCTGCTCCCGTCGCCGCGGGGTTCATTTTGGAGGTGGGCGCCATGCGTAGCCTTATCAAGTTCGAGCTCAAGAAGATGCTCACCCGTCGCGTAGCGATTGTGGCGAACGTGGGCATGCTGCTCATGCTGACCGTCGTCATGGGACTCAACGTGGTCCAGACCAAGACCGAGGGCAACATCGGGGAGATTCTCTCCGGGCCCACAGCCATCGCGCATCGCCGCGATGTCACCGAGGCGCGCGCAGGCGAGCTTACGCCTGAACGCGTAGCCGCCGACATCGCGCATTATCAGGACATCGCCTATGAGAAACTCGATCCCGAGGAGCTTGCGGAGATGTCCAACGCCACGGCATACGAGGTTGTGGCCGAGACCTACGACGATGCCACGCGCCTTGAGTTATACGATCCGTATTACATCACGATCCTCAAACCCTGGGCAGTCAAAGGGCTGGAGCCGTACCAGTACGCCTCCCGCGTGACGCCCGAGATGGCGCTCGACTTCTATGGAGCTCTTGCAGACAGCCTGCAGGTCACGCTCGACGAGGGCATGGGAGGGGAGTGGGTGTACTCGCCCGCGGAGCGCGCGTACTGGACCCAGATGGAAGACGGCGTCCCCGAGCCCCTGACGTACGGCTGGGCGGGAGGCTGGGACAACATCCTCGATTGCGCCGCGTTCCTCGTGTTCATTGTCTTCGCGATGTGCGTGACGGTGACGCCCCTGTTCGCCTCCGAATACCGCGACGGAACCGATGCTGTCCTGCTCTCGGCGCGATATGGGCGCGGCAGGCTCGTGAGCGCCAAGCTTTTGGCGGCCATCCTGTACGCCACGGTGCTGTTCGCGCTGGGCGTGGCGATCATCTGCGGCGTGTCGCTGGTGTTCTATGGTGCCGAGGGCGCGAGTCTGCCCATCCAGAATTACGCCCTCGCCTCGCCGTACGCGCTCACGATGTGGCAGGCGGCGGCGATGTATGTGGGCGTCTTCTACCTCGTCATGCTCGGCATGCTCGCCCTTACGCTTGCGCTCTCCGCGCTAACCCCCTCCACGCTCGCAATCATCGTGACCGACGTGGTGGTCCTGTTCGTGAGCGGCCTGCTGCCCTCTGCCGGCAGCGGCCTCCTGCGCCACGTATTCACGCTGTTCCCCATGGGCCTGCAGTCCGCGTTCGACCTGTTCGCGTCGCTGTTCTCATACCCGCTCGGACCGGTCGTGCTCGACCTCATCGGCACGGCGGCCCTGGTGTACTGCGCGCTGGTTGTGGTGGGCGTGCCCGTTGCGTGGCGAGCATGGTGTCGTCACCAGGTGGCGTGAGAGCACCGGCAGACGAGCTGCGCAAGCCACTCGAACTCACCCTCGATTTCGAGATACCCCAGAAGGATGCGGACGCCCTTGGGGATTTGCTGTAAACCTTCGATCCGCTGTCTTTGCTTGAGGATGCGGTCGCAGGGTCTAGGCGTCTTTGGAGTTGGAATTGGTAAGACTATTGATGCCACCGATGTCGCGAAGTGCTTCTTTGATACCGTTCTTTACTGCGGCCTTACTGAGGAAATAGCCCACTGCGAACAGCATCGCAATGGGTAAGAGCGCAAAGAGCAAGCCAGGTAACGGGGCCAGTTCTGACGGAACCATGCTATTTCCAATCTTCTGCATTGCCACTCAATTGACGTCATAGTCCCCAGGAAGAGGGGTGTGCGGGTCTCGAGGCCATAATCGCGCGTTGAATGCGACGGCGGCGCATGATAGTATCTATCGACGGGTCACGGCATTTGGGAGCGATCCTTTTTCTCATCGAAGCCGTCGTGGCACTGCATACGGGCTCTTGGCGCAACGGTTAGCGCAGGGGACTCATAATCCCTGGGTTCTGGGTTCGAATCCCGGAGGGCCCACCATGAAACCTAAGGTCAGGCCGCGTGCCTGGCCTTTTTGGTTTACGTGTGGAATTCAGCTTCGTATCTACTGGTGTCGATCGGCGTCTGGTTACGGCTGGGGCCTTCAGCGCGACTCTCTCCGGGCTTTTCAAATTACCTCTTGCACTAAGGCTCGCATCCATGCTAGTATTCTCCTTGCTGAAAAGCACGGGCGATTGGCTCAGGGGTAGAGCATATCCTTCACACGGATGGGGTCACAAGTTCGAATCTTGTATCGCCCACCATCAAACATTTAAGGCTCCAGGGAACTGGAGCCTTTTTGCTATCACGCGCATGTGCAAAGTGAGGTTGACATGATTCTCCTGGTCGACAAGATCGAGAAATCGTTCGGTTCCCGCACCCTCTTCACCGGGGCTACGCTACAGGTGAACGCTGGTGAGCGCTACGCGCTGGTCGGCCCCAACGGTGCAGGCAAAACGACCCTCCTCAAGATCATCATGGGCCTCGACAACCCCGATGCCGGATCCGTGACCTTCGCAAAGGACACAAATGTCGGCTATCTGGAGCAGGAGACCAAGCTCGCCGGTGCCACCTCCATCATCCGGGAGGTTATGGACGCTGCGATCGAAATCAAGACGATGGGGGAGCGCGCCGAGGAGCTTCAGCTCAAGATTGCCGAGGCCGGAGAGTCTGGCGAGGTCCCTCAGGCCATGCTTGACGAGTATGGTCATGTGCAGGACCGCTTCGAGCGTTTGGGTGGCTACGAGCTCGAGAGCAATGCGCGTCAAATTCTCGCTGGACTGGGTTTCAAGCCGACCGATTTCGAGCAGCCCTGCTCGGAGTTCTCCGGCGGCTGGCAGATGCGCATCGCGCTGGCAAAATTGTTCTTGCGCCACCCCGATGTCCTGCTGCTCGACGAGCCCACCAACCACTTGGACCTCGAAAGCGTCCAGTGGTTGCGTGGTTTCATATCGGCCTACGAGGGCGCCGTGCTCATCGTCTCCCATGACCGCGCCTTCATGGATGCCTGTGTGGATCACGTTGCGGCACTTGAGAACCGCCGCATCACCACCTACACCGGCAATTACAGCTCCTATCTCAAGCAGCGAGAGGACAACCTCGAGCAGATGCGCGCCAAGCGCGCCGCGCAGGAGCGCGAGATCGCCCACATGCAGGTGTTCGTCGATAAGTTCCGCTACAAGCCCACCAAGGCCGCGCAAGCGCAAGAACGCATGCGCCGCATCGAGCAGATCAAGAGCGAGCTCGTCATCCTTCCCGAGGGCCACAAGCACGTGAACTTCAAGTTCCCCGATCCTCCTCGCTCCGGCGATATGGTTATCAAGCTTGAGGACTTCTCCAAGCGCTACGGCGACAAGGTCCTTTATGAGGATGCAAACCTCACACTGTACCGCGGTGACCGTGTGGCCCTGGTGGGCCCAAACGGAGCGGGCAAGTCGACGCTTCTCAAGATGCTCATAGGGCAGGAGGCCCCAACCACTGGCACGCGTACGCTCGGCACCCATGTGGGCGTGGCGTATTACGCCCAGCATCAGCTCGAGGGGCTCAAAGAGGGCAACACCGTCCTTCAGGAGATCGACTCGGTCGCCCCCACCTGGACCGTTCCGCAACAACGCAGCCTGCTTGGCGCCTTCCTCTTCGCCGGCGACGATGTCGACAAACGCGTCGGAGTCCTCTCCGGCGGCGAGCGCGCGCGTCTTGCGCTCGCCAAGATGCTGGTCGCTCCCGAGGCACTCCTGTGCCTGGACGAGCCCACAAACCACCTCGACATCGACTCGGTCGACATGCTCGAAAACGCCCTCAAGAGCTTCCCCGGCACTATTGTGCTCATCTCGCACGACGAGCACCTCGTCCGATCGGTCGCCAATCGTGTTGTCGATATCAGGAACGGCAAGATGACCGTCATCGACGGTGATTACGAGTATTACCTCTACAAGCGAGAGGACTTGGCGCAGCGCGCAGCGGAGGGTCACCTGCCCGTCACGCCGTTACCAAGCAAAGCTCCTTTAACCAATGTTGAATCAACAGCCGAGCCCGTACGCGAGGGCAAAAAGACCAAGGAACAGCGTCGGGCAGAGGCGGCGGCACGCGCCGAGCTTAATCGCCGACTCAAGGGAACCAAGGACAAGCTCAAGAACGTCGAGGCTGCGCTCGAGGTCAAACGTGCCCGCTACGATGAGCTCATGGAGCTGATGGCGAGCGAGGAGTTGTACGCCGACCAAGAAAAGTTCAGCGCGGCGCTCGGGGAATACAACGCCCTCAAGCAGGAATTGCCCGACTTGGAGGACGAATGGCTCGAGCTTTCGACCATCATCGAGGAAGAGACTGCTCGTGGATGCGCGTAAGGCTGGTGCCATCGCCCTTTCCGTCATCGGGTTCGCCTGTCGCGTCATCGCATGCGCCCTGTGCGCACTGACCGTTGCGCTCTGCTTTAACGGCGTTGCCGCAAAACTCAACATCGTGACCTTCGTGGTCGAGCTCACCCAGGCGCTTCCCGCGATGATTTCGGGCTATGGGCTCATCGCCACCCCCTTTGGCGGCGTGTTCCGCTTCGACTTCGCCTGCATGGCCGTCGCGTTCTTCGTCATCGATTACCTCTGCGTCCGCATCTCTCGGGCGCTGCGCTAGGAGACCTCATGAATTTCCCGTATTTGCTGAGCCTTCTCACCAGCGCGCTTGCGCTGATCGTCGGCATCGTCGTACACGAGAGTGCCCACGCCCTCGCGGCCTATGTGCTCGGAGACAGGACCGCCCGGTCCCAGGGAAGGCTCTCCCTCAACCCGCTCAAGCATATCGATCCCTTTGGAACGGTCTTACTTCCATTGATCATGATTCTCGCCGGAGGTCCTGTCTTCGCGTTCGCCAAACCCGTTCCGGTCTATCTGAACAACCTCAAGCATCCGCGCCGCGATGAGGTCCTCATATCGCTTGCTGGCCCAGCGTCCAATATCCTGCTTGCCGGAATCGCGGCGCTCATCTTGCGCGGCATCCCCGGTGCCACGCTCATGGATCCCTACAGCGGTGCGGTTGTCAATGCGGTTATTGGCTTTGCCTTTACGAGCATTTCCGTCAACCTCTCCCTTGCGTTTTTCAACCTCATCCCGCTGCCCCCGCTCGACGGTTCGTCGATCCTCGTTCCGTTTCTCAAAGGACGCGCGCTGCAGACGTACTATGAGATCCAGCGCTACTCGATGCCCATCCTCATCGTGGTGCTCTACATCCTTCCCAGCCTTGTGCATATCGATATCTTGGATTGGTATTTCTCTTTGACGGTCGATCCCCTGTACCTCTTGCTCGTCCGCTTCGCGCTCGGGATGTAGTGCGCTAAACTATTTTCTGTATGTGCATGCGCGATGAGAAGGGGGAGTTTGGTGTCCTATCGCGTTTCCACGCAGGGCTACTCGGGCCCCTTCGACTTGCTGCTGCAATTGGTGACCAGGCAAAAGGTCGATATTGGATCTATTTCCATCGCAGAGGTCGCCGAGCAGTACTTGGCCGAGGTCGAGCGGATCGAGGCACTTGACCTCGATGTCGCGAGCGACTTTCTGCTCGTTGCCGCGACCTTGCTCGATATCAAGGCGTCTTCTCTCGTTCCCGATGACGAGCACCCGAATTCCCGCGACGACGCAGATCTCGATGATGAATTCGAGGGGCTCGACGGCGACGCGCTACGCGAAGTGCTCATCCAGCGTCTCATCGCCTACAAGCAGTTCAAGGGCGCTGCTGCGGCCCTTGGCGCGCGTATGGAGTCCGAGAACCGCATGCATCCCCGCGTTGCCGGTCCCGATCCAGAGTTCTTGAACCTCATGCCCGACTACCTCGCCGGCATCACGTTGAGGGGCTTGGCGGTCATCTGCGCGGACTTGGACGGTAAGCGCGAGACCTTCCTGCTCGAAGCCGAACACGTCGCTCCGCACCGCATTCCCATCGAGCTCACCGTCGCCTCGGTCGATCGGGTTACCACGGCGCGTCCCCATATGACGTTCAGGGATCTGCTCGACGGCGATGCCACCACCGAGCAGATCGTCGCCACGTTTCTCGCCATTCTCGAGCTCGCCAAGCGCGGATCGCTCCTGCTTGAGCAGGATGAGAACTTCGGCACCATTCGCATCGACCGTGTTGAGGGCGCGCCCGCGTACCACCCCGATGACGGCTCCCTCTTTGACGAGGAGGACTAAATGGACAACTTGGAATCACTCGCCGAGAACTCACTGAAAGGCGCTCTCGAGGCGCTCTTGCTCGTCTCGAGCGACCCGGTGAGCGCAAGCCAACTCTCCGCGGTGCTCCACGTTGCGCCCGGCGAGGTCGCCTCTCTGCTGGCCGAGCTCAAAGTCGAGTATGAGGAGGCGAACCGCGGCTTTCAGCTCCGTGAGGTCGCCGGCGGATGGCGCTTGTTCACGCACCCCGCCTTCCATGAGCAGGTTGAAGCGTTCGTGTTGTCTTGGGACACCCAAAAGCTATCTCAGGCCGCGCTGGAAACGCTCGCGGTCATCGCGTACCACCAACCCGTCACACGCGAAATGGTCAAGGGCATTCGCGGCGTCAACTCCGACGGCGTCATCTCGTCACTCGTCGACAAGGGTCTAATTCGCGAGATGGGACGCGACCCCCAGCGGGGCCAGGCCATCATCTATGGAACGACCAATGCGTTTTTGGAGAAGTTCGGCCTGCGCAGCACGCGCGATCTGCCCGATCTTGAGCAGTTCGCCCCCGATGAACAGGCGCGTCAATTTATCCGCGAGCGCCTCTCGGGCCGCTCCATCCAATCGACGCTCGATGAGGTCGATGAGGACCTCGAGGAGGAGCGTGAGCTCATCGATGGGGACGTCGACGAGGATTTCGATGTGTAGCGAGCAGGGGCCGAACCGAAATACCGCGAAGGTCCACCCCGATGACGAGCGCCTCGTACCCATGCGCTTGCAGCGTTTTCTCGCGCGCGCCGGCGTGGCGAGTAGGCGAGGATCGGAAGCGCTCATGACAGCCGGCCGTGTTCGCGTTAACGGCGAGGTCAAGACCGAGCTCGGCACCAAAGTCGATCCCGCTCGTGACGCCGTCACCGTCGACGACGTCCCCGTGGTTCTGGGTCTCGGCGCGGCATATATCATGCTCAACAAACCGGCAGGGGTATTGACCACCATGAGCGATCCCCACGGTCGCCCCACCGTCGCGAATCTCGTTCCGCGCCACGCATACCCGGGTCTCTTTCCCGTTGGGAGACTCGATATGGACACCACGGGGCTGCTTCTGTTCACCACTGATGGCGATCTGGGCCAAATGCTTTTGCATCCATCCCATCACGTGTGGAAGACCTACGTGGCCCTGGTGGACGGCGAGCTGGATGACGGCGACCTGGAGATGCTGAGGCACGGCATCACGCTCGATGACGGACCCTGTCAACCCGCCCGTTGCCGTCTCATAGGCAAGCGTGAGGCTCACGAGGTCGCGCCTCGGGGAATACCGCACGGTACTTCGGCGGTCGAGATCGCCATACGCGAGGGTCGTAAGAACCAAGTCAAGCGCATGCTTTCCAAAGTCGGACATCCGGTTCTCAGGCTCCACCGCGCGCGTTTTGGTGATCTCGACCTCGGCGATTTGCCCTCGGGGTCTTGGCGCGAATTGACCGAGTACGAAGTTTCGCTCCTCACCAATGGACTCAAGTAGAAGGAGAACAAATGATCATCGCCATCGACGGACCAGCCGGATCTGGTAAATCGACGATTGCCCGAGAGGTCGCATCGCGGTTCGGCTTCTCCAAGCTCGATACGGGAGCCATGTATCGCTCCGTGGCCTTGGCCGCGCTTCGTCGCGGCATCGACCTCGCCGATGTCGATGCGGTCGCCCAGCTCGCACGCGACATACACATCACGTTCGGTGGCGAGTCGCACGGAAACGTATCGGTCTTCGTCGATGGCGAGGACGTGAGCGAGGCCATTCGCACGCCCGAGGTCGATCGCAACGTATCCGCTGCCGCTGCGAACCCCGGCGTCCGCAGCGCCATGCTCGATCCCCAGCGCCGCTTCGCCCTCGATCGCGACGTCGTGGCGGAAGGTCGCGACATCGGAACGGTCGTGTTTCCCGCGGCTGAGCTCAAGGTGTTTCTCACCGCCGACCCCCGTGAGCGCGCGCGTCGCCGTGTGCTGCAGCGTCATGAGGGCGAGCACGTTGACGAGGCCCAGATCCAGGCGGAAGTCGAGCAGACGCTCGCGGACATCGAACGCCGCGACGCACTCGACTCCCAGCGCGAAACCGCTCCTCTGGTCTGCGCCGACGATGCGGTACGCATCGATTCCACCAGCTACACCATCGAGCAGATCGTGGACAAGATCGAGCAGCTCATTGCGGAACGGAGATAGGCGTGGCAGACGAGACTAAGAAGGAAGAGCGTTCGGGCGCTTGGCACTATGACGCCCCCATGGCTGAGTTTCCCCTGCATGAACGCATGATCTATACATTCGTCATGGCTGTCCTCTGGGTCTTTTCCAAACTCATGTGGCGTTGGCGAGTCGAGGATGCCGAGAAGCTCCACGGATCTGATGGATCGAGCGCCGTCATCATTTGCAACCATACCTCCATGGCCGAAGTGCTGCCCATCATCACGCATGAATGGGCGGCGCATCGCAGGGTCCGTCCCATTTTCAAATCGGAATTCAACAAGGCGGGCATCGTCCGCTGGGCGTTCGCACTGGCGGGCGGCATTCCGGTCGACCGCGGGGAAGCCGATATGAGTGCCCTTCGCGCCGCGCAACATGCCTTGCAGCGCGGAGAAGACGTGTTGATTTTCCCTGAGGGGACGAGGATTCGCACGGACGACCAGCCCGTCGAGGTGCATGGCGGCTTTGCCTTGATCGCCCAGATGGGCAAGGCACCCGTCGCGCCTATGGCCGTCTGCGGTTTCCGCGACATCACCCCTGCGGGCAAGAAACTCATGCGACCCAAGAAATGCTGGCTCCGTGCAGGCGACCAGGTGTCTTTTGCCGACGCGCCCGAGGGTCTTAAGCGCCGTGAGCGCACCCAGTGGGTCGAGGACGAAGCTGTTCGCAGGATGTACGCCATCCGCGACGAGCTTCGCCGCGAGCATCCTGGGAGGTACTAATGGCCGATCTTCGTATCGAGGTCGCTTCCCACGCCGGCGTTTGTTACGGCGTCGAGCGGGCCCTCAAGCTTGCCGCACATGCCGCCGAAAGCGCTCGCGGATCCGTCACGACGCTCGGCCCCCTCATTCATAATCCCATCGTCGTGCGCGATCTTGAGTCCGCCGGCGTGAAAGGCGCTCAGACGGTTGATGAGGTGGAGTCGGGCACGCTCATCATCCGTGCCCATGGCGTGGTTCCCCAGGTCATCGACCAAGCTCGAGCCAAAGGGCTCGAGGTCCTCGACGCCACCTGCCCGTATGTCAAGAAAGTCCACATGGCTGCCGAGAAACTCGTTCGCGAGGGGTACCAACTCATCGTGGTGGGGGAGAGCGGCCATCCCGAGGTCGAGGGGATTTTGGGCCACGCGGGGGATGCCGCACATGTCGTCTCGACGCCCCGTGACCTCGATGGGGTCGACCTGGCGCGCAAGGTGGGCGTCGTCGTGCAGACGACTCAAACTCCCGCCAATCTCGCCGCTATCGTGAGTGCCCTCGCGCTGCGCACCATGGACCTGCGCGTGGTCAACACCATCTGTTCGGCTACGCAGGAGCGCCAGGACAGTGCAGCCGAACTCGCGTCCCGCGCCGATGTCATGATCATCATCGGCGGGAAGAACTCGGGGAACACGCGCCGGCTCGCCGAGATCTGCATGGATCGCTGCCCTCGCACGCACCATATCGAGGACTCCTCCGAAATTCAGCGCACATGGTTCGAAGGAGTCGCGCTTGTAGGCATCACCGCTGGCGCATCGACTCCCGGTGCCCATATCGATGCTGCGCTCGCCTGCATAAACCGCCTTTTGGAGCCCTAATGGACAAGCCCATGGTCACGGGTCCCACGGTGCCCTCATATGCGGGTACCGTCGCTCCGTACGCCCTATCAAGAGAACCTTCTTCTGACGGAGCGCTCGTGCTTTCCGTCGCTTCCGATTCCCCGGCATACGATATCGGCCTCGAGCCTGGCATGCGCGTGCTCAGCGTCAATGGCCAGCCACTGACCGATATGATTGTCTGGTTGTGGGAGACCGAAGATGTCGAGGCGGAAATCGAGGTCTTCGACCCACGCGACGGTACCGTGGCCACTGCCGTCATCGAGCGATTCCCCGGAGAGGAGTGGGGTGCCGATTTCGATGGTGTGGTCTTTGACGGGATGCGCACCTGCGTGAACGCATGCATCTTCTGTTTTATGAACATGCTGCCCAAGGAGAGCCGCTCAACCCTCACCATACGCGACGACGATTACCGTCTGAGTTTTCTACAAGGCAACTTCGTCACGCTCACCAACATGTCCGACCATGAGGTTGACGACGCCATCGACAAGATGCTGTCCCCCATGAACGTGAGCCTCCACGCAATCAACCCCGATTGCCGCCGTAAGCTCATAGGTCGCAACGCCGCGCGCGGCATCGAGGTGCTCGAGCGTTTTCTCGATGCGGGTATAGAGATCCACGCCCAGATCGTCCTGTGTCCCGGCATCAACGATGGCGAAGAGCTCTTGGCCACCCTCGATTATGTTGAGGCGCGCCCCGGCATCACGAGTCTGGCAATCGTGCCCCTGGGATTTACCAAACATCAGCATCGCTTTACCGCTTCCTACTCCGATGACGTCGAGGCGTCGCGCGCCGTGGTCCACATGCTTGAGCCGTTTCAGGAGCGCGCCCGCGCTACGCGCGGCAACACGGTGTTCCAACTCGCCGATGAGTTCTACATCGACGCCGAACTTCCCGTGCCGCCCGCAGAGACCTACGACGGGTTCCCGCAGTTCTACGATGGCATCGGCATGCTGAGGAGCTTCCTCGATGAGGTTGAGGAGCTGAGGAGAAGCCGACCTGAAGACATAGCGAGGGCGGGGGAGAGACTGATTTCAGCGGACAAACGCGTCCTCATCACCTGCGGAGAGGCGGCTCAAAGCACCTTCGACGAGTTCTGCCGACTCTTTACTCCCGCCGGCCTGATGAGTACGCACGCCATCAAGAACGAATACTTCGGCGGCAACGTCAACGTGACGGGTCTCATCTGTGCGTGCGACCTACTCGGACAGCTACCGAGGGACCTCTCCAACATCGAGGTCCTCATCCCCAACGTGATGTTCAACTACGACGGACTCACCCTCGACGGACAAAGCCGCGAGAGCGTCACCGAAGAGCTCATCGCCCGCGGAGCCATCGTCCGCTACGCCACCCCCGCGCCGAACCTCATGCTCGATACGCTGCTCTAACCCACCGTTCCGCTGCCGGCTGGCATATCATCCCGTGCTCGGACAATCCTGGCTCGCACGAAGGGTCCCCAGGACCCTTCGGCTCGTGCGGAACTGCGTATCGTTTGTCGTAGCCCGCGCTAGCACCCATATCGTCCCGCGCGCAGTTCGCGAAGCGCTGTTTGAGCACGGGATGATATGGGTGCGAGCGCGGGGGGTGGGATGGAATGTCAGCTTCGATACGTCTACGGTTCACCAAGACTTGTATTCAACGCGAGCGAAAGTAGGGGCTCAAAGCCCTGAGGCCTGGACATATTCTCGTAGGGTGTTTTGTGGAGCGAAGCGGAGCCACACCCGAAGAGATTATGTCCAGGCCGCTGGCGTGCGTGCCCGTACCGAGCGCATGGTAAGATTCTTGCAGTTCTGACTACTCAAGGAGTACGTATGTCCCGACCTATCGTCGCGATCGTCGGCCGCCCGAACGTGGGCAAGTCGACGCTCGTCAACCGTATCGCCCAGACCTCCGACGCCATTGTTCACCAGAGCCGTGGCGTGACGCGCGACCGCAGCTATCACGTGGCCGATTGGAATGGCCGCGAGTTCATGCTCGTCGATACCGGCGGCATTGAGCCCATGAAGAGCGACGACGTCTTTGCCACCTCCATCCGTGACCAGGCCCTCGCCGCCGCCGAGGAGGCTGCCGTCATCCTGTTCGTCGTTGATGGCTCCATTGGCGTCACTGAAGAGGATGAGAGCGTCGCGCGCATGGTGCGCAAGCTCAAGAAGCCCACGTTCCTGCTCGTAAACAAACTCGACAATCCCGCTCGAGAGAACGACAATCTGTGGGAGTTCTACTCTTTGGGCGTGGGCGACCCGGTCGCCGTGTCCGCCCTGCATGGCCATGGCACGGGTGACCTGCTCGACGAGGTCGTCGCCCTACTGCCCGAGGACACGGGTGATGAGGACACGGAGCCCGACACCCTGCGCGTCGCCATCATAGGCCGCCCGAACGCCGGCAAGTCCTCGCTGTTCAACAAGATGATCGGCAACGACCGCTCCATCGTGAGCAACGTCGCAGGCACCACGCGTGACGCCATCGACACGGTGGTCGAACGCGATGGCAAGCGCTATCGCATGGTCGATACCGCCGGCATCCGCAAGAAGAGCACCGTTTACGAGAACATCGAGTACTACTCCATGGTGCGCGGTCTGCGTGCCATCGATCGCGCCGACGTCGCGCTGCTCGTCGTCGACGCCTCCACGGGCGTCACCGAGCAGGACCAGAAGGTCGCTAATCTTGCCATCGAACGCGGGTGCGCCCTCGTGGTGCTTCTGAACAAGTGGGATCTGCTCAAGGACGACTATGAGCGCGAGGCCGTCATGGAGACGGTCAATCGTCGTCTCACCATGGCACCGTGGGCCGAGTACCTGCGCATCTCCGCCCTCACGGGTCGCTCCGTCCACAAGATCTGGGACATGGTCGACGCCGCCGCCGAGCGCCGTGCCTCTCATATCACCACCTCGCAACTCAATCGTCTGCTCACCGATATGCGTGAGTTTGGCCACACCGTCTCCGACGGCAAACGCCGCCTCAAGATGCATTACGTCACGCAGACCGGCGAGAAGCCCCCGGCGTTCACCTTCTTTGTCAACCATACGGATCTCGTGAGCGACAACTACAAGCGCTACATCGAGAACCGCATGCGCGCGACCTTTGATTTCAAGGGCACGCCGATCCGCCTGCGATTCCGCGCCAAGAAGAGCGACAAGGACAAGGAGTAGCAGATGGCAGGCGTCCCCATTCACCCGTGGCTATTCCTCGGGTTCTGCTGTCTGCTTAACTACGCTCTTTGCGGCATCCCCTTCGGTAAGATTTTCGCAAAGAGTCTTGCCCACGTTGACCTGCAGAAGGTTGGTTCGGGCAACATCGGTACGACGAATGCCCTCCGCGCGGGCGGTCCCAAGGTTGCCGTGCTCACCCTTTTGTGTGATGTCTTGAAGGGCGTCATCTGTGTCAACCTGTCGCTCATCCCGCTTTCGGGAGTGCTCGGGCCATTCGGCGTCGAGCGCGCGGCGTTCTACCCGGGCGGCTCGCATGACTACGTTATTGCCGTGCTCGCCCTCTCGTGCGTCATCGGCCACATGTTCAGCTTCTACTTGCACTTCAAGGGCGGCAAGTCAATCGCCACGGGGGTCGGTGTGCTGTTTGCGATCAACGTGCCTTGGGCGCTGCTTCACTTAGGCATTTTCATCGTCCTCGTCGCCATCACTAAATTCGTGAGTGTCGGCTCGATTGCCACGGCCGCTCTCGTCGGCGTCACGGCGTGCATGCTCTTCCCCCAGGCCTCCCTTACCTTCAAACTCATTATGGGATTCCTCGGGCTTCTCGTCGTATGGGCCCACCGCGGCAATATCAAGAAGCTCATGAGTGGTAGGGAATCGAAGCTCTCACTAAGCAAACGCGTCGACAAGATGGATGAGTGACATGCACATTGCACTAATTGGAACAGGCTCATGGGGCACTGCCATGGCGGGGCTCGTTGCCTCGAATGGCAACTCCGTCACCATGTGGTCCTACGACCTGGACCCCGTGACCGAGATCAACGAGCGCCATACGAATGAGTGCTTCCTCAAGGACTTCAAGCTGCCCGAGACGGTCACGGCCACGAACTCACATGATGAGGCACTTGCAGGTGCGGATGCGGCCATCTTCGCCGTGCCGTCTGCGTTCCTGCGCGGCGTTGCCCGCGACTGCGCGCCCTTCATATCCGATGCGCTTCCTGTGCTCTGTCTCGCTAAGGGTATCGAGCTGGGCAGCGGACTGCTCATGAGCGACGTCATCGCCAGTGAGATCGGCCATCCCGAGCGAATCGCGGCCCTTTCCGGCCCTAACCATGCGGAGGAGATCTGCCGCGGTGCCCTTTCCGCCTCGACGATTGCCTGCGAGAGCACCGAGATAGGGGAATTCTTCAAGGAACTCACTTTAAGCCCGTCTTTTCGTGTGTACCTCTCCTCGGACATGGTGGGCGTGGAGTTGTGCGGTGCCATGAAGAACGTCATGGCCATCATCTGCGGTATCGCCGCTGGATCCGGCATGGGCGACAACGCGCTCGCGCTCATCATGACGCGCGGGCTGGCCGAGATCAGCCGCTTGGTACACGCCTGCGGCGGTGAGGCGATGACCTGCATGGGCTTGGCGGGTATGGGGGACCTCATCGTGACCTGCACGTCCCAGCACTCCCGCAACCGCACGTTCGGTGAAGCGTTCGCCCACGGCGAGACACTCAAGGAGTACCAGGACCGCCGCCGCATGGTGGTGGAGGGCGCTGCCGCAGCGCGCAGCGTCAGCGAGCTCGCCCGTAGCAAGGGCGTCGATGTTCCCCTCACCTTCGCACTCGAAAAGCTCCTGTATGGGGGAGAAACGATCGAAAGCGCCCTTGCGGCCCTCGTAAGTCGCATCCCCAACGAAGAGTTTTACGGCCTTGAGGACTAAATGACGGCTCTTGGGTGGTGCAGTTGGGAACGGGCCCCTTTTGCACCACCCCCCCCCAGGATCTCGAAAGGAATCACCATGTCAGCCATCAAGATCTCGCCCTCAATCCTCTCCGCCGATATGGCCAACCTCGCGCGCGACTTGGACCGCATCTCGTGCGCTGACTATATCCACGTCGACGTTATGGATGGGCACTTCGTCCCCAACCTCAGCTATGGCACGGCCATCGTCAAGGCCTGCAAGTCCACAACCGACATTCCACTCGACGTCCATCTCATGATCTCGAATCCCGATGACACGGTCGACTGGTACATCGACGCTGGGGCGGACCTCATCACCGTGCACTATGAGGCATCAACCCATCTTCATCGCACCATCTGTCACATTAAGGATCGTGGCTGCAAGGCGGGCGTCGTGCTCAATCCCGCCACGCCCGTCTCTGTTCTTGAAGACATCCTCGACGACCTCGACATGGTGCTCCTCATGAGTGTGAACCCCGGGTTCGGAGGCCAGAAGTTCATCCCCCGCACGCTCGACAAGCTCCGCCGCCTGTCCGCGATGTGCCGCGAGCATGGCGTTAATCCCCTCATCGAGGTGGACGGAGGCATCGGGTCGGGGAATGCCGAGGAGGTCGCCGCCGCAGGCGCAACCGTGCTCGTCGCCGGCTCCGCCGTATTCGGCGCTTCCGATCCCGCGGCGGCCGTCGAGGCCATTCGCCATGCCGGCGAACTCGGATACGCGAAGATTGGTGCCTAGAAGATGCCGCCTCAGAAGTACGTCAACCTCGATTACGCCGCCTCGACTCCCATGCGACCCGAGGCGATCAAGGCCCAGCAGGCATATGATTCCTCGCCGCTCGCGGGCGTCAATCCCAACTCCCTCCATTCGCTTGGGCGACAAGCGGCGATTAAGCTCGAGGACTGTCGCCGCACGATCGCCCACAGCCTTGGCGCACGGGTGCGATCCAGCGAGATCATCTTCACCGGGGGAGGAACGGAGGCAAACGTCCTCGCACTGCTCGGCATTCCGGATGCCGTGCGACAACGTTGGCGCACGCGCACGCGTGTCATCGTCTCGGCAATCGAGCATGATTCCATCCTGGACAACATCGCTTCGCTTCGGGCTTCCGGCTTTGAAGTCGATCTTGTCAAGCCCGATCGAGCCGGTCGAATTCTTCCCGATGCACTTGCGGCGGTGATGGGAGACGATGTCGCCCTCGTGTCAGTGATGATGGCCAATAATGAGACGGGCGTCGTGCAGCCCATAGGCGAACTCGCCCGCGTTGCACACGCACATGGCGCACGCATCCACGTCGACGCAATCCAAGGCTGGCTCCACACGCCATTCGATGTCAACGAGCTCGGGGTCGACGCGCTTTCCCTTGCGGGCCACAAGATCGGCGGACCCGTCGGAATCGGTGCGTTGTACCTCAAAACCAGGACGCCCATTCGGGCCCGTTCCTTTGGCGGAGGCCAGGAGGTGGGGCTCAGGCCCGGCACGCAGGATCTGCGCGCCATCATAGCGCTCTCTGCAGCCACTTCTGCGCTGCTTCCCAATGTTCGTACCGATGCCGTTCGCGTGGGCATGATGGCGAATAAGCTCTACGCGGCACTTTGCGAGCACCCCCGTATTCACGCGACGATGGGGGATTGGAGCACCATCGATCGACTTCCCGGCATCGTGAGCATCTACGTTGAGGGCATGGACTCCGAAGAGCTCATCCTCCAGCTTGATGGTCGCGGCTTTGAGGTCTCCGCCGGCAGCGCATGTTCGAGCGGGAGCCTTGATGCCAGTCACGTCCTGCTCGCCATGGGGGTTCCCCGCGAAGATGCCCTCGGCTCGCTTAGGATCTCGTTTGACGATCGCGTCGACGAGCGCGATCTCGATCGCTTTGCCCGTGCCGTGTGGGAAGTGGTGGGATAGATGCTCGTCAGTGAACTTCTTTCGTACCTACTCGATAGGTTCCCACGTGAGGACGCCGAAGCTTGGGATCACGTTGGTCTTTCCGTCGGAGATCCCGATGCTGAGGTCAAGGGGGTCGCCTGCGCGCTCGATGCCACGGTCGACGCGATTTTTCGTACCGCTGAGTTGGGAGCTAATGTCTTACTCACGCATCACCCTGTGTACATTTCCGCTCCCGATTGCTTCGCGCCCGCCTCGTCCGTGCGCCCAAGCTCGTCCGCCGCGGTGTACGAGGCGGCGCGTCATGGCGTGAGCGTTATTTCCCTCCACACTAATCTCGATCGTTCCAAGGAAGCACGCCAGGCCCTTCCCGCCCTTATGGGCCTGAGTGCCTTTTCCTCACTCGAACATGTCACCGAACCCGATGTGCCTGGCCTTGGAGCCGTTTGCGAAATCGAACAAACCTTTTTGGGTGATTTCGCGTCTACCGCTCAAAGCGTCTTCGATACGAGTGCCCATGTTTGGGGCGATGCCGCCTCTTCGGTCTGTCGCGTTGCTTTCATGGGAGGTTCGCTTGGTGATTTCGGTGAGCAGGCACTCGCGTGCAACTGCGATGTCGTTGTCACCGGTGAACTCGGTTACCACCGGGCGCAAGACCTTGCGCTCCGTGGGCTTTCTGTTGTCCTACTCGGTCACGACCGATCCGAGCAACCGTTTTGCCGCATACTTGCCGATGCGACCGCGAACGCAGGTGTCGCCCAAGACCGTATAGATATCATTCCGCTCCCACACCAGTGGTGGGTGCCTACACAAGGAGGATGCGCATGAGCATGGGTTCCGACCTTCTCAAACTTCAGGAGACCGATCTCGAGCTCGAACGTGAGCGCATCGCGCTCAATAATCTGCCGCTCATCGCGGAGCTCGCGAAGAAGCGTTCGGCCCACGCAAAACTCAAGGCAGAGGCCACGCGCCTGCTCGCCGCGCGCAAGGACGCCCAAATCGCCTTGGACGATCTTAATGAGGCCGAGCGTGCATGTCACGAGGCGGTGGAGGCAGCCCGGACACGTCCCATCGACGCCAGCGACCACCGTGCGCTCCTCGATCTTGAGGAGGAGCTCTCGCTTATTGCCAAGCGTCTCGATAAGATCGAGTTCGATCGACCTGCTGCACGTCAAGCCCTTGCCCTTGCACGGGAGCGTGAGCAAAAGCTCTCCGATTACATTGCGCGGTTCGAGGCTTCGATCATCGAGGACACCAAGGCCGCCCGTTCTCAAGCGGCCGATTTGCAATCCTCAATCGACGAGCTGATACGCCGGCGTGAGCATTTGCTGGGTCGCTTGCCCGAGGACGTTCGCGATCTGTACGAGCGCGGGCTCAGCAGGTTCAAAGGGCTTGCCGTCGAGCGCATCGAGGGCAATGTCCCCACCGTCTGCCGCACCGCGCTTCAGCCCGCGTCCATGGATGCCCTGCGCCATGCCCGCGACATTGCCGAATGCCCCTACTGTCATCGCATCATCGTGCTTGATTGCGAGGAGTAGCCCATGGCGAAAACGGTCTTGGTCTGCGTCACCGGATGCATCGCCGCATACAAGTCCTGTGAAATCGTGCGTGGACTCCAGAAGGCGGGTGTTCGCGTCAAGGTGTGTATGACGGAGCATGCGACCTCTTTTGTGGGGCCGACGACGTTTCGCGCGCTCACGCATGAAGAGGTCGCCGTCGATTTGTTCGACAATCCGTCCGACCCCATCCACCATATCTCGCTCGCCAAAGAGCCCGATGCCGTCCTCATCGCTCCGGCCACGGCGAACGTGATTGCGAAGATCGCGCATGGAGAGGCCGACGATCTGCTCACCACGACCGTCTTGGCCTGCAACGCGCCGGTTGTCGTGGCGCCTGCCATGAACGTAGGCATGTGGCAGGCGGACGTCACACAGCGCAATATCGCCGCGCTCGAGGAGCGCGGATACGACATCGTCCGCCCGATCTCCGGATACCTCGCCTGTGGAGACTCGGGCGAGGGAAAGCTTGCCGATGTCGAGGATATCGTCGCTCGAGCCTTGCTCGCCCTTGAAACATCCGAGGCGCTCGAGGGGGAGCGGGTCCTCATCACCGCCGGAGGGACCCGCGAGGCCATCGATCCCGTGCGATATATCGGGAATCGCTCGAGCGGCAAAATGGGACACGCCCTCGCGCGGGCGGCTCATGCAATGGGAGCCCATGTGACCCTGGTGACGGCAGCTGCAGGCCTATCGATTCCCTTCGGCGTAGAGGGCGTTCATGTGGAGAGCGCGGCACAGATGCACGCCGCGGTGAGCGAGCGCTTTGATGCATGCTCGATGCTCATCTGCGCCGCCGCCGTCGCCGATTACACCCCGGCGCATCCCGCCGATCAAAAGCTCAGCAAGGCTGATGGCGAGCTCAAGCATATCGAGCTCATCAAGACCCAGGACATTCTCGCCGATATGTCAGCTCGTAAGGGGAACCGCATCGTTGTCGGCTTCGCCGCTGAAACCAACCACCTCGCCGAGCGTGCGCACGCCAAGCTCGCTCGCAAAGGTTGCGACGCCATCGTCGCCAACGACGTCTCCCGTGCCGACTCGACGTTCGGTTCAGATACGAACGAGGTGCTCTGGGTTACGCCCGACATGGCGGACCCCCTGCCATGCATGGGCAAACAGGCCCTCGCATTCGAACTGCTCAAGCGCGCACAGGCACTAAAATCTTAGGAAGTTGCAAATTTATCCTTGCATCTATGCCGAGCTTTGGGTAAAGTACTTCCTTGCTTCGGGACGTAGCGCAGCTTGGTAGCGCACTTGCATGGGGCGCAAGGGGTCGCTGGTTCAAATCCAGTCGTCCCGACCACGGAGCATGAGAGGGCGGCCTTATGGTCGCCCTTTTTCATTTGCGGAAGGCTTATCCGGTCGTAAAGCGGGTATCATCCTCCCAGTGTCTATATCGTTACAAGGAGTCGCGCGTGGCTGCTGGCAAGATTCGGAAAAAGATCAAGAAGGAGCTCATCGGCACCTCCGATTACCCTTCTAACAAGATCTTCACCATCTCCAACTTCATTACGTTCACGCGCCTTATCCTCACCGGTGTCTTCCTCTTCCTCTTCGTTACCGATTACAACCGCTATGTCGCACTCGTCATCTACGCCGTCGCCGCCTCGACCGACTGGCTCGACGGTCAAATCGCTCGCATGACCAAGACGGTCAGCTGGCTTGGGAAAATGCTCGATCCCATTGTCGACCGTGCCCTGCTGTTTTGCGGCGTGGTTGGCCTCGTGGCTCGCCATGAGCTGCCCTTATGGATCTGCCTTGCCATCGTTGGGCGCGACATCTATCTGTTCCTCGGCAATTTCGTGGTCAAGCGCTATCATCGTCGTCCCATCGACGTCGTCTTCATCGGCAAGCTCGCGACCGCGTTGCTCATGAGCGGCTTCACGCTTATGCTCCTGGGCCTTCCCGTCCTCGATGGCATGGGCATCGTTTCCAGCTCCATCACCTGGTTGCCCGGCCTCAATGGTGAGGCGGTGCCCCTTGGCATGTACTTCGTATATGCAGGCGTATGCTGCTCGCTTCTAACCGGCGTGGTCTATACGACCAAGGGAATCGCGGCCATTCGCTCGGCCATCGCGCATCCTGAGGACGAGGACGAGGATTTCCTCAACCCCGAGATCGACGAGGACGAGGAGTCGGCAGAGGAATAGTCTGCGTATTCCCACTGAACGCGTGCCGCTTGCGCTAGAATGAAACGATAGTTGACGATACTTCGGATGTATTCCGATTTTCCAGTAGGGGGTTCCCATGGCAAACATCGAGCAGAACGAGACCACGCGCGTCTTTCGCATGCCGAGCAGCGATGCCACGGCGCCCGACCTCATGAAGAGCGCCTCGCTGGTCGTTCCGGTCCTCTCAATCATCAAGGGGCCCCAGACCGGCAACGTCTTCGAGCTCGATGCGCCCGAGATCACCATCGGTCGCGATCCCGCGAACACAATCTTTCTCAACGACATGACGGTGTCGCGCAGCCATGCGAAGATCCTGCGCAACGAGGCGGGTGTCCTCATTGAGGATCTTGGCTCCCTTAACGGCACCTGGGTTGATGGCGCGATCGTCAATTCCGCCCCTCTGCATGATGGCTCTTCCGTGCAGATCGGCACCTTCACGCTGATGTACCACGAGAGCACCGTGGAGCGCATCGAAACCGGTGAGTAGCTTGGCTGAGCGCAGCTACCTCAGCATTGGGCAGGTCGTGAACCTGCTCCGCGGTACATACCCCGACCTTTCAAACTCGAAGATTCGCTTCCTGGAAGACGAGGGGCTCATCACGCCGCACCGCACTCCTAAGGGCTATCGTCAGTACTCGAAGGCGGACGTCGACCGTCTCGAGGTTATTTTGCATCTGCAGAAAACCAGGTATATGCCACTTTCCGCCATCAAGCAGAAGTTGGACAGTGCATCTGACCTTTCGACCCTCGCATTCGAGGTCGGCCTGCTTACGGATGCGCCCATGAAGGTTGCCTCAAAGGAGACTCGTCAGAAGCTCCATCCCATCGAGGACGTCCCAGATATCCTCGGCGTCGACATTGCGTTCTTGCGGCAGCTTTCCGATAACGATCTTATCCGGATTGTTCGCAGCCCCCAAAACCGGGAACTCATCGACGGTCGGGACTTCGAAATCATCCGTCATTGTGCAGAGCTGTCGCGCTTTCACATCGAGCCTCGCAATCTGCGGCAGTACGTCAATGCAGCCAACCGTGAATCCGCCCTATTCGAACAGGTTCTCATCGGTATGCTCGGTACCGACGATTCTGATGACAATCGAGAGGCGAAGCTCGATCGCGCGTTCAAAACGCTTCATGACCTCACGGACGGAGTTCGTACCGCGCTGTTGCGTAACCGCGTCTTCGAGTCGCTTAACGCCGTGGTCGAGGATGCCGATGTCGATGCCATCGACGATGAGATCACGCGCGCGGAGATGGCAGCCCAAAGCAACTCCGCCGTCCTTCCATATGCCACCCCCGAGTCGACCACGGGCGTGGCTCCACTCGATGCAACCGAACTTGCCGCCCAGCCCATTCGCGTGACGCCCATTACAGCCGAGTAGAAAGCACAGGATTATGGAACCGTTCGATTACGCCGCTTACATCGCCGATATCCCGGATTACCCTGAGCCCGGCGTCGTATTCAAAGACATCACGCCGCTCTTTGCCGACCCTGTGGCCATGCGCCATACCGTCGAGGACATTGCCGATCATTTCAAAGACGCGGGCGTCACTAAAGTGGTCGGACCCGAGGCGCGTGGCTTCATGATTGGCGTACCCGTTGCTCTCGAGCTTGGAGCCGGGTTCATTCCCGCACGCAAACCGGGCAAGCTGCCCCGCGAGACCTACTCGGTGAGCTATGAGCTCGAGTACGGAACCGATACCCTTGAGATTCATAAAGACGCCATTCAGCCCGGTGACCGCGTGCTTATCGTAGACGATTTGATTGCGACCGGCGGTACCGCGGCGGCGGCCGGAAAACTTGTGCAAGATGTGGCGGCCGAGCTAATAGGGTATGCTTGTATCTTGGAGCTATCGTTCCTCGATCCTCGCAAGACGCTTGCGACTGCGGGAGATCAAGAGCTGTACAGCCTCATTCAGGTATCGTAACGAACGCGCGCCTTGCCGCTCGTATCGAGGAGTTTTCATATGACGCACTCTAAACGCAGCCTTACCGCACGTCGTGCCATCGTCGCCGGTCTTTCCGGCATCGTTCTTATGTCCGGCGTTCCCACGTTCGCCTTCGCCGACACTGAGTCTGATCTTGCAGCGGCCCGCGAACAGCTCGAGGAGATTGGACGTCAGACAGAAGAGATCACCAATCGTCTTTCTGAGCTCACGTACTCCCTTGAGGAGACTCGCGGTCAGATCGATGAGACGAACAATGAGATTGCGGAGCGCCAGCAGCTGCTTTCCACGTTCGTCTCCTCTGAATACAAAGGCGGTCTTGCCGGACTGATCGAGATTGTGCTTTCCTCGACGTCCTTTGATCAGTTCGTCTCGAGTGTGACGTACATGAACAAGGTGGCGAACACGCAGGCCGAGACCATAGCAGAGGTTAAGACCCTCAAGGAGGAGCTTGATACCAAGCAAGCCGAGCAAGAGGAGAACGTCAAGGAAACTCAGGCGAAGGTCGATGAGCTCAACGCGCAGCGCGCTGAGGCCGCGTCGGTCGTGAGCTCGCTCGACGCAAAACTCCAGGAAGAGCTTGCCGCCGAGGCGGCCGCAAACGCTGCCCTCCAACAGGGGCTTAACGCGAGCCAGGGCGACCAGATCGATGACGTCCAGAACGTCGATACGCCCTCCAACAACAATACGGACCAGGGTGGCGGAACCAACACCAACAACTCCAACAATACGCCCGCTCCCACACCTTCGCCTGCGCCGACACCGGAGCCCGATCCCGAGCCCAACTATGTTCCGAGCACCGGTAACGCCATCGTCGATCGTGCATGGAGTTGGGTTGGCAAGGCTGAATATGTATGGGGAGGGTGCGCTCCCGGCCAGTTCGACTGCTCCGGCTTTGTGAGCTACTGCCTCACTGGTCAATACCGTCGTCTTGGTACCACCAATACGTTCATGGGCTGGCCGCAGGTGAGCAATCCCCAGCCGGGAGATGTGTGCGTCAATTGGGGTCACACCGGCATTTATATCGGTAACGGACAGATGATCCACGCGGCCACCTATGGCGTCGGCGTCGTCGTCGGCCCTGTCCAGGCTGGTATGATCTACGTTCGCTACTAACATCTCGAACAATGCACGTGGACGGCGGAGGGGGAGTGCTCCTTCCGCCGTCTCTCTATACCGGACATTCGTCATACAACGCGAAAGGATTCATACATGTCATGGGCTCTCATAGCGGACTCCAGCTGTAATCTACGCGCATACCAACCCGCAACGGCGGATTGCGCCTTTGCGTTGGCTCCGCTCAAAATCGTAGTTGCAGGCGAGGAATACGCTGACGATGCCTTCCTCGATGTTGCCACGCTCAACCATCGGGTGGCCGCCGAGCCCTCCGCATCGGGTAGTTCATGTCCGAGTGCAGGGGAGTGGGCGGAATTGTTCCGCTTGGCGGACAATGTTATTGCCATCACCATCTCGGCGAACCTTTCCGGCAGTTTCGAGGCCGCTCAAATGGGTCGCAATCTCGTGATGGATGAATATGCCCGCGACCATGATGGTCAAATCGCTGGGAAGAACATCTTCGTTCTCGACTCAAAGGCTGCCGGAGGAAAGCTCGAGCTTATCGTTCAACTTCTAGATAGGTACCTAACGAATAATCCTGATGCTACATTTGACCAGGCAGTATCGTATGCTGAACAGCTACAGGCAAGCTCTCAGGTGCTCTTTTCGCTGAGCAGTTACGAGAATCTCACGAAAAATGGACGCATGCCCAAAGTCGTCGGAGCCCTCGCCAGCGGTCTTTCCATCCGCATGCTCGGTACTGCGAGTGCTCAGGGGACGATCAAGGTCGTAGCACCAACGCGTGGTGACAAGAAAACGTACCGCAAGATCATCGAAACCATGCGTGCTGATGGGTATCGTGGCGGCATGGTCTATATCGACCATGTTTTCAATGAGGACGGTGCCTCGGCACTCAAGGATGCGATTGTTACCGAGTGGCCTCATGCCGAGGTGTTCGTCTTACCCTGTGGCGGCCTATGTTCGTACTACGCCGAAAAGACCGGCCTAATCATTGGGTACGAATGGGCGCACCGTCTTTGACATCATCAACAGACGAAAGCGAGAACCCCCGCAACGCGCGGGGGTTCTATATTTAGATCGTCATCTACTTTACATAATATATATTATCGTAATTCTGAATAATGTATCACATACTCAGACCGAGAGACACACCATTACGACCAAACCCGATTAGATCCTGCCAGACTCCTCGAGGTAAGCATAGGCGGACATGGCCGCAATGGCACCGTCAGCCGCCGCGGTGATGACCTGTCGCAAGGACTTGGAACGCATATCGCCAGCGCAGAATAATCCGGGAGTCTTCGTTGCCATTGATTCATCGGTAACGACGCCACCGTCTGAACCAAGGTCAACATAGGGAGCTACGATTTGGGTAGCCGGATCATGGCCGACGGCGACAAATATGCCAACCGAGCCTTCGTCGAACATCTCGGCGTGCGTCTCTCCCGTGGCATTGTCTCTCAATACGATGCGGTTGATAAACGTCGAACCGCTCACTTCGATAATACTAGTTTGGTACCTAATGGTAATGTTGTCACGCGTGAGAAGTCGCTCTACCATGCCCCGTGGAGCCCGGAACACATCGCGTCTCACGACAAGTTCAACGTGCTCGGCGATATTGGAGAGATACATTGCCTCCTCAACAGCGGAATTGCCGCCACCGATGATAAAGACGTGCTTTCCGCGATAGAACATTCCATCACAGGTGGCGCAATACGATACTCCCCTTCCGCGGAACTCATCCTCACCTACGAAGCCTCCAAGTCGGGGCGTAGCTCCGGTCGCCACGATAAGCGCAGGGGCTTCGAGCTGCTCCATATCGGTGTTGACGATGAACATGTCATCTTCGCGGTCGATCGACGAGACCGATCCGTACGTGGACTGAGCGCCTGCATGCTCGGCGTGTTCCTGCATCTTCTGGCCAAGTTCGGCCCCCGAGCAACTGCCTAATCCGGGGTAGTTGTCAATGATATCTGAGGTGGCAATCTGTCCGCCAGCCATCCCATGCTCGACAACCAGAACGTCTAGGCTGGCTCGTGCGGCGTAGAGGGCAGCGGAATAGCCTGCGGGACCTCCACCGACGATGATGAGGTCTTTCGTGGAATCCATAGCCGGTACATCCTTTCGGTACGTCGTTTCTTTGCTCTTACCCGATTGCGCCGAGCTCTTGCAGGGCGGGACGTACAATGCTGTTAGCAAGCAACCAGGGAGACGCCCACATGACAACTGAACGCCTCGACAATCTTGGCGATAACGTGCCGCTCAATTCCCGGGGGACGGTATCACCGGCAAGCGAAGCCCCACGGCCCGTTATTACCATTATGCATGCCTCGGTAGGTTCCGGACATCGCGCGGCAGCCATGGCAATCGCACAGGCGGTGGAAAACATGCGGGGTGCACATGGCGTACCCGATGATGTTGAAGTTGATGTCCTCGACGTACTCGATTTTGGGCGCATCAAATTCGACGGTAACAAAACTGCGGCGGCGTTCACGGGCGCCACGAGGCCCATCTACGATGTTACGTGGCGCTATACGCTCACGGGCAGATTGCTCTGGGGCGGTGGATCGGCGTGGTCCAGAATCATGTTCCACTCATTTAACGACTATGTGACTGAGAAGCGACCCCTTGCCGTCATTTGCACACACATCACCGCCGCAAATACCGCCGTTGGAGCCCGCATGATGACAGGTGTGGAGTTTCCCGTCGTCTGCGTCCCCACCGATTACGAGATAGAGGGTTGGTGGCCACACAAGGAAACCGACCTCTTTTGCGTCGCGACCGAGTTCATGGCGGAGACGCTCCGCCCACGAAAGGTGCCCGAGCGCTGCATTGAGGTCACGGGTATACCCATCAGACCGGGATTCAGCGATCCACGCGATCGTGAGCACGATTGCGAGACGTTCGGGGTGCCAAGCGACAAGACCTTGGTGCTGGTCATGGCAGGTGCCGCCCTACCCCAGCCGTATGTGCGATTCCGGGCGGCCATGGAGGAGACGCTTCCCTACCTGCGCAGCTTCGAGAGTATGCACTTCGTGTTCCTGCCGGGTAAGGACATTGCATACGCGAAGCACCTGCGCTCTGTGTTCGAGGGCATGAAGCTTCCCAACGTCACCGTACTCGATTACGTGGACGACATGGCGGCCCTCATGCGGACCTGCGATCTGGCGATTCTCAAGTCCGGCGGACTTACCGTGACGGAGTGTCTGTGCGCCGAGCTGCCGATGATCTTGCTTGGAAAATCGTATGGGCAGGAGAAGGCGAACACGACGATGCTCACGTCTTTCGGCGCGAGCATGCATGCTACCACCTCACGCGAGCTCATCATGCAGTTGAGGCATCTCCATGATAATTCAGAGGCGCTCCACGGTCTCCTCGTCAACGCTGGCGCACTCCGCCGTCCCAATGCCGCACAGGACATCGTTTGCAGCACGATGCGGCTGGTCGGCGTGCCGTGTGATCGCGAGCAACATTTCGCTGAATTCTACTGGGGTGGAAAACCCGCGCATATACGGTAGAAAGATGCCCTCGCGGACAAATGACCGCGAGGGCATCTTGTATTGACGCATAAAGCCTTCTACGTGCTTACCGCATTTCTACACGAGCAGGAAGTACGCAAGGAACGCGGCGGCGGCGACCCACATGAGCGGACGAATCTTCTTGAGGTTGCCCGTCACGGCAGCAACGACCACGTAGGCGATGAAGCCAAGACCGATGCCGTTGGAAATCGAATAGGTGAACGGGATACCGACGATGATCATGAAGGTCGGGAAGCCCTCGAGGATGTCCGACCAGTCGACCTCGGTGACCTCGCTCATCATCAAAAAGCCGACGTACACGAGGGCGCCACAGGTGGCGGCGGAGCTGATGCAGCTGATAACCGGGGAGAAGAATGCGGCGAGCAGGAAGAGAACGCCTGCCGTCACGGAAGTAAGTCCGGAGCGACCGCCGTCGGCAGCGCCGGAGGCAGACTCAACGAACGTGGTGATGGAAGATGCGCCGAACACGCCACCCGCAGCTGCAGCCACGGAGTCGACGATGAGGATGGGCTTGATGTCCTCAACCTTGCCATCCTCGGTGAGGAACTCGCCCTGCTTGGCAACGGCCATGGCGGTGCCCATGGTGTCGAAGAAGTCGCTCATCATGAGCGAGAAGGCAAAGAGGAGCAAGGCGGGAGTGGTGAGGGCCTTGACGACGCCCATGACGCCATCGGCGTCCGCCATGAACGGGGCGCCGAAGGTGGAGAAATCGAGCGGAGCGACGATGCTCGAGGGAGCAGCGGTCACGCCGAGCGGAATGCCGAGGACGGAAGCGATGACGATGCCCCACAGCAAGGCGCCCTTCACGTTCATGGAAGAGAGGACGACGGTGGCGACGATGGAGATGAGGCCGACGAGGAAGACCGGGTCGGTCACCTTGCCGAGGGCGACCATGGTGGCCTCGTTGGCGACGATGATGCCGCCATCCTTAAGGCCGATCATCGCGATGAAGAGGCCGAGGCCGATAGAGATGCCGTGACGCAGGGACACGGGAATGGCATCCATGATGGCCTCGCGGAGACCGCACAGCACGAGCAGCAAGATGGCGATACCCTCGATGAAGATGATAGCCATGGCAGTCTGCCAACCGAGTCCCATGGCTCCGCAGAGCGTGTACGCGACGATGGAGTTGATGCCCATGCCCGAGGCGCAGGCGAGCGGACGGTTCGCGATGAGGCCCATCGCGATCGTCATGACCGCGGCACCGATGCACGTGGCGGTCACCGCGGCGGCGACGGGAACGCCACCGGCGGAGAGGATGAGCGGGTTCACGACGATGATGTAAGACATCGCCAGGAACGTGGTCAGTCCCGCACGCAGCTCAGTGGCCACGTCGGACTTGCGCTCCCCCAACTTGAAAAACTGGTCCATAGATAATTCCCCCTATACGACTGGACCGACTATTTCGAACCGCTCGACCCGAAACCGCCGCTACCGCGATCGGTCTCGTCGAGTTCGTCGACCTCTGTAAGGTGCACGACGGGCACCTGCTGGATGACGAGCTGGGCGATACGCTCTCCCCGCTCGATGTGAATGGTCTGCTGGGAATCAAGGTTCACGGCGATGACCTTAAGTTCACCGCGATAGTGGGCATCAATGAGCCCCGGGGTGTTGGCGATAGTGAGACCGCGCTTGAGAGCCATACCGCTCCTGGGCTGAACAAACCCGGCGTACCCATCCGGAATTGAGATGGCAAGGCCAGTGGGGATGAGGACGCGCTCGAAGGGCGCGATGTCGACGCTCTCATTGGCACGCAGGTCCAAGCCCGCATCACCCTCATATGCATAAGCGGGTAACTCGACGGTTGGATCCAGGCGCTTGACGTTCACGTTCAACATGGACATGTAATCACCTCAGCTTATCGAGTTCGGATAGGAACTCATCGATGTCTTGGAAGTCACGATACACGGACGCGAATCGGATGTAGGCGACCTTATCGATCTTCTCGAGGCGCTTGAGGACCATATCGCCAATATCATGGGAGCTGACAGCCGAACGCGCCCCGCCCCTCAGTTCCAGTTCGATGTCATCAATGAGCGCGTTGAGCTGCGTGAGATCGATGTCGCGTTTGGAAGTTGCGCGCATAAGTCCCACGAGCAGCTTATTGCGGTCGAAAGGCTGCGTGGTTCCATCGCTCTTCAGCACCTCGATGGGGTCCTCGCATCGTTCGAATGTGGTGAACCGGTATCCGCACGATCGGCATTCACGACGACGTTTGATGGCGTTCGAGGAATCCTGCATACGCGAATCTATCACACGCGTGTCATCATGGCCGCACTTCGGACACCGCATGGCATCGTCTCCCCTCACATCCGACAACTTCGCTAGGATACCACGCGTTGAGGGCAGTAATGCTAGAAACACAAGATATGGTGAGTTGTAATAGTTCTAGCCTGCAGAGGGAACGACCAACTCCATGCCAGGGTGAAGCGAAGCGCTGGTAAGTCCGTTCCAGTCCCTCATGACCTCAACGGCTTCTTCGATTGCGAGCCCATCCACGGGGTTGTCCTCCGCGATGCTCCACAATGACTCTCCGGCAGAGACCGTTACATTTTTAGACGTCAGCGTGTCGACGAAGGCCGCATGACTCGCATTCCGAGCCTGGAAAACTGTGGACAGGATGGAAGCACACGCTACGATCAAGACCAATGACGCGACGCCGAAGAGGATAAAGCGAGACCGCGATGAAGGTGCCGGACGATCCCGCGCATAGACATCGGGTGCGGCAACTTGGAAGTGACCGGGCTGGATGTGTGAAACAGTCGACACGCCGCCAGAGACGACGCTTAAGGCTGGTGTGGAGGGTCGGTCCAACGTGAGGGCCAGGGATCCGTAGGTAAACGATGTGGAAGTCATATTCGCTCCTCCCGCTCTGCATCTTGTCGCCTTTGGTTATATCGAGCCGTGCGGACAAAACTTCTGGCACAAGAACGAGTGTTCGTGTATTATTATCTTCGAACAGTTGTTCTTGTCAAGAGAAATGCGAACAGATGTTTGTATTGAGAGGAGCGGTTATGGCCCGCAAGATCACGAAGCGTCAGCAGCAGATCTACGACTTCATCCGTTCATATCAAAAGGAGAAGGGCTATCCCCCGAGCGTTCGAGAGATGGCCGCCGCCGTCGGCCTCTCCTCCCCTTCCACCGTTCATGCCCATTTGAGCGCGCTTGAAGATCTCGGGCTCATCAAGCGCGACGCGACAAAGCCGCGCGCCCTCGAGGTGTTCAACTCGGACGGGTCGTCGGTCAAGCTCGATGAGGTCAAGGAAGTCACCACGCGCGGTACGGTTTCACTGCCGCTCGTGGGTCGCGTCGCCGCTGGGCTGCCCATTCTGGCCGAGCAAAACGTCGAGGACACCTTCACCCTTCCCACGGAGATCGCGACCGATTCGTGCTCCTTCATCCTTGAGGTCCACGGTGATTCTATGATCAACGTTGGCATCTACAACGGGGACTACATCGTGGTGCGTGAGCAAAAAAGCGCCATGAACGGGGAAATAGTCGTCGCCATGATCGACGGGGAAGCGACCGTCAAGACGTTCTACAAGGAACGTGGGCGCGTGCGTCTACAGCCGGAAAACGATTCCATGGAACCCATCTACGCCGACAACCCCACCATCTTGGGTAAAGTCGTCGCGCTCATGCGTCGATTCTAGACATCGCATGCGCCATGATGCAGAACGAGCCGTCGCATCATGAGAATAATCGTAGTGCAAGCGTTGGTGAACGCGTGCTTCGACGAGCTTCGCGGTGCCGTCATCATATTTATCCCCTCATACCGTTTAGCCTGCTCTACACGGCGAGTGCGACGTTGGCATGGTCTTGGCAACAAAAAGGCCGTACGTACCCAAATTGGATACACCGTGAACATATCCCGATATTGGCATGGATGGGAAGGCATTCGTTGATCATCTATGCAACGCACCAAGTGCTGCTGCTGATGGTGTTGGAGACTGTGTTTCAGTGAGATCGACCGTCAAACGATAGCACGATGCTATTCCGTTCGAAATGGCTGTAGACGCGCCGCGATACGTGCGGGAACACGGCAGACCATGCTGACATGATCATCGAAAAAAGCCTCCGAAAGCACCTGCCCCTGCTTGCGGATCGCGGCAATTAAGGCGCCCTCGCGATATGGAATCTCACATGAGACGAGAGCATCAGATGCAGCGGCCTCACGTGCGATTCTCGTTTGCAGGTCCTGCAAACCTTCGCCCGTGAGCGCGGAGAAGAACACCGCATCGGGGAAACGCCTCTTCAACGCTTCGATATGATCGGAATCGAGCAGATCGATCTTGTTGAACACCGTTACCGCGGAACATGCTCCCGCTCCAACCTCTCTAAGAACATGCTCGACCGCATCGATTTGCCGGTGGCGGTCATCATCTGAGATGTCAACGACTTTAAGGATGAGATCGGAGTCGCGAACCTCCGATAAAGTCGATTTGAAAGCCTCAACGAGTCCATGTGGGAGTTTTTGGATAAATCCCACGGTGTCGGTGATCGTAATGGCGCGCCCACCGGGAAGTTCATATGAACGCGTCGTTGGATCGAGCGTCGCGAACAGCTTATCCTGGGCAAGCACATCAGAGCCCGTCAGACGATTCAGCACGGTCGACTTTCCGGCATTCGTGTATCCGGCAAGAGCCACCCGGAAAGCAGGAGAGTTCGCTCGCCACTTTGATTGAACCGCTCGGCGTTTTTCAAGCTCCTTGAGCTCATGGCGAAGCGCGGAGATGCGATTGCGAATCATGCGACGATCGACCTCGAGCTGGGTCTCGCCCTGACCAAAGCGGCTACCGATGCCGCCACGGGTCTGCTCCTTGGCAAGATGGCTCCACATGCCGCGAAGACGTGGGAGCAGATACTGGAGCTGGGCAAGTTGCACTTGCAAGCGTCCCTCACGCGTTCTGGCATGGAGGCCGAAGATGTCGAGGATCAAGGCCGTGCGGTCGATGATCTTGACGGGTTCACCAAGGGCACGTTCCAGATATGATTGCTGAGATGGACTCAAGTCATCGTCGAAGATGACGACATCGGCATCGAGGCGGTTGACGAATCCGCGAAGCTCCTCCACTTTCCCAGATCCGATATACGATTTGGGAATCGGCCGATCGAGCTTTTGGGTCAAGCGCGCGACGACCGTGGCGCCCGCGGTATCCGCAAGACGCTCCAGTTCGTCGAGCGACCTATCGATGGGCCAGGCGTTATCACGCCAATCGACTCCCATGAGGATCGCACGCTCAGGAACAGGAGCCGTGGAGACAGGATCAAAACGGCTCATCCGTGCATTGCCTCCGAGAGAATGAATTCAACGGCACCCGCAAGTCCCCGCTCGTCCATGTCGATCCAACGCATGCGCACATCACGGCGACACCAAGCGAGTTGACGCTTGGCGTACCTGCGTGAACGACGTTTGATAAGATCAATTGCCTCATCCAGAGTGCACGCGCCATCGATGTAATCGATGATTTCCTTATAACCGATCGCTTGACGCGACGTAAGGGATTCGCGCGCCCCCTCCTCCAAAAGCCGCTCAACCTCAGCAAGAAGGCCTTGTTCCATCATAAGATCGACGCGGCGATCGATGCGTTCGTATAAGCGCTCGCGATCCATGGAGAGTGCATATGTGACGTGGGGAAATGCTTCACGGGGGTGCGAAAAGCCAGATGCCTTCTCAGCATAGGAAACTCCCTCGTCCGCCATTTCAAGTGCGCGAATCACGCGCTTGACGTTGTGCGGATGAATCACCGCGGCGCTCTTTGGGTCACGGCGAAACAAAAGAGCGTGGAGGCCCTCGTCTCCCAGCTCCTCATGAAGGGCAAGGTAGGAGGCGCGGCGGTCATCGTCGATCTTTCCTTTGGGAAACTCCATGACGTCGAGAGCCGCCCTCAAATACAGCCCGGTGCCTCCGCAAAAAACCGGAGTGCGTCCGTCCTCCTGAAGCCGTGCTATCTCTGCGCGAGCGTCGCGTTGATACAGCGCAGCGGAATATGATTCACTCGCGCCAACGAGGTCGATGAGGCGGAGGGGAACCAATCGCTCCGATACGGGCGTCTTGGCCGTACCGATATCCATGTTGCGATACACCTGCATGGCATCGGCAGAAAGGACCTCGGTGTGCAGGGCACGAGCAACGCGGTCGGCAACGGCGCTCTTCCCCACCGCCGTGGGCCCGGTGATGGCAATGATGGGGCTCATCGTGGCTCGCTCGTGGACAACCCGGAAAGATACCAGGTGCGTGCCACATCGATGTGAACGTCGAGCACTTTACCGACGAGTTCACGCGGATCGACGCCATCTGGAACGGGGCAGTGAACCGTTTGGTTCCAGGGACTCTTGCCCTGCAAAACGCGATCGTTCTTCTTCGAAGTTCCCTCTATCAACATGGGAACCGTGGTGTCGAGTGCATGCTGGTTATACTCGAACGCGGTACGCTCGACATGCTTGACCAGACGATCGAAACGCTTCTGGATAACGGACCTCGGCGTGGGGTCAACGATCTTGGCGGCGGGCGTGCCATCGCGTTTGGAGTAGATGAAGGTGAAGGCTTGCGCAAACCGGGCCTCATCCACGAGCGTTACCGTTTGCTCGAAATCTTCATCAGTCTCACCGGGGAATCCGACGATGATATCGGTTGTAAGCGCGATATGGGGAATACGATCGCGCACGCGATGCACGAGGTCGAGATATTGCTCACGCGTGTACTTCCTATTCATGAGCTTGAGTATGCGCGAGGAACCGGACTGCACGGCAAGGTGCAGCTGCGGCATGACGGCGGGAACCTCCGCCATCGCATCGATGGTCTCGGGCAGCAAATCCTTGGGATGCGATGAGGTGAAATAGATACGCTCAATGCCCGTGTCACCCACACGACGGAGAAGTTCGGCAAAGCGCGGCGCGGAACCTTGGTCGCGTCCATAGGAGTTAACGTTTTGCCCCAGCAGGGTCACCGAACGCACCCCTTGACGCACCAGACCGGTGACTTCATCGACGACTTCGTCCATCGGACGGCTCTTCTCGCGCCCGCGCACATAAGGAACGATGCAATAACTGCAGAAATTGTTACAGCCTGTCATGATGGGAACCCACGCATGATAGGCAGTCTCGCGATGCCAGGGCATATCGGTGGCAGAGCCCGTGTCGATTTCCTCAACGCGGACATGGCGGGAACCGTCAATAAAAGCGTCAGCGAGAAGTTCGCCCACATGAGCGATTGAATGGGTTCCGAAGATGACGTCGACGTTATCGAGATTGGTGAGAAGACCCTCGCCATCACGCTGGGCGATGCAGCCGCCCACCGCGACCACACGATGCCCGCTCGGCGACTTAGGAAGGCTCTTGCAAGAGGAGCACTGGCCGTACAGACGCGTATCCGCCGCCTCGCGCACGCAACACGTCATGAAAATGACGATATCGGCATCCTCGGGTCCGCTCGCCTGAAGGCAGCCGAGCGAGTCGAGCAGCCCGCCCACGCGCTCGGAGTCATGGAGGTTCATCTGACAGCCGAAGGTGCGGATGAAATACGTCTTACCGGAGAGGATGGAGAGGTCAGTCATGAGCAAACCTGCTTACAATCGTCGGAGAAATCGAACGCGTCGGCGTTGGAGATCGAGATGTGATGCACATACACGGAGAGCCTGATGGCCGTGCGGGATTCACCGTTGATGAGGATGTCGGAGAAAACGGGGGCACAGGAGATGTCAAAACCCGTAGGTATCAAAAAGCCCCGCGCGATTGCCATGGCCTTGATAGCCTGGTTGACGGCGCCCGCTCCGACGCATTGCATATTGACGGGAACGCCATCTTTAACCATGCCCGCAATGGCACCCGCAACCGAGGCGGGTGACGACTTACTCGAGACCTTGAGGAATTCCATGTGCGTTTCTCCAGCGTATAAAGTGCATTTAGTCAGATTGATTGCAAAGATACCGCAGGGCAGGACGAAGGGCAAGCAGGTGGACCGTCAGGTCTCATCCTTGCCGATATCGAAGGTGACGGTAATGCGATCGCGCGTAACCCGGATCTTGGGATCGTGTACGAGCGTGAGGTAATAGCGAGACGCGAGTTCCGAGAACTCCCTCTCCATGCTGCGCGAGAATGAGGCAAGGTCATCCTGGGCGATTTTAAGGCCTCGCCTGTCGCGAGCAAGATCGACCGGTGCCGGAGTGTGAGCGGAGTCCGTCTTCTCACGTAATAGGCGCGAAGCGACGCTACGAAGAGAGGGGATCGAGCCGCCGAGAATGCGATGAGCAGTTCGCTCGGAGATCTCGATGCCAACAGATGCTGCGATACGTATGAAATCTGACGCGTCGGCGGCACAGGCCAACCGGTCAACGACCGGGAGACGATCCTCGGAATCGATGAAGAGAAGTCGCGTAGTATCCACGCGCGAAAGTGCGTGGGCGTACAGCGTCGCGGCGATCTCAGTCGGAGAGCCAAGATAGACATCGCAGTCGTGTAACTCTTCACAGGCGAACTCGCAAACCGCGCGGGCGATGTTGTGGGGGCCACGCACACATGCAAGGACAC
Source organism: uncultured Collinsella sp. (assembly GCF_959026545.1). Taxonomy (NCBI): domain Bacteria; kingdom Bacillati; phylum Actinomycetota; class Coriobacteriia; order Coriobacteriales; family Coriobacteriaceae; genus Collinsella; species uncultured Collinsella sp. The sequence continues at coordinate 104,755 of NZ_CAUFLV010000004.1, forward strand.
CTTGCTCGTCTTTTGCGGTCTGGGGCCATGTCGACTGATCGGCGCGCTCGGGAAGCGTGTTGGTATCGGCGACAATGCAGAAGGAGGATCCGAGGTTCACTCCGGAAGCAACCACGCGGGAAGACCGGGTGTTCTGGCGAATGGAGAAGAGGGCCATACCGCGACCATGAACGCCCCATCGGTCCATTTTCATGGACTCGAGCTTTGACGTGACGCGAGCGTCGAAGATTCGTTCCCGCATCTCAGTGGGGACACCGGAACCATCGTCGAGGAAAAGGAGGGTGCGAGCACCCTCCTCCTTCATAGTAGCGACGTAAATCGACTTGGCACCTGCATCACGGGCATTGCGAAGCATCTCGACGACGATGTCCTCAACATGCTGGATATCGTGCTTCGCCTGGCGACGCTCCGCTTCGGAAACCCGCAGGCGCACGAAGCCATCACCGAGATTCTCCTCAACACGAAGATTGCCCTCTCCCGACATGGAGGCGATAAATGAGATGAGGTCGTTACCGTCTGCCATAAGGTTCAGCCTACTTGGCGATATCGATGGCGCGGCTCTCGCGGATCACGACAACGCGAACCTGGCCGGGATACTCCATCTCCTCTTCGATCTGCTGGGCGATGTCGTGAGCCAAGACAGTCGATTCGGCGTCGGAGACCTTGTCGGGCTGGACCATGACGTGGACCTCGCGGCCCGCCTGCATGGCGTAAGTGCGCTCGACGCCGTCATGAGAGTTGGCGATCTCCTCCAGCTTCTCAAGACGCTTGATGTAGTTCTCAGCGGATTCACGGCGTGCCCCAGGGCGAGACGCCGAAATGGCGTCACCTGCCTGAACGAGGACGTCGAGGACCGTATTGGGATCGGTATCGCCATGATGTGCCTCGATGGCGTGGACGATCGCGGGCTTCTCGCCGTAACGGCGCGCGAGCTCGGCGCCGATAACCGCGTGCGGGCCCTCAACCTCGTGGTCGATGGCTTTGCCCAGGTCGTGCAACAGGCCGGCACGCTTAGCGGTCAGGACATCGACGCCGAGTTCTGCGGCCATGATGGCGCACAGATCGGCGACCTCGAGCGAATGGCGCAGCACGTTTTGTCCAAAGGACGTGCGGTAGCGAAGGGCACCGAGCGTCTTGACGATCTCGGGATGCAGGTCGTGAATGCCCATGTCGAAGGCAGCCTGCTCGCCTGCCTCGCGCACACGCTGCTGAACGAGGTCTGCGGCTTTCTGGTACATCTCCTCGATACGGGCCGGATGAATGCGGCCATCGGCGATGAGATTCTCCAGTGCCACGCGTGCCGTCTCACGACGAACGGGATCGAAGCTGGAGAGTACGACGGTTTCAGGCGTATCGTCAATGACGAGATTGACGCCGGACACCTGCTCGAACGTACGGATATTGCGGCCCTCGCGGCCAATGATGCGGCCCTTGAGGTCATCAGAGGGAATGTGCACAGACGTGACCGTCACCTCTGCGGTGTGGTCGGAAGCGCAACGCTGGATGGCGAGAGAAATGATTTCCTGAGCGGTCTTATGGCACTCGGCCTTGACCTTCTGCTCGGACTCGCGAATGATCGTAGCGGCCTCATGCGTGACCTCGCCGCGGACCTTGTCGAGCAGCTCGGCATGCGCGTCATCGCGCGTGAGCTCCGAGATACGCTCAAGCTCACTTGTCTGGCGAGCGAAGAGTTCCTCAAGCTCACGGGAGCGCTTGTCGATTTGGCCCTGCTGGCTGGAAAGCTGATGCTCGCGCTTGTCGAGGGCGTCGTTGCGCCGATCAAGGGACTCCTCACGCTGCATTACGCGGTTTTCCAGAACGCGAATCTCCTTTTTGCGCTGGGCGTCCTCTGCCTCGGCGGCCTGCTTGCTCTGGAGGATCTCCTCCTTGGCTTCGAGCAGGGCCTCTTTCTTGAGGGTCTCGGCGGTGCGCTTGGCATCGGCGACGACCTGCTCGGCCTCGCTGTGCGCGCTCTGGATCTTTGACTCTGCCTCGCGAACGCTGCCGTTCTTGGAGTTGCGCATGACCATGACGGCCACAACGACACCAAGAATAAGGCAGACGGCGCCGACGAGTATGGACTCAACGGGCATGACGACTCCTTAAAGTGATTCAAGTGCGAAAACCAACGCCGGCAAAAGCACGACGCGGGACATTTGCAGGATATGGTCCACCAAAGGGGATATGAAATCGTTCCGATAGAAGATATCGTCAATCTCATCACCGAGGATGAGCGCATAGCAAACAAATGACGTATCTATCCTACGTTGAAGCAGGGGAATTGTCAAAAGCGTGCTCAGTCTTCGGCATCCATTCGCAGACGAGCGGCGCAGGCGGCGACGGAGTAGGAGAAGCCCTTACCCATGAGGTGCCGAACGAGCTTTTCGAAGGCACGCGCTTCGGGTATGGTTTTGCGTTCCAAAAGCCCGAGGGCGCGCTCGACATCGTCCTCTTCGGAAAAGAACTCGTCGGGGTAGCCAGGGATATCATCGCGCGAAACACCACGGAGCGAAAGCTCTCGTTCTATCTTGGACCTCCCCCACCCGCGCCGCTTTCGCTCCTCAATGAAATAAGTAGCGAAGCGGGCGTCATTGATGAACCTGAGCCGAGAGGCCCGCTCGATGCATGCGTTGATCTCCTCATCCCGATACCCGTAGAGTTTCAGCTTGTCGTGCAGCTCGCCCGAGGCGTAATCACGACGCGAGAGCATTTCGGTCATGAGCGTAAAGCAGACGCGCCGCTCAAGATCGTGGATGGCATCGAAGGCTTGGTCTTCCTCAAGGGGAAGCGCAATGGGATCACCCATGAGAATCCGACCCACGCGAACGGGGACGACAATCTCACGCGTGCTCCCATTCTCCATATGGCAATGCACTTCCGCCATGGGCTTTCTTGGTGAAAACGAACTCGAGGCGCGCTTTCGATCGGGAAGGCGCACCTCGATTTCGGACATGAGCAATGACATATGGGGGCGCTACAAAGTCTCAGGGGCGACTTGGACATCCCCGTCCTGCTCGACAATCGTACCCACGGGCTCATCCTCAAACTCGAGACCGCACATAACGCGAACCTTATGATCGAGCTCATTCATGAGCTCAGGGTTCTTGCGGAGCTTATCTTTTGCGGCTTCGCGGCCTTGACCCAGACGATCGCCATCATAGGTATACCAGGCACCTGACTTGCTGACGATCTCATATTGGACCGCCATATCCAAAACGGAGCCCTCTTTGGAGATGCCGGTTCCATACATGATGTCGAACTCGGCGGTGCGGAACGGCGCGGCGACCTTGTTCTTCACGACCTTGGCACGCACACGGTTGCCCACGATCTCATCTTTGACCTTGATACTCTCGATACGACGGATATCGATGCGAACACTCGAGAAGAACTTGAGCGCGCGACCACCCGTCGTCGTCTCAGGATTACCAAACATGACGCCGATTTTCTCGCGCAACTGATTGATGAAGATGCACGTCGTGTTCGACTTCGCAAGGGAGCCTGCGAGCTTACGCAGAGCCTGGCTCATCAGACGCGCTTGCAAGCCAACCGTGGTCTCACCGATCTCGCCCTCGATCTCGGCACGCGGCACGAGCGCGGCGACGGAGTCGATAACCACGACGTCGATCGCACCCGAGCGAACGAGCATGTCGCAGATTTCAAGTGCCTGCTCGCCCGTATCGGGCTGAGATATCAGAACCTCGTCGATATCGACGCCGATGCGCGCGGCGTACGTGGGATCGAGAGCGTGCTCGGCGTCGATGAACGCGGCAACGCCGCCCATCGCCTGCGCTTCGGCGAGAATCTCAAGGGATAGCGTGGTCTTACCGGAAGATTCGGGACCGTATATCTCCACGATGCGTCCGCGCGGAACGCCTCCGATGCCCAAAGCGGCATCGAGCGCGAGGGCACCCGTCGGGATCGCCTCCACCTCGAGTTCGGGACCCCCGTCCCCATACCGCATAATGGAGCCATCTCCAAATTTTTTCACGATCTCAGCCTTGGTGACCTCGATCATCTTCTCACGCTCTTTGCCCGTGGTGCGCTCGTGGATCACGCGCGCCGGCCCTGAGTTCTTGGCCATTGATCCTCCTTGATGTTGTATGGTTTGATAGTACGCGAACGGATGTTCGTGGTCAATACCATCTGAGGAAATCATATGCGGTGCATCCGACAGATCGCAGGGCATGTTCCGACTGCGGCCTGACACGAAATGGCGTGACTTCTCACAACGGCAGGTAGGGCAGCGCGACCAGACGTCAACTCGAGGCTATGGGCAGTCAAAAGACCTCGTAATTCACATATACGAGCAGCAGTTGATCAACTCATCCAGCGCAAACAGCGCGGCACGTGCGCGTACCTCATTGCGGTCGCCCTCGAACGAACAGCGCACACAGCGTGTCGCCCCGCGATCGCATACTCCGATATATACGGTACCGGCGGGGTCGTCCTCGGTTCCCCCACCGGGGCCGGCATACCCCGTAAGGCTGACAGCAATATCCGCATCGAAAAGGGACCGGGCACCTTCCGCCATCGCGCGGGCGCACGGTTCGCTCACGGCCGTGAACTCCTTGAGCACCTCGCAGGGAACGCCCAACACGCGATGCTTGACCTCATCGCAATACGTGACCGCGCCACCGCGAAGCACGGTGCTGGCACCGGGTATCCCCGCGATGCTCGAGGCGACCATGCCCGCCGTGCACGACTCGGCCGTCGCGACCGTCACACCCCGCGCGGTCGCCTTCTCAACCAATTCTTGAGCACGGTCGACGATTTCTCGATCCAGCGTGAGTCTATCCATGACCCTTCCTTTCGATGACAAAGGACCGCTCATGTGATTCGCCCCGCGCCCACAAGAGGGCACAGGGCGAATCACATCAAATCTTAGACAGCAGTCCTACACGCGGAAAATCACGTGGCGGGCGTTCCAGAAGTACTGGGCACCCGAAACGACGGTGAGTACCACGGCAGCTACCATTGTAGCCCTGGCAACAATCTGGACTATGAGGGCGACCTGCGAAACACCAGCCGGAGAGGTCCAGAACGTCAGAGCGATGGCAAGCAGGAAGGCGCACAGTGACACCATGGTAACGGCGGTCTTACATTTACCGAGCTTATCCGCTGCGATGACCTCGCCGTTGGCGCTCGCCACCATACGAAGGGCGCTGACCAAGAATTCACGCAGCAAGATGATGAAGACGAACCACACATTCACGAAGCCGTGCTCCAGCAAGATAAGAAGCGCGGAGAACACGAGGAGCTTGTCCGCGATGGGATCGAGGAACTTACCGAAATCGGTAACCTCGCCGCGCTTGCGAGCCAAATCGCCGTCGACCTTGTCGGTGGCACTCAAAATCAAGTATAGAGCGAACGCGAAAAATGCCCAGGTGGCAGCAGCGGTCGAGGCGGAACCGTTAGACCCCTGCATGGCGCTGAACGAAGCCTCGCTCGCGATCATGAACAGCGGTATGAACACGATGCGCACGCAGGTGATGACATTGGCGGGCGTCCAGATGCTCGTGATCTCCTTGCCCTTGGCGTTTACGGCCATGCGCTACTCCTCAACGACCTCTCCGACGAGCTCATAGCAGAAACTGTCGGTAAACCTTACCTTTAGAATATCGCCCACGGCAGCCTCGGACACCTCGAGATGGACCGCGCCATCGGAGTCGGGGGCCTGGAACCACGCGTGGCCGATGAGCTCGGGGCCTTCATCGGTCTCCTCGATACCATCGACGATGACCTCGGCGACCTCGCCCACACGCGCAGCGGTCGCGGCAAAGCCGAGAGACTCGGCAAGGTCCATGGCAGCCTGCGTGCGCTCGAGCTTAATGTCTTCGGGAACCTGGCCTTCCATCTTCGCAGCGCGCGTACCTTCCTCGGGCGAATACGGAAAAACGCTCGTGTAATCAAAGCCCTCTCGGTCCATGAAGGCGAGCATCTCCTCAGCCTCCTCGTCGGTCTCACCAGGGAAGCCGACCAAGCTTGTGGTGCGGATGACCATGCCGGGAATCTGGGAGCGCAGCGTTGCGAACAACTTGGAAAGCTCTTCCGTCGAGCCGCTCCGGTGCATCGCCTTCAGAATGCGCGCATTGCAGTGCTGCACGGGAATATCGATGTACGGCAAGATCTCGGGCGTATCGCGAATGGCAGCAACGAGCTCATCCGTCATCCCCTCGGGCTGCAGATAGAGCACGCGCACCCAAACATGATGGGGACGAACAGCCTCTGCGACGGCGACCATGAGCTGGGCCAAGTTGGCAGGCCCTTCGACCTCTCCCGTAAAATCGCTCCCCCAGATGCCCGTATCCTGGCCAATCAGTACGATCTCGCGCACACCGCCCGCAACGAGGTCGCGAACTTCGGCGAGAATGCTCTCAGCCGTACGAGAGTTGTACCGACCGCGGATATAGGGAATCGCGCAGAAGCTGCAGAAGCGATCGCAGCCATCGGAGATCTTGACGTAGGCGACGGCGCTCTCCACCGTGCGCTTGACCGTAGGAATGAACGGAAGCGAATCGCGCTCGATGCCAAGGACTTCGTCCATGACAGCGACGATTCCGTCCTCCTCATCGGTGCGGACGAACGCGGCAACCTCCGGCAGCTCTTCGGGAAGCTCGTCGCCGTATCGAGAGGGAACGCAGCCGCACATGACGATCCTTGTGTCGCGGACGCCATCGGCGACATCCTCGGCGAGCGCCAACGTGGTCTCAATGCTCTCAGACGTGGCCGAGGCGAGGAACGAGCACGTGTTGATGATGACCGCATCGGCGTCTGCGGCCTCGAACACCTCCTCGTAGCCCGCACCGTTTAAAAGCGAGCGCATACGGTCGGTGTCGACTTCGTTCTTGGCGCAGCCGAGCGTGATGTAAAGAATAGAGGCGTGAGCCATCACATGGTCCTAACGATAGTTGGTGAACTGAAGCGGCTGGCCATAGTCCTGATTGCGCAAAAAGCCGATGACCTGCTGGAGGGCATCCTTCGAGGCGCTCGAGACGCGAAGTTTATCGGCCTCAATGGTGACCTTGACCTTGAGCTTCTGGTCCTTGATGTCTTTGTTGATCTTCTTGGCAGTCGTCTGGTCGATTCCCTCGACGATATGGCCGAGGAGACGGACGGAGCCACCGGAAGCCGCCTGGGGATCATCCCACTTGACCGCCTTGACGTCGACGCCGCGCTTAATGAGCTTGCCCGAAAGCACATCGATGATCTGTCGAGCGACGAAATCCGCGGGTGCGTTGAGCGTAAAGAGCTTGTCGGCCTTGGAAAGCTCGATTGTGGCACCCGAATCCTTCAGATCGTAGCGTTGTGCAAGTTCGCGTGAGGTTTGCTGGAAGGCGTTGTCGACCTCCTGCATATTGACTTCGGAAACGACGTCGAAGCTGGAATCTTTTGCCATGGTGCGGCTCCTTATCTCATGCGCCCGTTCGGGCGGGGTTACTGCGACTCGCTGGAAGAACTGCCATCGGAAACGGTGATGCCCGCCTCTTTAGCCTCCGCTGCGGTCATGTCTGGCGTGCCGTCTCCATCGCTGTCGATGACCTTCTCGTCGGATTCATCCGTTTGGGGAGCGGTGATGGACACCTTCCCGACACCGGACACCTTGGTATCGTAGCGGACTTTCTCCCCGTTCTTGTAAACGGCAACGTCACTCGGGGAATCCGTGGTGATGTCGATCTGGCTGGATACGGTGAACTCCTGCTCAAAGGGGCCAACGACCTGCTTGCCGAGGACGATCTTGCCATCGAGCTTGACTTCGACCCAGGCAACCGTGCCCTTTTCCTTGAGCGCGACCTTCACGACCGTCTCCGTGGGCTCGCTACTCGCGGAATCTTTGCCATCTGTCATGTCGCCGCCTTCTGAGTCCTGAGAGGCGCCCGCCTTGGAATCAGAAGAGGACGTGTCCTCAGTGCCGTCGTCTTGACCCGTATCGACCTGGGAGGTGCTCGGCGCACTCGAACCCGCCTTCGCATCTTCCTTGGGCGTGCACCCACGTAGGAGAAGAGTCACGCAAAGAACGATCAAGACCAGCAGGATGGCACCAGCAGCCAAGAGGATGCGTGGATCGAATGAAGGCTGGGGGGCGCGGTGCGGAGCGCCACCGGAACGCGGAGGCCTTCCGCCCCCACGCGCCCCATTCCCTCGACGGGGATCGCCATACGAATCGGAACGATTGCGTTGCTGACCATATGCCGCCCTGCGCGGATCGCGCGGGTCGCCGGCATATCGCGGGCGGCGACCGCCACACGGCGCCATCCCGTCGGACGAACGGCCACCGGGCCCGTAGGCACCCTCCCTTCCATTCGTGCGAGAACGAAGCGAGGGGTCATATCCCCTATCCGGTGAGGGACGGCGGCTGGTGGCCGGTCGCAACCGTGAAGAGGACAGGGGTTCATGCGATGAATTGGCCTCGGACACATACCCCGCTTGCGGCGGTCGCTGTGCAAAACGCGATGTCGTCGTCGAGTTGACCATCATATACCTGCCCGATGCGTTCGAGCTACGCGGGCTGGCATCTGCGGCGGCATCCTGGAAACGTCCCACGCTCCCACCACCGTGCTCATACTCATGAAGCGCATCGAAATACGCCTCGATGACGTCACGCGGGTTGAGACCGAGATAACGGGCATAGCTCGAGATCATCCCCTGGGCATACCCGCGCGGGGGCATGGCGGCGAAATTCTCCGTTTCGAAGTACTCTATGATCTGCGGACGAATTTTTACGATATTGGAGACCTGCTGGATTGAGGCGCCCATCTGACGACGGCGCTCTAGAAGCATGTCGCCGAAATGACGGCTCATTTACATCCCTCCAAAAATCTCATCTTCGCTCAAGGGTTCCTCGACGGCGCGAAGAGCCGCAAGCCCCTCCTCGTCGTAAAGGACCTCGCGAGGCTTAGACCCATCGGGTGGCCCGACGATGCCCTTCTCTTCAAGCATATCCATGATGCGCCCAGCACGGGCATATCCTACTTTGAGACGACGCTGCAGACCGGAGGTCGAGCCGAGCTGGGTCTCGACGACGATCTGTGCCGCATCCCATAGCAGGGGGTCATCTTCGCTCGGGGCCTCGTTATAAAATCCTCCCCCGCCGCCGGACATCGTCGCCGGGGCGACTGCAGAGAGGATCTCCTCGTGATAGTCGGGCGCGCCCTGCTCCTTGACGAATTCGACGACACTGTTGATCTCATCGTCCGATACGAAGCAGCCTTGGATACGCTTGGGCTTGCCCCAATCAACCTTGGAGAACAACATATCGCCGTAACCGGTGAGCTTTTCGGCACCCATCTGGTCGATGATGACGCGACTGTCGATTCCCGTCGCGACATTGAACGCGATGCGATTCGTGATGTTCGCCTTGATGAGGCCCGTCACGACGTTTGAGCTGGGGCGCTGCGTGGCGACGATGAGGTGGATACCCGCCGCGCGTCCGAGCTGGGCGATGCGGACAATCGAAGCCTCGACGTCCTTGCCAGCCACCATCATGAGATCGGAGAGCTCGTCGATGATGATGACGAGATAAGGCATCTTGGCAGGCGGATTGTCGTAATGCTCGAATGCTCCCGCCGCTTGCTTCTCATTGAACGTCGAGATCTTGCGGACCCCCAGGCGCTCAAACACCTTGAGGCGCCGCTCCATTTCGGACACCGCCCACTGCAGGGCGCTCGCCGCCTGCTTGGGCTCCGTCACGACGGGAACATACAGGTGCGGCAACCCATTGTAGCCGGATAGCTCCACGCGCTTAGGATCGACCATGATCAGGCGCACATCCTCGGGCAAGCTACGCATGAGCAGGGCCATGATAATGGAGTTGATCATCACGGACTTACCAGAGCCCGTGGTACCCGCGATGAGCAGATGGGGCATCTTGGCGAGGTCGGCCACGATGGGCTGGCCCTCGGCATCTCTACCGATCGCGAGCTCGAGCGGACCACCCTGGACGTAAGGCAGCACGTCGCCGAGATTGACGTTTTGCCGTTTCGCGTTGGGAATTTCGATGCCCACGAGCGAGGTGCCGGGAATCGGGGCGAAGATGCGGACCGATTGGGCGGCGAGCGACAGCGCGATATCGTCCTCGAGATTGGAGATACGGCTCACGCGTTCTCCCTCACCGGGCTGCACCTTGAAGGTGGTGACAGTAGGGCCCGATATCCAACCGACAACGCGGGAATGAAGGCCGAACTCGTTGAGGGTGGACTGCAGGGAGTTGGCAGTCTGCTCAAGTTCCCCCTCAGACGAAGCGGAAGATGCGGAATGAGGATTATGGCGCAGCATGCTGAGCGGAGGCAGCTGCAACTCTCCCTCTGCCGTGGCGGTATCGTCCGAGGCGTCACGCACGGAAGACATGGCGGCCTGCTTTGGGCTGTCAGCAGAAGCGTTGGCGTTCCTGAGGAACTCGGGAATTGCCGGCCCCTTCGGAGTATCCGCCGCATCGAACGGCGGAATTTCGGGATCGACGGCGTCGGAGGCATCATCGGCTGCGGCGTCCGGTTCGCAGTCCCGCTTCTCATCGATGAACGTGTCACGAACGGGAATGAGCGTCGTTTTGGCCTGCTCTGCGGCGACCTGCTCACTCACATCGACGAAGGGGTCTTCATCAACCTCGTCATCGACGGGCGGGCGAAGCACACTCGTCTCGCGCGCGCCCAAGAACGTGGTCTCGGCAGTATCGAGATCATCGAAAAGCGTTTGTTGATCGGCTGCAGCACCACCGCGGGAGGAAGGCATGCGACGCTGGGCCTGGGCGTGCTCGGCGTCCTCGCCCCACGGCATGTCATTCACATCCACACGACGGCGCTCGGCGAGTCTCCGCGCACGGTCTGCGGCCATCTCGAAAAAGGAACTCACGGAGAACCCAATTATCACAAGGCCGACGATGACGAGGCCGACCAGGACCACCATCGAGATCGTCTTGCCGAGCGCGGCTTGAAGCGCGCTGGCGATGAATGCACCTAGATAGCCACCGGACGTAATAAGCGCGGCGGTCTCGAACATGCCGGCGGTTGCGTAATCGGTTCCAGGAACCATAAGCGAAAGCATGGAAAGCACACAGACGAACATAAGCCCGCCGCCGGCGAGCGTGCGCACATTCAGCGGGGTCTTCTCACGCAAGAATAGACCGCCGGCGAACATGAGGAGTACAAACGGCAGCACATAGGCACCAAGGCCGAAACCGAGGTGGTAAAAACTGGCTATTGCGTGCGAGACGGGTGCCGAAGAGGGCGAGACGACGGCGATGAAGGATACGACGGCGACGACCGCGAGCACGATCCCCGTGATATCGCGACCGACGGATGAATCCATCAACGGCTCGAAGGCGGGCTCTTGCACGGCCGCCTTCGAACCATTCGCGCGAAGGTTGCGCGACGGTTGCTTGGCACCGGCGCGCTTGCCCGCGGCACCTCCCTTTTTGTTCGTGGCTGCGTTTGCGCGAGGCAACCTACACCTCCATGACGACCGGAATGATCATCGGCCGCGTGCGATTGTTGTTCCAGATGAAATTGGATAACGCGTCGCGGACAGCCTTGCGGATGGCATCCGTACCCGAACTGGAGAAGTTGAACGAACCCTTCTCGATCGCGCGCTGGATGGCGGCGGAGGCGTCGGCGGAGAACTGGTCATCGATGGGGAACGAGACACCGCGTCCAGAGAACTCGAGATCGCCGATCTTCTTGCGCTTCATATCGAGCATGGCGACGACGGTGACCATGCCATCGCTTGCCAGTTTCTGACGGTCGCGCAGCACGATGGGATCGGTGTCGCCAATGCGGAGTCCATCGACGTACACGACGCCGGACTCGACGGCGCGCCCGCGCTTGACGCGGCCATCGCGCATCTCGAGCGTATCGCCGTTATCGACGACGAAGATGTTCTTGGACGGAATGCCCATCTTCTGGCCGAGGGCGGCGTGCGCGCGCAGGTGCACGGCCTCACCGTGCACGGGCATGAAGAAGGTGGGCTTGGTGAGCGCCAGCATGAGCTTGAGCTCCTCCTGGCTCGCATGGCCGGAGACATGCACCAGCGCACGGCTCTTGTCGTACACGTCGCAGCCGAGCTTTGCGAGGCTGTTGACGACCTGTTGAACGGCCTTCTCATTGCCGGGGACAGGCGTTGCGGAGATGATCACCGTATCGCCCTCATGGATGGAGAGCGTCTTGTGCTCGCCGTTGGCCATGCGGGAAAGCGCCGAGAGCGGCTCGCCCTGGGAGCCGGTGCACATGACCACGATCTTATCCTCGGGCAGACCATTGATGTCGAAAGCATCGACAAGGTCGTGCTCGTCAACGTTTAGGTACCCGAGCTCACGGGCGACGCGCGTGTTCGTGAGCATGGAGCGACCCGTGACCACGATCTTGCGGTTGCACTTCTTGGCGGCGTTGCAAATCTGCTGCAGACGATGGATATGGCTCGAGAAGGACGCGACGAACACACGTCCCTTGGCGTTCTTGATGATATGCAGCAGCGAGGGGCCGACCTCCGCCTCGGATTTGGTGAAACCAGGGACCGTGGCGTTGGTGGAGTCGGACAGCAACAGATCGACGCCCTGCTTACCAAAGCGGGCGATGGCGCCATAGTCGGGCGTCACACCGTCGATGGGCGTCTGGTCGAGCTTGAAGTCTCCCGTATGCACCACGGTGCCCGCCGGCGTCTTGAGAAACACGCCGAGCGCGCCGGGAATGGAGTGCGTCGTTGAGAAGAACTCGATCGAGAAACAGCCGAGGTTGACATGGCTGCCGCCCTTGACCTCACGGAACTTGGGCGCGCGGATGCGAAACTCGGAGAGCTTTCCCTCGATGAAGCCGAGCGTGAGCTTGCTCGAGAAGATGGGGACCTTGGTGTTGAGGTCCTGGAGAAGATACGGCAGGGCACCGGTATGGTCCTCGTGGCCGTGCGTGACGATGATGCCACGCAGCTTGTGCTCGTTCTCGAGTACATAGGTGTAGTCGGGCAGGACCAGGTCGATACCGGGCTGATTGTCGTCGGGGAACATGAGGCCCGCGTCGATAAGAACCATGTCCTCACCGCACTCGAAGGCGGTCATGTTCTTGCCAATACCGTCAAGGCCGCCCAGGGGAATGACCTTGAGCGCGGCAGAAGAGGTCTTCTTGTTGTTTGCCATAAGCGAATTGTTTCCTTTCGTTTGAGCTTCATACAAAAACGATGGGGCGCACCCATCGTACTGGTCTAAATAACCAACGTCGGTTCGAGAGGTCCGGCGCATCCCGTTTTATTGTAACGGGCTTGCAACGGCAGGACAAAAGTCCACCAAAAGAACTACGCCCCTCCAGGACCGGGAGGGGTACCGAAAAGCTTTCACCTCAATCATCACATCAAATCACAATTGATTGAGAGTGAATTGTCAGAGCTCCGCCCTCGCACTTATCATTCCGCGCGCAGTTCGCGCAAGTGCTGTTTGAGCACGGAATGATAGGTACGAGGGCGGAGCGACGGGATCAGACCCAGCTAATCGCTACTTGCGGGCCATCTCGCCGATGTTGGCGATGCCGGCGAAGACCGATTCAAAGCGGTTGAGGAGGCGCAGGCGGTTTGCACGCAAGGCCTCATCCTCATCCATGACCATAACTTCGTCGAAGAACGCATCGATAGGCTCGCGCAGGGCCGCAAGAGCGGCGATTACCGCAGTGAAGTCCTTGGCGGACCGTGCCACATCGACGTTGGCCTGGGTGGCATCCGTGGCCTCGAGCAAGACTCTCTCAGCATCGCCCATCAGCGCGGAATCGACCTCGCTGCCAAGCACGGCATCGGCAAGATGGGCGGCGCGGGCATAGGCGGTGGCGAGGTTGTCAAACGCCTCGCGATCGTTGGCACGGGCGTCCTCAAGGGCGTGGGCGAGCTGGAAGTACTGCGCAGGCACAGTGACGCTGCCAGCGGAAACGGCGGCGACGGTATCGGCGGAGACCTTCTCATCGCGGACCATCTGCTCCATGCGACCCTTAATGAAGGCGCACACGGAAGCTTCCACCTCGTCCTTGTCGAATGCAAGTCCCTGCTCCAAGTACCCATCGAGCGCAGCTTCGACAATCGCCTCGTAGCCGCAGCCCAAACGATCACGAAGGATGTTCAGCACGCCGATTGCGGAACGACGAAGCGCGAAGGGGTCCTTGGAGCCGGTGGGCGGTTCGCCAATGGCGAACATGCCCGCGATGGTGTCGAGCTTGTCGGCCACGGCGACAACGCATCCGGCGATACCTTCGGGCAGCTCGTCTCCGGCAAAACGCGGACGGTAATGATCGCGAATCGCAGCGGCGACAGCAGGCTCCTCACCCGCGGCGGTGGCGTAGTACCCGCCCATCACGCCCTGCTGGCTCGTGAACTCGACAACAGCCGAGGAGACCAGGTCGGCTTTAGCGAGATGAGCGGCACGCTGGGCATCGGAGGCGGCATGCGCGCCCAAATGCGCCTCGTTGGCGATGGCGAGCGCCAGGTCCTCCATACGGTCGGACTTTTGCAGGACCGTACCGAGCTTCTTTTGGAAACCAACGTTTGCCAGGCGAGCACGGAACTCCTCAAGATCGATTTTGAGGTCCTCGTCGTAGAAGAACTTTGCATCGTACAGACGGGCGCGCACCACACGCTCGTTGCCGTCGACAACCGTTTCACTCACGGCCGGATCGGCATTCGAGACGACCACAAAAGCGCGGGTGAGCTTACCCTCCGCATCGTAGGTGGGGAAATAACGCTGGTTGGAGAGCATAGACTCGCAGATGATCTCGGAGGGCACGGCGAGGAACTCCTCGTCGAAATGGCCAACCAGAACCGTGGGCCACTCGCAGAGGTTCACAACCTCATCGAAGATTTTCGTGGGCGTGTCCACACGCACGCCGAGCTCGTCCTCGACACGAGCGATACCAGCGCGGATGACCTCCTCACGGCGCTCGGCCGAGAGCACATGCGCCGCTTCGAGAACCTGCTCGTAGGACGCGGCGCTGGAAACAACGTGCTCACCAGGCGACAAAACGCGATGACCGCGCGTGGTGGAGCCGCTCTTCACGTCGGCAAAGGAGACGGGTACGACCTCCTCTCCGAACAGGCAGCAGATCCAACGCACCGGACGCACGAACGTGGCATGCTCGCTCCCCCACCGCTGGCTACGGTAGTTAGGCCACTGAATGGCAGGGATGAGATCCTCGCACACGCGGGTAAGAATCGGAACAGCGGGCTCGGAAGGCGTGTTCTGCTCAGCGAAGACGTACTCGGTGCCGTCTGCGTCCTCGCGGCGGACGAGCTCCGCGGCGGTCATGCCATTCTTGCGGGCAAAACCCTCGGCCGCCTTGGTGGGATTTCCCTCGGCGTCGAATGCGATCTTTGCGGAAGGCCCGCGGAGAACGGAGTGAATCTCCTCCGTCGCCTCGGCGACGTCTAACACCAATGCAGCGAGACGACGCGGCGAAGAAATGATGCGAACGTCACCATGGGCCAGTCCAGCATCGTCCAGACCCTTGGAAATCAGGGTTTTGAGCTGCTTGACGGCGTTGTTGAGCGGAGCGGAGGGCATCTCTTCGACGCCAAGCTCGAATAGGAAATCACGGGTACCGGCCATTTACGCCACCTCCCCCTTCTGATTGGAAGCCTCGACGGCGGCATCACCGGCGACCTCGGCGAGATACGACTCACAACACGCCTTGGCAAGCGTACGCACACGCAGGATATAGGCTGCGCGCTCAGTTGCCGAAAGCGCACCGCGTGCATCGAGGATGTTGAAGCTGTGCGAGCATTTCATGACGCAGTCGTACGCAGGCAGCGGAAGCTTGGCATCGAGGCAGCTGTGGCACTCGGCCTCGAAATCATCGAACTTCTGACGCATCATCTCGATGTTTGCAATCTCGAAGTTGTACGCGGAGAACTCGCGCTCGTTCTCGAGAAAAACGTCACCGTAGGTCATGGGCGTACCATCGGGCAGGTAGCTCCACACAAGGTCGTACACGCTTGTGACGCCCTGCGCGTACATGGCGATACGCTCGAGACCGTAGGTGATCTCGACGGGCACCGGATCGCACTCAATGCCGCCAACCTGCTGGAAGTACGTGAACTGCGTGACCTCCATGCCATCGAGCCAGACCTCCCAGCCCAGACCCCAGGCACCGAGCGTCGGGCTCTCCCAGTCATCCTCGACGAAGCGCACGTCATGCTCGGCAGGGTCGAGACCGATGGCGGTGAGGGAATCGAGATACAGCTCCTGGGAGTTCTCGGGGCTCGGCTTGATGAGCACCTGGAACTGGTAATAGTGTTGCATACGGTTGGGATTCTCGCCGTAACGGCCATCGGCGGGGCGACGGCAGGGCTGCGGATAGCAGGCGCGCCAGGGCTGCTTACCCAAGCTGCGCAGGAGGGTTGCGGTATGGAAGGTACCGGCACCGACCTCGGAGTCATAGGGCTGCATGACGGTGCAGCCGTGGCCGGCCCAATAGGCCTCGAGCTTGAGGATCATGTCCTGGAACGTCAACGCATTCGGATTCATCTTGGCGTTGCTCCCCTTCAATCGTACGGTCAAACAAGTGATTATTTTAGCAGGATTACCGGATATGGCGTGCCACCTGCGACGCATCCCCGATACGTGCTACAAGGTTCCAATTCGGTCAATCGGCCAATAGCGGAAGAAGGCGATGCCAATGAGGTTCTCCTTAGGCGCGGGACCGAAGTAGCGCGAATCGGCAGAATTCTCCCGGTTATCACCCATGACCCAAATGTAGCCATCCGGAACGGTATAGGGAAAACTCACCTCGACGCCAGGCGCCTGGGTCACGAGCTCATAACTCGACCCCTGGGCATAGGGCTCATCAAGCGGAGATCCATCGATGTAGACGACGCCATCGATCAGGTCGACGGTCTGTCCACTCTGCGCAATCACGCGCTTAACGAGAATATCGTGCTCGGTGCCGGCAACTGGATTCTCGAATACGACGATCTGGCCGTCCTCGACATCGTGCCCCAAGTTCAACGTGAGCTTTTGCGCGAAGATGGTATCGCCCACCTGTATGGTGGGCTCCATCGACCCAGTTGGAACGGTAAACGGGGACAAAACGAAGGTGCGAATGAGGGCGAACACCGCGAAGGCGATGAGAAAGACGCCAACCCATTCGGCGATGGTCGAGAATATGCCGCGACGTTCAGACATTAAGCCTCCCCTGCCTTGGAGCCATGGAAACGTGTGATGAGCTCAGTGGCGAGCACGCGCTCGCCATTTGTAAGGCGTGCGGATTCGATCAGGTCGGGACGCCACCGGCACGTGCGCTCGAGGGCGCTTGCGCGGCGCCAGGCATCAACCTTGGCATGGTCGCCTGAAAGCAGCACCTCGGGCACGGCGTTACCGTTGAAGTCGGCGGGACGCGTGTACTGGGCATACTCGAGAAGGCCGCCATCTTCGCAGGTGGAAAATGATTCATCGACGCTTCCCATGTCATTGCCGAGGGCGCCCGGCAAAAGACGGATGATGGCGTCACTCACCACAAGCGCGGGAAGCTCGCCGCCCGTAAGGACGTAATCGCCAATCGAAAGACGCTCATCGGCCAGGGCGTAAGCACGCTCGTCCATGCCCTCATAGCGACCGCATACGAACAAGATGCGCTCGACGCTTGAGAGACGCTCTGCGACATGCTGGGTGAACGGCACGCCGCAGGGCGTGAAGAATACCACGCACGGACGGACATCACCGCGAGAAGAGATGTCGGTGATGGCGTCGTGAAGCGGCTCGACCTTCATGAGCATGCCAGCACCTCCGCCAAAGGGCGCATCGTCAACAGTGCGGTGACGATCGTGCGTCCAATCGCGCAGGTCGTAGCTCTTGAAGTCGAAAAGGCCACGAGAACGAGCGCGTCCCATAATCGAGGTGGACATATAGGGTTCGAAAAGCTCGGGAAAGACCGAGAGGGTCTCGATGAGCATGAGCACTCCCCTCGTGATTTACAGGTCGAGCAAACCGTCCATAACGCGAACAGAAATGGGGCCCTCCACCGGAATCGTGCTGACCACATCATCGATGACGGGAATCAGGACCTCGCCATGATCGGGGCCCTCAACGACCCAGACGTCATTCGCGGGCGTCTCCATGACTTCGGCGATATGCCCGAGCGAACCATGGCGCTCGTCAACGACCAATCGGCCAACGAGATCTTCGAATGCGGCGTCGAGCGGACCGAGTTCGAAATCGGCACAGCTGGCGAGGACGTAGCAACCGGCAATACCCTCGGCGGCATCCAGGTCATGCGCGCAAGAAAAGAGCACGCGGCCGCCATCTGCCGTCTCGGACACCGCTTCCACGGTCGAGATTCGCTCCCGCTTGAGGGCGGGGGGCGTCAGATGGACGCGCATCCCTTCGCTGAGTAAAAAGGGAAGGCCTCGCAGCGGAGCCACGAGAACCTCCCCCTTGGTGCCATGTGGACGAACCACACGGGCTATGTTCTTATACGAGGCCGGCACGACGTTAGCCCATGACCTCGACCTCGACGGAAGTGTCGAGTCGAGCGGCGAGGGCACGCGCGAGCGTGCGTATGGCCTTGATGGTGCGACCGTGACGCCCAATCACCTTGGCGACGTCGCCCTCGGAGACGGTCACCTCAATGGTGGAGGAACTTGCACCGTCGATGACCTCGAGACTCACACCGTCAGCATCATCGACGATGTTGACGACCAGATACTCGACCAGATCGGCGATGCGATCGGAGACGAGCTCCTCGCCCTCATCGAACTCGACGGTCTCGTCATCGAAGGTCTCGGAGATCAGATCCTCGGACACCGTTACTCCTCGGTGGCCTCAGCGGCGGCAGCAGCCTCTTCCTCGGCCTTACGAGCAGCCTCCTCGGCCTCCTTGGCAAGCTGCTTCTTGGACTTCTTGGGGGCTGCAGCGGCCTTCTCACCCTCGTTGGCGGCCTTCACCAGAGCGGCGACGGCGTCGGTGAGCTGAGCGCCCTTGGACTGCCAGTCGGCGATCTTCTCAAGGTCGAGGGAGATGGTCTTGGGGGTGGTCATGGGGTTGTAACGGCCAACCTCCTCGATGGGGCGACCATCGCGACGAGTGCGGGAATCGGCGACGACGACGCGGTAGTACGGACGCTTCTTGGAACCATGACGAGCGAGGCGGATCTTGACAGCCATGCAAACTCCTTCTTCTGCGCAGCTTCTCGCTGCATTCCTTACCAGGACAAATACTTTCGCCCAACGACTTGACGGGAAGCATTTGAGACCGGCTTCGTGCAGATAAGTCGCAAGCAATCCAGTATCTTATCTAAGATTTGCGGGAATGCAAGGGTGGAATCTTGCTTTCACGCAGCGTACATCCCGTGTTTTGGCTATACTCATCGTATGAGCAATATCGAACATACATACGGTTCTTTTGAAGACGACGTGTCCTTTGGAAACGCGCCCCTTTGGCATGGCAACGACGAAGCCCTCGATTCTGCGGCGTTTTCCGATGTGCTCTTTGGCACATGGAGTGGCCCCGCCATCGGGCTTTTGGACCTCGATGCGTTCTTCGCGAGCGTGGAGCAGCTCGATCATCCCGAATGGCGCGGCAAGCCGGTTATCGTGGGTGGCAGCCCCGAGAAACGCGGCGTGGTCTCCACCTGCTCGTATGAGGCACGTACGTACGGCGTCCATTCCGCCATGTCCTCGGCGCAGGCAACGCGCCTCTGCCCCGATGCCATTTGGACGCCAGGGCATTTCGCGCGTTATCGCGAGATGAGTACGCAGGTCATGGCGATTTTGGCAGACGAGACTCCCTACGTGGAACAAGTGTCCATCGACGAGGCATTTTTCGACATCTCGCCTGGACGTTTTACCCGCGAAAGCCCAATAGCCATCGCCCGTCGGATTTCTGACCGTGTGGCGGAGCTGGGAATCACCTGCTCAATTGGCCTGGGCCGTAATAAGACAGTGGCAAAAATCGCCAGCGAGCGCGAAAAGCCACGCGGTCTCACCGTGGTGCTTCCCGGCACCGAGGAAGGCTTCTTGGCACCACTGCCTGTCCGAGCCATGAGCGGCATCGGCAAGGCTGCGGAAAGTGCCCTTCATAAAGTGAGCATCCGTACACTCGGGCAGCTCGCTGGAGCCTCGAATACGCTTCTCTCCCCCATCTTCGGCGTCAATGCCGAGCTGGTGCGTCTACGCGCTGCTGGACGGGAAGTGAGCGAAGTCTCCGCTATCGATGCGCCCGAGGACGTGAAGTCGGTGAGCAACGAGCGGACGTTCTCTCGGGACCTCACGGATGTAACAGACGTGAAGTCGGCGATCCACCTGCTCTCCGAATCCGTAGGGCGAAGGTTGCGCCGTAAGAACCTCGCGGGCCGAACCGTCACACTCAAGCTCAAGTACTCCTTCGGCGAGGGGCGGACGATTCAGCGCAAGCTCACCCATGCGACCGACGACGAGAACGTGTTCGGAGCCGTTGCCTGCGAACTGCTTGAGAGTATCTGGAGCGTGGGCACGCACGTGCGCCTAGCCGGTGTAGGCGTGAGTGACTTCGGCATCGACGGTGCCGGTATCCAGACCGATTTGTTTTGCGAGGTTGACGAGCGGGGCGCCATGGCGAGCGACAAGCGCGATCTGGCTGTGACGCTCGACGCTGTGCGTGAGAAATTCGGTACCGATGCTGTCAGCTTCGGCCGCGCCACCCGCTTCAACGGCGACCTCGTCGACCCTGCCAAGTTCCTCAACCAAAACAAACCGACCGACTAGCCGGCATGGTGCAAGTGGGGTACGTCCCCAATTGCACCGCACGGCCGGAGGGCTCTACAGCTCGACGACGGGAGCATCGCCCCAGAGCTTTTCCAAGCGATAGTACTCGCGTGCCTCAGGCGTAAAGGAATGCACGATAACCGAGCCGTAGTCCATGAGGATCCAATTGCGCTCCTCGCGCCCCTCAATGGAGAACGGATGCTCGCCGCAAGCTTTGGCAACTTGCTCCTCGACCTCATCGACGATCGCATCGACCATACGCGTATTACTGCCGGTGGCAATCACGAAGTAATCGCACACGTCGGACAGCTCGGTAAGATCGATGATGCAGATGTCCTCGGCACCCTTGAAGGAGGCGGCGTCAGCCGCAGCGCGAGCGACCTCGATCGCGGGCACGCCAGAAGAGGAAAGCGAGGCGGAGGAGCGATCAACGGAGGCAGGGCCCTCCCCATCCTCAACGGGCTTGGCGTTCAAGCCGGCGGCATACTCAAGAAGCTGGGCATCGGTCATATCAGACATTGAATACCTTTCATGTTTAAAGCGTGCCAAGGGATACGTCCCCACATGACACACGGGCGCTATCTCGAACGTTTCACTGCGTACGCATTATAGATGTCAATTGCGGTTGGGTACAGATAGCGACCTGTGGAGATAACATACACAAGCCCCTGGGCGAACGTTTGGAAGAACAGTTCTTCCAGTGGCGCTGACCCCACCAGAGCGCGCAGACGCTCGGCATAATCGCCACGTCTACCCGGTTCGATCGCATCGGCAATGAACACGACCATATCGAGCGGGGTCATGTCGATCGCCCCTACCGTATGACGGGCGACCGCCTGGCACACCTCGGGAGCGATGCCTTCAAAGATATGCGGCAGCTCGTGGGCGGCGACGGGCCCATGCAACAGGCCGACCGCGCGCGTGGGAGATCCGGTCACCTTGACGCCGTATTGGGCGGCACGGGCAAGCAGCTCATGATCATCCAGCACCTTGTCCCAATCATGCGTAAGCCCGGCAAATGCGGCATGGTATTCGTCCACTTCGTAGGCACGAGCGAGGTCCACGGCCGTACGGGCAACGCCGAGCGAATGCTGATAACGCCGAGGCTTTTCCTTCATTCGAACCTCGAGCATGTTGCGAACGCGCTCGAGCTCGGCGGTCTGATCATGCACCATGGCCATTGCCGCTCCCCTCCTGTACGTACAGATCGTTCTTGCGAATATACCCCATCACGGACTCACTCGTCAGATAGCGGACGCTCTTTCCCGAGGCCACGAGCTCGCGAATGTTCGAGGAGCTGATGGCGAGCGCGGGAATCTCGATGTAACGAACGTCGAAATCGATGCCCGAGGCGGCGATGCGCGACTTAGCGGTCTCGATGTCGTACCCCGGGCGGGTCGCAGCGATCAAAGTCGCGAGTGAGGCGAGACGGTCGGCATCGTGCCATGCCAGAATGTCGATGATGGCGTCGGCTCCGGTAATAAAATACAGCTCGACGTTATCTGGATAGTGCCGGCGAAGCTCACTCAAGGTGTCGACGGTGTACGTGACGCCCGGACGGTCGATTTCGAAGCGGCTCGCGTAGAACGCGGCGTTGGCCGCCGTCGCCAGGACCGTCATGGCGTAACGGTCCTCGGGGTCACTCACACGCTTGTCCTGCTTGAACGCCGGCGAACCAGCAGGCATAAACAGGACAAGGTCCAAGTCAAGCGCCTCGCGAGCCTGCTCGGCGGTCACCAGGTGCCCGTAGTGGATGGGGTCGAACGTGCCGCCCATGATGCCGAGGCGATAGATTCGTTTGGAATCTGAGCCAAGCGAGGGCAGCAAGCGGCTGGGAGTCTCCATCCTACTCAGCATCCTCGGTATCGCCGCCGAGAGGCGCATCGTCAAGATCCACAACCTCGACAAGGCCTTCGAGGTCGTTGAACTCATCCTCGGCATCGTCATCCTCAATGCCCTCGAAGTCAAAGGCGTAACCCAGGATGCGTACCTCGTCGCCGTTCTTGCATCCCGCCTTGATAAGCGCATCGTCCACACCCATACGCGCCATACGGTGCTGGAGATAGATGATGGCCTCCTCGTTCTCCCAATCGGTCTGCACAACCATGCGCTCAACGTTGGTGCCGGTGACGCGCCAGGCACCCAGCTCCTCCTGCTCAACGTGGAACCGCTTGTCGCGGGCCTTACGAGCACGCTCCCACTTCTCATCATCAAACGCAGGAGCAGCCGCCTGCTCCTCGGCGAGGGCGCGACGCAGCTCACTCACGCGCTCACCGCAAGCGAGCATGAGCGTTTGAAGGCCGGCGCCGGTGAGGGCGGAGACGGCGAAGAACTCGTGCCCGTCGGCGAGCGCTGCCTGCTTGAGGGCCTGGACGCGATCTTGCATACCGCTCGCATCGCACTTATTGGCCACGACGATCTGCGGGCGATCCGCAAGCTCAGAGGCGTACCGGCGCAGCTCATCGTTGATAATGCGATAGTCCTCGAGCGGATCGCGTCCCTCGTAGCTGCCCGTGATGTCGACCACATGCAAGATGAGCGCCGTACGTTCAACATGACGAAGGAACTGGTGACCCAGACCCTTGCCCTCGGCAGCGCCCTCGATGAGACCGGGGACGTCGGCAACCACGTAGGAGTACTCGCCCGCGCGGACCATGCCGAGGTTCGGCACGAGCGTGGTGAACGGATAGTCGGCAATCTTGGGACGAGCGGCGCTCATGCGGGCAATGAGGGAAGACTTACCAACACTCGGGAAACCCACGAGTGCGGCATCGGCCATGAGCTTCATCTCAAGTTCGATCCAGTGCTCGATGGCAGGCTCGCCCTTCTGGGCGAACGCGGGGGCACGGCGCGTGGAGGTGACGAAATGCGGGTTACCCAAGCCACCCGTGCCACCCGGGGCCACGATGACGCGCTCTCCATCATGCGTGAGGTCGGCTATCTCATAGCTCGCTTCCATCGTGCTGGGATCGAGCTCACGGATAACCGTACCCATGGGGACCTTCAGCACGAGGTCGCGACCATCGGCACCGTCCTTTTTGGAGCCCTTGCCATGCGTGCCCGCCTCGGCGCGGAAGTGGTGCTTGAACCGATAATCGATAAGCGAGGAAAGCTGGGCATCGGCCTGGATGACGACGTCTCCGCCGTGACCGCCGTCGCCGCCGTCCGGGCCGCCTTTGGGCACAAACGCCTCGCGGCGGAACGACATGCAGCCCGCGCCGCCGTCGCCGCCCTTGACGTTGATGCGGCAAATGTCGGTGAACTGGGACATGGCGCCCCTTCCTTGTAAGATCAATCGAATATAGCCACGCGCGTGCCAATGGGGACGTACCCCTTTGGCACGCAGCGCATCAATGTATCCCATAGTAAAAGACTGCGCCACAAAGGCGTGCGTCCCCAGTGGCAGAACTCGCGGGTACACATAAAAACAAGGCTCCCGCACCAAGCGAGAGCCTTGCTCAAGATGCAAATGCAAAAAGGGTGAATTACGCCTCGACGGCAGGGTACACGTTCACGCGATGCTTAAGACCCTTGGTGAACTTAACCTTGCCCTCGACAAGCGCGAAGAGGGTGTCGTCCTTACCACGGCCGACGTTCTCGCCGGGGTGGATGTGGGTGCCGTTCTGGCGGACGAGAACCTCGCCGGCCTTCACGGTCTGACCGTCAAAACGCTTGGTGCCCAGACGCTGGCCGCGGGAGTCGCGACCATTGCGGGAGGAACCGAGACCTTTTTTGTGTGCCATGTCAGGTACCTGCTCTCTAACTACTTACAAATGGTGCGTCTACTCGGCGATGGGAGCCTCGGGCTCCTCGACCTTGGTGGTCTTCTTGGCGGCACGGGACGTGGCCTGGACCTTGGTGATCTTCAGCTTGGTGAGCTGCTGACGATGGCCCTTGAGACGGTGATAGCGCTTGCGCTTGTGGAACTTGTAGACGAGCTGCTTCTCGCCCTTGAACTGCTCCAGGATCTCAGCAGTGACCTTAGCCTTGGCGAGCTTGGCAGGATCCGTGACGATCTTCTTGCCGTCGTTGAGGAAGATAACCTCGAGCTCGACCTTGGAACCGGTCTCGCCCTCGATCTTCTCGACGGTGATGACGTCATCGGTGGCGACTTTATACTGCTTGCCGCCAGTAGAAACGATTGCGTACATATTCTTGCCCTTCATGCATCAGTTGTGCAACAGTCGGATATGGTATCAGGTGGTTTGTGGCACGTCAACGGATTAATACAACGTTTTCCCTGCATATTCACAGGTTCGACAAAGCCTCCGCTGCGCTACGCGCCGTAAGGCTCCCCTCTGGTGCCTCAAGCTCATGGCCCAGCGGGTGGACCTCACTCGCGTCGTCTATGCGGATACGCTGTGAGCAGCGCTCGACATTATACGACGAAATAGTCATGAGCTTCTGAATACCGGTGGAGACGATCTCCTCGTCGACGCCCGGCTCAAGCCCACGTAGCGCTTGATCGAGGGCGGCCACGATAATCTCGGGGCGAAGCGAGCCCTCGTTGTCGCAGCGTGTGTTGAGTTCGAGCCAGATGCGACCATCGGGCATAACGCGGTGGCTGCAGCCCTTGAGCAGATGGCGAACGTCCAGGGATTTGGTCTTCTTGCCTCGACGATACGGGATCTCGGCGCTTTGGTCATACCACCCAGAGAGGACCTGCGAGACCGCCTCGTCCGTCACGGAAAACCCGGGGTTGACGAAAACCTCAAGTAGGTAGTGGACTTCGTTGATCTCCGCTGTGAGCGCCGGGCGACGAAGCTCCACGTACGCCGCGCCAAGGGGACGCAGGTCGACGGGGGCAGCGCCCTGCAGGAGCTTCAGCGCGACCTCGGCGGGAACAAGCTCCGTCAGATACACGTCGAAATACTCGGCCGTGGAGGACGTGCCCACGGGCAGCGCGGAGGTGTAGGCGATGCGCATATGCGGCGAAAAGCCCTGGGTAACCGCATAGGGAAGCTTGGCGCGGCGCACGATCTGCTCGACGGTGTGGATCAACTCGAGATGCCCCAGATACTTGAGGCGCCCCAACTTGGGATAGGCCACGCGGAGGCGGAAAAGCGTGGGCTCGGATGCGTTCGTCATGCGCGCTCACCAACCAAGACGTTATCGGCTTTCAGGGTCGGGCACACACCGCAGCCCGTGCAGGACTCGCGCGTGCAGTCGGGCGTGGTGACGCCCTCGAGGGAGCGGCGATATTCGCGCAGGAGGAACCCGCGGGACACGCCGGGGCTCACATGCTCCCAGGGAAGGTGCCAATCGAGCTCGAAAGACTCTTGGGCGAGCGCCCTCAAGTCCATGCCGAGTTCGGAAGCCGCCTCCTCCCAGCGCTCGAGCTCGAACTGTTCGGTCCACGCGTCGAAGCGCTGGCCGCGCCTCCAGGCGCCTTCGATGAGGGGGGCGATATCACGCCCGCCGCGGCTCATGACCGCCTCGACGAGCGAGGTAGCGGCGTCATGGCAGTGGATGCGCACGGCACGGTTCTTGACCGAGTGGAACAACAATTGCTGGCGGCGCTTCACCTCTGCGTCGTCGAGCTGCGGGCACCACTGGAACGGGGTATGGGCCTTGGGGATGAACACCGACACCGAAATGGAGACGGAGATGCCGCCACGCTGCTCCTTGGGGACGACCTCGCGCGCGATCTCGAGCGTGTGGTCGGCGAGCTCGGCGATGGCGACGATATCCTCGTCGGTCTCCCCCGGCAGCCCCATCATGAAGTACAGCTTGATGCGACGCCAGCCGGCCTCGAAGGCCGCGCGGGTGGCGCGCTCGAGGTCCTCCTCGGTCACGTTCTTGTTGATGATGTCGCGCATGCGCTGACTGCCCGCCTCCGGTGCGAAGGTGAGACCGCCCTTCTTCTCCCCCGCCACGGCGGCGGCCATGTCGACACCGAAGGAGTCGAGGCGCTGCGACGGCACGGAGATGGAGATGCCGGTATCGCCTAGTCGCCTGTTTAGGCGGTTCAAGATCTCGGCGCACTTGGAATGGTCGGTAGTGGAGAGGGAGTTGAGGGAGACCTCGTCGTAACCCATATGGGCGAGCCCGCCCGTCACGGCGGAGACCACCTGGTCGGCGGAGCGCTCGCGCACCGGGCGGTACGTCATGCCGGCCTGGCAGAAGCGGCACCCGCGGGCGCAGCCGCGCAGCACCTCGACGCACAGGCGGTCCTGGACGATCTGCATGTAGGGGACGACGGCCTGGGGCACGGGGTTGGTGGCGCCGAAGTCCTTGACCACGCGCTTGTAGACCACGGGCTGCACGTCCTCGCCCTCTCGCGGGACCGTGTAGCCGTGAGGCGAGCAGGGCTCGTCGTGGCGCACCTCGTAGAGGGAGGGGACGTAGACGCCGCCGATCTTCGAGAGCTCGCGGAGCATCTCGTGACGGGAGGCACCAGCGTCGCGCAGCTCGCGATGACGCTGACAGAACTCGACGATCTGCTCCTCGCCCTCGCCGATCATCATGCAGTCGAAAAACGGCGCGAGGGGCTCGGGGTTGTAAACGGACGGTCCGCCGCAGATGACGATGGGGTCGTCCTCGCCGCGGTCAGCCGCATGCAGCGGAATGCCGGCGAGGTCGAGGCCCTCGAGGTAGTTGGTGCAGGCCATCTCGTGCGGGACGTGGAATCCCACCACGTCGAAGGATGCGATGGGCGCCGCGCCCTCAAGTGAGAGCAACGGGATGCCGGCGGCCCGCATCTCATCGGCCATGTCGACCCAAGGGATGTAACCGCGCTCGCAGGAAAGGCCCTCTGCCTCGTTGAGGTTACGGTACAGGATGGCAATGCCCTGGTTGGGCAGACCAACTTCATAGACATCCGGGTAGATGAGCGCACAGCGGTGCTCGGCCTCGGGCTTATACAGAGCACCCCATTCGTGGTTGATGTAGCGCGTGGGCTTCTCGACGCGTGCCAAAAGTGGCTCGAGCTCCGAGAAGCGGTTTTCGTAGGCAACGCGCACGGCGATGTCTCCTAACAGGTCGAAACGGATACACGGGTTCCGGTGTGTATCGGGCGTGGGTGCCATTTGGGCACGCCCGACCACATCTCCGGTCGCAGGGGCTTACGCCCGCACGGGGTCCTGGCGGGCGACGACAAGGCCCTTCATACGCCCCACGGCTCCAGATACGGCGTCGTTCAAGCGCGAATAGTCCACATCGCGCTCGTACAGGATGCAAAGCGCACGGCCGATGCCGTAGGTACCCAGGCCGCCCACCATCGCCTTGACCAAAAAGCTCGCATGCCCTGCCTGTCTGACCAGCACGCATGTGCCGGCACGCATCGCCAAAGCCGCCATCAGGATACCGGCGGCTTCATACGCCCGCTCAAATCGCATCGGCTTACCGAAAATCGCGGCAAGTTGCAGCATCATGCCCATCTGCGCGACCGTCATGACGGGAAAATCGGCCCCGGGCATGAAGAACAAGGCGCCCGTGGCAAGGTTGCCGAGCGAAGCGGACGCGATAACGCGATTCGCCGCCGCGATACGCATGAACGGGAAGTTCGCGGCGAACGCACTCTGCTTCTCGGTACGCTCGAGGATCCAACGCGCGAGCGTATCGAGCAGATACGTCTTATCGGTGGCGGCGATCAGGCCGAGCATGCGTGTGTCATGGCGAATGAACGGAACTTCGACGCTTGATTCCGAAAGCACCACGACCGGAGCACCACAGACCACAAGCTCCTGCACATGCTCCTGAAGACGCACGCTGCCGCACGAAAGAACAATCGACACGTCGGTGTCATCTTTGGCCGACGCAGGCGCCTCACCCAGGCGCTCCACGCGCACGAGCGCGGAGGTGGTCTGTGGAACAAACGCCTCCCGGATCGCGTCAATCAGGAACGGAGTCGCGGTTGCATCAACGAACACCGCGACGCGCACAGAAACATCTGCCTCTCCGCGAACGGAGGCACCGAGCTTGACCGTATTCAAGATCGAATCGATGGGAATACCCATAGAAACCTACTTTCTTTCAGCGGCAAAAGTCCGAAGCTAACGGGCCTTGCCGCGTGAGCGCCAGATGGACTGGACGATGCCGAACGCGGCGCACTGCATCAGCATGGACGATGAGCCGAAGCTGACGAAGGGCAAGGGAATGCCGGTGATGGGCATGAGCCCAATGCACATCCCCACCTCCTCCAAGAGCTGAAACGTCCACATGCCCACGATGCCGATGCAGGCAAGTTGCAAGAACAATGAATCCGACTGATGGGCGATGCGAATGGTGCCGAAGATGAGCAAGGCGAAGAACGCAAGCAGGACGAGCGCCCCCGCGAAGCCGAACACCTCGGAGAGCAGGGCGAAGATGAAATCGGTATGCGCCTCGGGCAAAAAACCCGCGCCGGATTGCGAGGCGTTGCCGATGCCCTTGCCAAAGAAGCCCCCCGAACCCACGGCGATCATCGATTGCAAGAGGTTATACCCAGACTGGCTCGTATCGGATTCCGGATTGATGAACACCAGCAGGCGATTCATCTGATACTGCTTGAGCAGCACGTCCTTGCCGAGCATGCTATCGAGAACCGAGTCGAGCGCGAGCAAGAGCGAAACGGCTCCGACCAATAGAGCAATCGTGCAAAGCACCCACTCTTTCTTCGGTCCACTCATCATGATGATGCACGCCCCGGAGAAGAACACGACCAAACCACTGCCCAAGTCGCCGGCGACGACGGCGGCCCCAAAGGGTATGGCGAGCATGCCGCAGAGCTTGGCGTACTCGCGCACGCTGTCGATACGCCCGTTGTACTGCGCACCGAGGGACGCCATGAAAAAGATCGTGATGATCTTGGCGAGCTCGACCGGCTGGAAGGTCAACCCAATGAGCGGAATCTTGATCCAACCCGTCATGCCTTTGGCGTTGTACGACAAGCCGGGGATATAGGGGCTGAACAGCACGATGAGGTCGACCACGAGCAAGATGGTGGTCATGCCCGCCAGGCCGGAAAAGTCCGAACGCCAGCAGAGGAACGCGAGGATGGCACCCAAGCCGATGCCCACCAATTGGCGCGTAAACGACGCTTCGGCGATGGTGAGCGATGCGGTCCAGATCACGAGTGAGCCATACGCCAGCAGGCAAAGCCATGCAACCAGTACGGGGACATTGACCTTTTGACGAAAGCCGCCCCTATCGGAGCTCATGTGCTTATTAACACGCGAAAGGGAATCGAGGGCCAAAAGAATCACCTACCTCGTGCTGTCGCCGGCCGTGTAGGCGGCGTCGTCGGGGGAATCGTACAGGGCTCCCAAGACTGTGCGAACGGCCGGCATGGCACACGTCGAGCCAAATCCACCACGCTCAAGCATCGCGCACACCACGTACTTGGGATCGTCGAAGGGGGCATACGCGATGAACCAGCCGTATGGATCCTCGCCGTCCTTCTCGCCCGTGCCGGACTTGCCGGCGACCTGGACGGGAAGGTTGGTGAAGTGGGCGGCGGTCACCGCGGATTCCTCATAAATCATCGAATGGACGCCACGGTACGCCACATCCAGCGCCCCGGCCGTCGAGATCTCGGCCGTCAGCCGCTTCTTTGGCTCATACGTGTACGCATCGCCCTCGCCGTCGCGCGCGACGGCGGAGAGCAGGACATGGGGGGTCCACTCCACGCCACCCATGGCGAGACCACAGTACGCAGTGGCCATCTGCAGCGGAGTGACGAGGATATCGCCCTGGCCAATGGCGATGTTGGTCATATCACCGGCGTTCCATGCACGCTGGTCGGCACTCCAATCCTTGCGGTACTCCTCTTTCCAAGCAGAATCGGGCACACGCCCCTCAGCTTCGGAGGGGAGGTCGATACCCGTCTTGGCACCAAGACCCCAGCGGCGGTACATTTCCTGCAGGCCCTCTGGATTTTTCTCACTGTAGAAGAAGTTCTTGCCCAGATCGTAAAAGACCACGTCACACGAATCGCGGATTCCCGTCTCAAGGTTGCGCGTGCCATGGCCTGTCTCGAGCCAGCACTTCTTGCCCCATGCCTCGCCCAAGCCGGTCCACCAGCCGGTGCAATTGGAAGACATGTCGGCCGTGTACACGCCGTACTCCATGCCCGCAAGCGAGGTAAAGGGCTTGATGGTGGAGGCTGACATATACAAACCGCCAATTACACGGTTGAGCAGCGGATGATCGCCCTCGTCGTCATTCAGCTCATTCCATGTATCTGATGACACGCCACCGACGAACACCGAGGGATCGAAGGTAGGGGCACTCGCGAGCCCCAAGATCTCGCCGTTCGTGCAATCCATGCACACGCACGCCCCACACGTGGGCTCATAGCCGGTCTGCTCGGCGACTTCCATACCGAGCTTGAGGCCCTCCTCACACGCACGCTGGATCTTAAGATCGATGGTGAGCTTGATGTCGCTGCCTGCCTTTGCCGGCACGGCGCCCGCCTGCCCGGTAACGTTGCCATCGGCATCGACCTTGACCGTCTGTTCGCCGCGAATGCCCTGCAGCAGGCTCTCGTAATAATACTCAACACCCGCCTGCCCCACGATGTCGCCCGACTGGTAATCGATGGAGCCGGCTCGCTCCTCATCCGAAAGGTTCTCCTGCGCATCGAGCTGCTCTTGCGTGACTGTTCCGGTGTAGCCCACCACGTGACATGCGAGCGTACCGTTGGGATACGAACGCTCGGTGCGCTCCGCCACGCTCACACCGGGAAATTGATCGATGTGCTCAACAACGTAGGCAATAGTGGAACGACGAACGTCGCTCGCGATGGTGTGGGGGCTCTGGGCACCCTCGGTGTTGTCCTGGATGTTGCGGAGTACGGCCATATAGGGCATGCCCAGCACGTTGGCAAGATGACGAACGACCACCGTGTTCTCGGCAAGATCGCGATACGCCACAAGCGCAAGCGAAGCGCGATTGTCCACAATGGCCTCACCGTTGCGATCGAGGATGCGTCCGCGCGGAGCGGGCGTGGTAACCGTGCGCGTCTGATTTTGCTCCGCGAGCTTGTCATAATGGTCGGCGGAGACCATCTGCATGCTCCACAGCTTGGCGATGATAGCGGCAAAAACCGCACCGACACCCGCGGTGAGTAGTTTGAAGCGTCCATTCGACTTCGTGCCGGACGTACTGCCCTCACCCTCGGTGGCGCGCGGTCGGGTACCGTTGGCGGTATCAAAGGTGAACTTACCGGAATAGCCCTTGAGGAAGAGCAGCGATCCAATGATGGCGACGACGAGGATAACGCCGGCGATGATAACGATGAGCTGCGCGTCCATACTCATCTACCTCAAGCTCTTATAGCGCTTGCCGGCGTACGACAGGCCGCGTGCACCACGTCCGCCTTTGCCGTGGGCGCCGGACGACCGGCCCCCGAGCATAAGGAAGGGCACGCACGCGAGGAGATCAAGCACGCTGGAGGCAAGACCATGCACGCCAATGGAGAGGAGTAGATTGGTCTCGACGCCCATGAGGAACAGGCCGAGCGCGTACACGACGTTCACCACGACGACGGCCAGGACGACGGCGCGGATCGTCTCCATGCCAAAGCCCGAAGACAAACCGCGCGACATGAGAGCAACAGCGTATCCCGTGATTGCCAAGAGCAGCGCCATGAAACCGATGGGAGACGAGGTTGTCAGGTCATAGAAGAGGCCGGAAAAGAAACCTATGTACACAAGCGAACGGGAATCTCCCGAAATCGCCAGTGAGACCGTGAGCGCGAGCATGAAATTGAACCGTCCCCCAAACAGGGAGACCTGCGGGGCGATGGCGAGGTGAAGCACGGCGCAGGCGGCGATCGTGGCGATGAGGGCCGAGCGCGTGCGACCCGAGTTGTTGAGTTCGAGTGCCATATCCCTCCCCTATTCCGTCGTATTCGAAGATTCGGATTCGGAATCTCCAGAGTCCTGGCCATCGGAGGAGTCCGAGCCGCCTTGGGGTGAAGCGTTCGCAGTGGCGACGTCGTCCTCCGACGCGATCTGGTCCTCGCCAACCGACGTGATGACCAAGACCTCCTCGTTGTTTTCCGCCGAAGAAAGCGCACGTACCACGATGGTGTAGTACACCGCATTGGCATCGCGATCGATGGACGCAACGGTGCCGAGAGGCAGCCCTTTGGGGAACGTGCCGCCAATGCCCGACGTGATGATGATGTCACCGGTGGACACCTCGGCGTCGGCGACCACATACTGCAGCCGAAGCGTACCATCGGCCTGGCCCTGCAACATACCCTGGGCACGAGAGCTTTGGATCATGGCAGAGATCCCCGACTGCTCATCGGTAATGAGCCGGACTGTGGAGGTGTTTGCGGAAACCTCGATGATCTGACCGATCACCCCGCCGGAGCTGCAGACGGGCATTCCCACTTCAAAGCCTGAGTTAGAACCTTTGTCGATCACGACCGCATTGCTCCATGCGTCCCCGGTGGACCCGATGATACGAGCCGCCGTAGACTCAAGGCTGTACGTGGACTGGAGGCCGACGAGCTTTTCCAGACGCTCTGCCGTCTCTTGAGCCTCGGAAAGTTCAGCGACTCTTGCAGTGAGCTCCTCATTTTGCTTCTTGAGTTCAGAGAGCGTGTCGGAGGAAGCAGTCGCGTTCTGCGTGATATTGCCAAGGGCGTTGAAGGGAGAGGCGATGGCGCTGCCGAGCATGCGCACGGGAGAAGTGACCGTCATCGCGGCGCCACGAAGCGCATGGATGGGGCCCTCGCTGCTCTCACGCAGGTAAAACGTAAGCAAGAGGAGCGAGATGACGCATAAAACAATCAACGGGCGACCACCCGTTGATTGTCGTGAGCTATGTACATTTGAGGAGTACTTGGGTTTATGTGCCACAAGCCACCCTTTCCTTGCAACTAGGCGTTGCTTTGAACAAAACCGCCATCAAATGCGTTGGCCTCGAGGACGCGGGCACAGCCGTTCACGACGTTGTCGAGGGCTGTGGGGCTCACGTTAACCGCGACGCCGGTCTCGTCACGCAGACGCACGTCGAGACCGCGGAGCATGGCACCGCCACCCGTGAGCAGGATGCCGTAGTACATAAGGTCCGAGGCGAGATCAGGCGGCGTGGCGTCAAGCGCGTCCTTAACGGCCTTAGTCATCTCGTCGAGCGGCTTGTTGAGCGCGCGGCGGATCTCTTCGCTCTCAATACGGACCGTCTTGGGAAGACCGCTGATGACATCGCGGCCATTGACCTCGACATCGAGCTCGTCTTTAAGCGGGACGGCGGAACCGACCTTGATCTTGATGTCCTCTGCGGTACGCTCGCCGATAGCGAGATTATAGGCGTCGCGGACGTGTTGCAAGATAGCCTGGTCGAACTCGTCACCGGCGATGCGGATAGATTGGGAGACAACGATGCCGCCCATGGCGATGACGGCGACCTCGGTGGTACCACCGCCGATATCGATGACCATGGAACCCGTAGGCTCCTCGACGGGCAAATCGGCGCCGATGGCGGCAGCCATAGGCTCTTCGATAAGATACGCCTGACGGGCACCGGCCTGGATGGTCGCCTCAAAGACAGCGCGCTTCTCGACAGAGGTGACGCCCGAGGGGACGCACACGACCACGCGGGGGCGCGGAGTCCAGGGGTAGCGCTTTTCACTCGCCTTATCGATGAAGTAGCGCAGCATGGCCTCGGTCACATCGAAGTCGGCAATGACACCATCCTTGAGCGGACGGACTGCCACGATGTTACCGGGGGTACGACCGAGCATGCGCTTCGCCTCGATACCGACGGCGAGAATACGCTCATCGTTCTTATCGATGGCAACCACGGAAGGCTCGCGGATGACGATGCCCTTGCCGCGCACCGAGACGAGCGTATTGGCCGTACCGAGGTCGATCGCCAGATCCCCGTCGTACTGACCGAAAAACATGTCCATCAAAGAAAACAAGTCTGCTCCTACGTCAAACTCTTGCGTGCACGTATGGCAAAAGTGTACCGTGCGTCCCCATCCGCCACGAGACGTGCATGAGGAACGCACGGCTTACACACTTCTAGTCGGTGGAGGTCTCCGTGTTGAAGTCGGTGGAGACGCTCGAAACGGCCCAGCCCAGGCCCTCACGAACGAATCCGACCTCGTACGTCATATCCCCGCCGTTCTTGAGTGCGACCTTGACCGTGGCGGTGGCCTCACTCATGCCAGCGTCCATGCCCTCGATGGTGGGCGTGGCATCCAGCGGAATGGAAGCGGTGATGATGGACTTCTGGCTCTCGTCAAGTCCGGAGGCAAGATACTCGCTGGCATCGGATCCGTCGGTCGCGGCCTGGAACAGGCCGGTCAGCACATCTTGTTGCGAGGGGAAACCGAAACCGCGCGTGTACGCGAAAGCAGCGCCGCCGCCAGCGATAAGGAGAACGACGAGCAATGCGATGAAGACCTTGAGGCCCGTGTGACGGCGCTTGCGGCGCACCTTGGTCTCGACGCGGTCCTGCTGGACCATCTCCTGCTCGGAGAGCGTGAAGAAACCGGTATCGGATGGATCGGGCATGAAGCTGCCGGACTGGCCGAGCGGGTCGAGCGGGTCGATGTCGGTGCTGTACGCATTCGTGGTCGCGACCATGGCAGAAGAGGCGGATAGCGTGTCACGAGCGCGCTCGTAGGCATCTGCCTGCTCGGGCGTGAGCTGATAGATGCCGTCGACGGTGGCGGTGCCAAAAGCATCCACAGCGTCGCTGAAGCGGTTGGCGGCCACATACGCCTGACCGAGACCGGCGCTGATGGCACGGGTGTCGTCACGTGGACCGGCGAAATCAAGGGCGGTACGATACGACTCGATGGCGTCTTCCGGACGCTGAAGCGCGACGAAGCAGTCCCCGAGGTTCGCAAGGGCACCGGCGGGAGCGGGGTTGGCTCCGTCAATGGCGGCCTGACGATAGGCAACGCCCGCCTCGGTGAGGTTGCCGAGCTTCTTCAGGGCGTCACCGAGTCCGAGATACGCCTTGTAAGGTGTGGCGTAGCTGGCATCTTGCGTCGCGGCGGAGAAGGCAGACACGGCGGAGCGAATATCGCCCGAGGCGACGAGCGCCTTGCCCTGGTTGGTAAGCAGAGCGCCCCGCTTGCCGTAGGCACCGTCCTGCAGGGCCGCGCCGTACGCCTCGACAGCTTCGGCATAACGGCCAAGGCGCATGAGCGAGTTGCCGCGCAGGTGATCTGCCTCGCCTGCGAGCTCAGAGGGGTCTTTTGCGGCGGCGAACAACTGCGCAGCGGAGGCGAAATCCCCCGTACGATATGCGTTGCGCGCCTGTTCAAGAGCTTGGATGTTCACGAATGCTCCTCTTTGACGAGCGGATGGTGTCGGACGGCCCGAATGCGGGCAATTGGACGCTATGCCCCGTGGACGATATCGACCTTCACGATCTCATCGCCTGCGCGAAGTGCGCCGATAACGTCCTTGCCTTCGACGGTGGCACCGAAAACCGTGTACCCGGAATCGAGGTTGTGCTGCGGACCAAGGCAGAAATAGAACTGGGAACCAGCGGAGTTGGGATCCATGGATCGAGCCATGGCGAGCGCGCCGTCTTCATGGCTGTTGCGCGGATTGGTGGAGAACTCCTCCTGGATGCACCAGCCGGGACCGCCCGTGCCAGGCTGGCCATCGGGACCAGCTTGACCGGCGGCAACCTGCTCACAGGTCATGTCACGCGTGTTGGGACAGCCGCCCTGGATCACGAAGCCCGGAACGTAGCGGTGAAACTTGAGACCATCATAGAATCCCATGGTGGCGAGCTCGCAAAAATTGGCCACATGAATAGGGGCTCCATCACTGTCGAGCTTTACGCGGATGGTACCCTTGCCAGTCTCGATCACGGCGACCTCATCGCCTGCGATCTGATACTCGGGGGTACGGGTCTTCCTATGGAACATGGGTGTCCTCCCCTGTCATCGTTGCATACAGGGAATATCATACCACGCACCGCACCTGACGAGCTGGGTGCTTTATTTCTCTACCGGCTTCCAGGCGTTCACGTTTTCCTCGAACTGCACGACGTCGACCGCCTTGCCGTTAACTTTCTCGACACCGCGCAGCGGAGCCAAGATCTCATCCTGGTGGTCGGCGGGACGCTCGCCATCGGGTAGTGCCAGGTTGATATCCCAAGAACGGCACAGGACGTCCACGCGGTTATACGTCCAGGTTGCGAGCTGCTTGAGATTATCGACGTCCTCACTATACGCGGTGTCCTCGGCCAGCTCGAGCCCATCGAGCTCATCAAGGATCGCCTGAATGGAGTCGCGCAAATCATATGCACCCTGCGCCGCAGTCTGCCTCGTGGCAAGATCCTTTGCGAGGTATTGCCCGTTATACGTGTCGACAACGGGCCCGATCTCATCTTGGAACGCGATGATCTGGGCATATATGGCACTCAGCCGCTGAAAGGCCTCTGCCTCCGAGACCGTGGAATCGCTGACCTGCTCCTGACCGTCCTCGTCGCCCTCATCCGACTCCTGGGCATCCGCAGTTTCTGCGTCCTCGTCCTGGGGTACCTGACGGCTCGGGAACATGTCGCTCGCGGCGCGGTCGAAGGACTCATAGAAACCAGGCATGACGCCCATGGGATCGGTCGCGACGAACCACGCGCCACCGGCGACGAGCACGAGCATGGCCACGAGAGCGATCCAGCGCCCACGCCGAGGTCTGCCATACGGGTCGTCCCCCTCCACAGCCTCCACCTCATCGAGCGGTAAAGCCTTGCGCACGGCGGCACGAGGTGCCGACGCACCAGAGGCGGCCTGCGCGCCCGCGATGTCATCGAGACTCATCACGCTCGTCGCCTCAGAGTCGAACGGCTGCGCGAGCACATCGGGAATGCCCGCACCCGTAGGAGCTGGAACGGCCTCCGCGATCATCTCGGACGTCACACGCGGAAAACTCGCGGTTTTACCCGCGGCGAGGTCGGAGGCGGCTGAATTCTGCGAGAGGATGCCCGGTGCCGGTCGCCCGCATTTAGGGCATGTGCGGTCCTGAGGATTCAACCGGGCGCCACAGCCCTCGCAAAAAATGAACTCGGAGACGGAAGAGGAAGCGGGTACCGAAAGGTCGGCGCCGCACGCAGGGCACATGTTCGACCCGTCCTTGACGGTGGCGTTGCAGATGGGGCAGATCACTGGTCCTTCTTCCGGGTGGTCTTGGGCATCTTCACGCGGATGCCGCCGTTTGCCTGTTCTACACGATACCGCTTTTTCCGGACAGAAGGACTGCCACCGGACACCTTCACGCGGTAACGACGAGCAGGGCTCCCCGTATGCCGCGCTCGAGTTGCGGGCTCGACGCCCTCCTCGGCATGCTCCTCGGCACGGACGAGCTCACGCATCGCCGCGCGCTTCTGCGCCCGAGACCGCACCTCCGCCGCAACGCGACGCAGCGAGCTCCCCGTCGAGCTCACGTGCCTGGATCGGGATGCGCCCCCACGCCGTACGCTCACGCGCACACCGCGACCAAAACCAGTCGCGAGCCGCGTGGTGCGCTCTGGCGAGCGCTCCATGAGATCGGCCAGACGGTAGAAGATACCGCAGCCAAGGATGGAGAAGACCACGGTGAGAACGGCGCTCCACACCGTGAGCCGCGCGATGGAGAAAAAGTTGGGAAACACGACCACGCCCACCGCGATCCCGGCGGAGACGAACGTGAACAATAGACGGCGCAGCAGAGTGAACGGCACCGATATGCGCCAGATAAGGCAAAGACCCACCGAGCAGGTGGTGATGACGCACATGGTGGAGAGCAAACCCTGTTCAAAGCCGAACGTTCGGGAAGACAAGATGCAAAGCAACGAGGTGACGAGTACACCCACAGCTGCGGGAAGGGCCTTCTTGAGCACATTGACGAGGAAGCTTCCGCGCACGCGCGACCGATTGGGCTCGAGCGCAAG
This sequence comes from uncultured Collinsella sp., assembly GCF_959026545.1. NCBI lineage: Bacteria > Bacillati > Actinomycetota > Coriobacteriia > Coriobacteriales > Coriobacteriaceae > Collinsella > uncultured Collinsella sp. The sequence goes on from NZ_CAUFLV010000004.1 coordinate 143,278, forward strand.
CACGAAGCTGGGGAACCCGATGCAGAAGAAGTTGATGAGCGTCATGGTGATGGGCTGGAACGGATACGGCGGAGCGATGACGCACATGGCCGCAAGACCCATGGAGAAGAGCGTCTTCGTAAGGAAGAGCGCCGCGGAGCGCTGCAGGTTGTTAATGGAGCGACGCCCTTCCGCAACCACGGCGGGCATGGCGGCGAAGTCGTTGTCAACAAGCACGATCTCGGCGACGTTGCGAGCAGCGTCGGATCCAGCGGCCATCGCCACCGAGCAATCAGCCTCCTTGAGGGCCAGCACGTCGTTCACGCCATCGCCCGTCATGGCGACGGTGTGACCACGCCGCTGCAGGGCGACCACGAGCTCGCGCTTTTGCTGCGGGGTCACGCGGCCGAAGACGTGATAGCGGTCGACGGCGGCATCGAGCTTGGCGGACGTGTCGAGCGTCGTTGCATCCACAAACGCCTCGGCGCCAGGGATGCCGACCACGCGTGCAATGGACGAAACGGTGCGCGGATCGTCGCCGGAAATGACATTCAAGGTCACGCCCTGCTCGCAGAAGTACCGTATGGTCTCGGCTGCGGAGGAACGGATCTCATCGCGAATGGTGACGAAGCCCAAAGGACGGGCCTCTCCGATCATGTCGCCTTCGTCGGTGAAGCCGTCCACGCGCGCCACCACAAGCACGCGACAGCTCGAGGCAAGCCGGCTGACGGCAGGCTCAAAACGCGAAAAGTCCCCGGACGCCAAAACGAACTGAGCAGCGCCCATCACGTACGAAAGCTCCTGGTCCCCCACCACCAAGGTGGCTCCACTCCACTTTTTGGCAGAGGAGAACGCCACAGTGCGAACGGCCCGCGGCACCACGGTCTCATCGGCGTAGCGCGCAAGGATCGCCGCGCAGGTCTCGTTCGCATCTGCCGAGGTCGCACGAGCGATACCGGACAGCGCGCAATCGAGGGCGGCGATACGCTCGGCATCGGGCGACGCCCCTGCCGGGAGCTGCGCGCCATCTTCGCGCGAGCAGGCGACGACCGATCCATCGGACTCGGCGAGGTACGTACCCTCGACCTCCATTCGGCCGGAAGTGATGGTACCCGTCTTGTCCAGGCAAAGCACGTCCACGCGCGCCAGCGTCTCGATGCAGTAGAGCTGTTGGGCAAGCACCTTGCGCCTGGCCAGTCGAATGGTGGCAATGGCGAGGACAGACGAGGTGAGCAGCACGAGCCCCTGCGGAATCATGCCGAGCAAGGCGCCGACCGTGGAGAGGATCGCCGCCGAGATGGCGCTCCAGGACTCACCGGACGTAAGCCAGCCCATAAAGGTCGAGAAGGAATTCGGGTCAAGGGCGCACCAGGCACGATATGCACTGTTCGCACTCGCACAGAACAACGCGATACCAATTGGGACCATGAACACACTCGCGAACCGAACGATGGCGTTGAGCGCGTTCATGATCTCGGAGTTGACCTTCTTCACGTACTTCGCCTCATTGTTGATGCGCGCCACGTAGTTGTCGGCACCCACGTGGATCACACGCGCCACCACCAGGCCCGCATCGATGAAGCTTCCACTCATGAGCTCGTCACCAGGGCGTTTATGGATGGGATTGCTCTCACCGGTGAGAAGGCTCTCGTTGACGTGACACTCCCCCTCGACCACTACGGCGTCGGCGGGAATCTGGTCGCCGCGCCCGAGGCGAATGACGTCGTCGAGAACAATCTGGTCCAAGTCGAGTTCGACGAGTGCACCGTCACGCAGGGCCGTGGCTTTTTTTGAGGCAAGCAACGTGAGCTTGTCGACCATGCGCTTGGATCGGAGCGCCTGCACCACGCCGATTCCCGTGTTAAGGAAGACGATGCCCAAAAACGTCAGGTTCTTCCACGCGCCCGTAATGATGACGAGTGCCGCCAGGATGACGTTGATGAGGTTGAACAGGGTGCAGATGTTCTCGATGAGAAGCTCTTTGACGGATTTGGTCTTGAGCTCCGTGTTGACGTTCACCTTTCCCGCTGCGATGCGCTCCTCGACTTCGGACGCGGTGAGCCCGCGCTCGCCAAAGGGGTTTTGGGCGTCCATAGTGTTCATACGCTCCCATCGCTTCGTTCGTCGCGGAGGCGACTCATATGACGAAGGCCACGAGCGCCTAGCGCTCGCGACCCCCGGGATTCGAACCCACACGGGTTCGAGGAAAATTAGAATGGTGCGCCATATAGGGTTCGAACCTACGGCCTTCTGCTCCGGAGGCAGACGCTCTAATCCACTGAGCTAATGGCGCGCAACGGCAAGCATTATACCCAAGGCAGCACATGGCGGTGCCCGGAATAGAGAATCTTTAAGATTCGCCGCCCTTCACCGCCCCTCGTCACGCGCATGAGCCCCAAGGCCGCCGAGGTTAGCGGACAGCACGAGATTTGTCGCCCATGTAACCATTTGGTTCACCGCGCACGCCCTCGAATCGCACGCGGTCAAGTCAGGTACACTCAAATGTAAACTTCCATATACTCTGCCGGCACTTCCGGCTGCTTGAAACCGAAAGGACCAGCACGTGATTGCAATCCTGCGCAAAAACGCCTCGGAAGACGCCGTAACCCGTATCGTCTCCTGGATCGAGGGCAAGGGTCTCACGGCGCACGTAAGCCGCGGCCAAAACGAGACCATCATCGGGCTTGTGGGCGACACCACCAAGATCGACCCGTTTCTGCTCGAGTCCATGGACGTCGTTCAACGCGTTCAACGCGTGTCGGAACCCTTCAAAAAGGCAAACCGCAAATTTCACCCTACCGACACGGTCGTGAACTGCGGCGGTGCCATGGTCGGCGGAGGCAACTTCCAGGTCATCGCCGGTCCGTGCTCCGTCGAAGGGCCGAACCTCATTCGTATCGCCCGCCGTTGCAAGGCCGCAGGTGCCACCATGCTCCGCGGCGGCGCGTATAAGCCCCGTACCTCCCCGTACGCGTACCAGGGCATGGGAGAGCGCGGACTCGATCTTTTGCTCGAGGCCAAGGCGGAAACGGGCATGCCCATCGTGACCGAGGTCATGGACGTGCGCGACGTCGAGCTGTTCGTCGATCGCGGTATCGATGTCATGCAGATCGGCGCCCGCAACGCGCAGAACTTCAACCTGCTCAAGGAAGTAGGTCGAACCACTACGCCCGTCTTGCTTAAACGCGGTATTGCCGGCACTATTGACGAATTGCTCATGGCGGCCGAGTACATCATGAGCGAGGGCAATGACAATGTCATGCTTTGCGAACGCGGAATTCGCACGTTCGAGACACGGACGCGCAACACCTTCGACCTTAACGCCGTGCCCGCGCTGCACGAACTCACGCATCTGCCCGTGGTGGCAGATCCCAGCCACGCCACCGGCTACACCCGCTACGTGGAGCCCATGGCGCTCGCTGCGACCGCGGCGGGAGCGGACGCGCTCGAAATCGAGGTGCACGATGATCCTGCCAATGCATGGTCAGACGGAGCGCAGGCCCTCACCCCCGATCAATTCGACCGTGCCATGGAGCGCATCCACGCCGTGCGCTCAGTCGTGGCCGACATGGCTCGCGAGGAGGCGTAGGCTCCCCATGAACCAAACCGAACTGAACGTTGACGAAGACGTACGTGACACCGTCGCGAATCCGACCATAGGCATTGTGGGCCTCGGCCTCATCGGCGGCAGCTTCGCCCGAGCCTATGCTGCGGCGGGCTGGCCCGTCCGCGCATGGGACGTGGACGCCGACACGCTCGCCATCGCGCGTATCGATGTCCTCGCCGGATTCCTCCGCACCCACGACGACCTAGCGGCGTGCGACTTGATCATCCTCGCGGCATACCCCGACGCCTGCCTGGATTGGCTGCGCAGCCACGCTGAGGAGCTCGGCGAACTTGCACGCTGTGGCAAGGCCCCTATGGTTATCGACGCCGCTGGTGTAAAGGGCCATGTATGCTCCGAGGCGTTCGACATCGCCGCCAAGCACGGTTTTTCGTTTTGTGGCGCGCATCCCATGGCGGGAACCGAGTTCTCCGGATTCGCCTATGCGCATGCCGACCTGTTCAACGGTGCGCCCGTGGTGCTCACACCACCCGAGCTGAGCGACATCGATCGGCTCGACATGCTCGACCGCATCCACGACCTGCTCGCTCCCTGCGGATTCGGGAGGTTCTCCGTAACCACGCCGGCCGCGCACGACCGGGTGATCGCCTTCACGAGCCAGCTCGCCCATGTGGTGAGCAACGCCTACGTCAAGAGCCCCACGGCGCAGGAGCACCACGGGTTCTCGGCCGGCAGCTACCGGGATCTCACGCGCGTGGCGCACCTCAATCCGCATATGTGGTCCGAGCTCATGATTGAGGATGCCGATAGCCTCGCGTATGAGATCGCGACGCTCCAGCGTAACCTCGAAGACGTGCGTCGCGCGCTCGTCGATCGCGACCGAGATGCACTCGAGGCCCTGCTCGCAGATGGTGACCGCATCAAACGCGCGCTCGACGACGAAGGGGAGCGGATGTAACCCGCCCCGCTTCCGGCTTTCATCCACCGGCCCCAAGCCCCTGAGGGCCCGGGCCCCGGCACGTAAGGAGAACAACATGGCGATTCCCGCCTACACGCTCGATATCGACACTCCTCAACCCTACCAAGTGCATGTGGGTACCTTCCTGCTCGAGCAAGTTGGGCAGATCACGCGCTCCGTGGTGGAGGCCGCCGAGCGCGCACTCGTCATCACCGACTCCAACGTGGGCCCCCTCTACGCCGCTCCCGTGATCGACGGCCTCGAGGCGGCGGGATTCGCCACCTCTCTCGAGACCTTCGAGGCAGGCGAAGAGCACAAGCGCATGGAGACGCTGTCGACGCTGCTCGAACGGGCGGCTGAGGAACAGCTCTCACGGCGTGACGTCATCATCGCCCTCGGCGGCGGCGTTGTGGGCGACATGGCGGGCTTCGCCGCAGCTACCTACATGCGCGGTATCGCGTTCGTGCAGGTACCCACTACGTTGCTCGCCATGGTCGACTCGTCCGTGGGCGGCAAGACCGCCATTGACCTTGCACACGGCAAGAACCTCGCCGGCGCGTTCTGGCAGCCGCGCGCCGTCATCGCCGACGTGGGATGCCTGGGCACGCTCTGCGATGGCCAGTTTGCCGACGGATGCGGCGAGGTGATCAAGCACGCCATGATCGCCGATGCCGAGCTCTTCGAGGAGCTTGAACTCACCCCGCTCACGCCCGCATTGCTCAAACAAGACTTGTCGCGCGTGGCCTGGCTCATCGCCCGCAACATCGACATCAAGCGTGCCGTAGTCGTGGAAGATGAGCGCGAGAGCGGTTTGCGCAAACTGCTGAACTTTGGTCATAGCATCGGCCACGGTGTCGAGGCCGCCGAGCAGTACCGCATGGGCCACGGAACCTGCGTGGGCATCGGCATGGTCGCCATCGCCAGCGCAAGTGTGACCGCGGAGATTTGCCCCGAAGACGTCCCCGAGCGCCTGGCTTCCCTCCTGGTACGCCATGGGCTCTCACTTGCGTTCGACGCTAGCGCCGACGAGGTGTATGCGGAGGCACTCCACGACAAGAAGCGCGCCGGCTCCTCGATTGACCTTGTGGTGCCACGCGGCGTCGGTGCCGCGTCCCTGGCGCCCACGCCCCTCGATGAGTTCCGCCGCATCCTCGAGGTGGGGCTCGCCTGCACGCATGCGCTCAAGAATCAGCTCGATGAAGAGCCTCCCGCCCGGGAACGGGAGACGGAGCTCGACACCGCGAACGCCGATCACATCGACGCCCGCTCATACGACCCGCAATCTCAAAACTAAGGAGGATGGATGCTCGCCCGAATCAACCCCAAACCGCTCTCCGGCACCGTCCCCGCCATCGCCTCGAAGTCGATGGCGCACCGGATCATCATCGCCGCCGCCCTCGCCAACGGCGTCACGCGCGTTGCCTGCGACACCACGTGCGCGGACATCGACGCGACCATTCGGTGCCTCACCGCGCTCGGCGCCCGCATCACCCTCATCGAGGGAGGCTACGAGATCCACCCCATGCCCAAGAGCCTCGAACACGGGCTGTTGCGCGCACTCGCCGGCGGCACGCTCGATTGCGGCGAATCCGGCTCCACCCTGCGCTTCATGTTGCCCGTGGCCTGCGCGCTGGGAGCCGACGCCACGTTCGTGGGCGCAGGACGCCTGGGACAGCGCCCGTTGGCTCCGCTCTCCGACGAGCTCATGGCGGCAGGCTGCACCCTTGAAGGCATGGGGGGCTTCCCCCTACGCGAGACGGGTCGCATGCGCCCGGGTCGCTTCGAGTTACCCGGCAACGTGAGCTCCCAGTACATCTCGGGTCTGCTGCTCGCCGCACCCCTTCTTGACGGTGACACCCAGGTCGCCGTAACCGGTACGCTCGAGAGCCGTCCCTACGTCGACCTCACCATCGATGTCCTCTCTTCCTTTGGCGTCAACGTGAGCATCGAAGAGGGCGCCACGCCCGGCGGCCTTCCCCTCACGGTATTCAGCGTGGCACGCCAGGGCTACCGTACGCCCGGCGTCATCGCGGTCGAGGGAGATTGGTCGAACGCCGCATTCTGGCTGTGCGCGGGCGCGCTTGGCAAGCATTCCGTCACGGTGCGCGGCGTCTCGTCCAACTCCATTCAAGGCGATCGCGCCATTAACGCCGCCCTCATGCTCTTTGGGGCAAAGGGCCAGCGCAACGCGCGGACGGCGACCATCCGTCCGGACCGTCTGCGCGGCATCGAGCTCGACGCGCACGACATTCCCGACCTCGTCCCTGTCCTCTCGGCGGTGGCTGCCTGCGCCGAGGGCACCACGCGCCTCACCGGCTGCGCCCGCCTGGTACTCAAAGAGTCCAATCGCCTCGTCACCACCGCTGAGGAGCTTTGCAAGCTGGGTGCGGACGTTCGTGTTGAGGGAGACGGCCTGGTCATCGAGGGCAGGGAGCGCCTCGCGGGCGGACGCGTGAACAGTCATAACGACCATCGCATCGCCATGATGGCCGCCATCGCCGCCGTGCGCTGCGACGGCCCCGTCGAAATTGAGGACGCCGAGGCCGTGAACAAGAGCTATCCCGCGTTCTTCGACCACTACCGCCTGCTCGGCGGCGACGTCGAGCTCTTCGACGAGTAACGTTTGGTGCAATTGGGGACGTACCCCAATTGCACCAAAACGCGCTATTTCTAGGAGGTGCCCATGGCTTCCGTCTACGGCAACATATTGAAGCTGTCCATCTTCGGGCAATCCCACTCCCCCGCCATCGGATGTTCGCTGGACGGCATTCCCGCTGGTATCGATGTTGACTTTGAGCGACTGCAGGAGTTCCTGAACAGGCGCGCCCCTGGTCGCGATGAGACCTCGACCACGCGACACGAAGCCGACGCGCCCGAATTCATCGCGGGCGTCACCGATGGGCACACCAACGGGGCACCCATCGCGGCGATCATCCGCAATGGCAACACGCGCAGCCAGGACTACGACGAGCTACGCCGCAAGCCCCGCCCCGGCCATGCCGATTGGCCCGCCCAGGTCAAATACGGCGGGTTCCAGGACGTCGCTGGCGGAGGCCACTTCTCGGGGCGCCTGACCGCGCCGCTGTGCATCGCTGGCGGGATCGCACTGCAAGCGCTCGAGGCACGCGGGGTGCGCATAGCCGCGCACATCGCGAGCCTGGGGCCCGAGGCGATTCAGGACACTCCGCTCGATCCCATGAAGCCCAACGAGGTACAGCTCGCCGCCATCCTCGCCAACCCCCTGCCCTGCGTAAGCGCGGCCGCCGCGACAAACATGCGCGCCTGCATCATGGAGGCGAAAAACGACCTCGACAGCGTGGGCGGCATGATCGAATGTGTGGCGTACGGCGTTCCCGCGGGGCTCGGCGACCCCATGTTCGACGGCATTGAGAACCGAATCGCGCGCATCGCGTTTGGCATCCCCGCCGTCAAGGGAGTCGAGTTCGGCGTCGGCTTTGGAGCCGCCGAACTACGCGGCAGCGAGAACAACGATGCGTATCGGGTGGAGGACGGGCGCGTTTGCCCGCAGTCCAATAGCGCGGGGGGCATCCTCGGCGGCATCACCACCGGCCTGCCCGTGGTATGGCGCATGGCCCTCAAGCCCACGCCGTCCATCGGGCGACACCAACCCAGCGTCGACCTCGACCATATGGAGAATGCCGACCTTGTGGTGCGCGGGCGCCACGATCCTTGCATCGTCCCGCGCGCCGTCCCGGTGGCTGAGGCCGCCTGCGCCCTTGCCCTGTTCGACGCGCTCCTCGAGGCCGAAGGCACGTCTGCATTCACACACCAAGCACCTCGAGCTGAATAACGCTGGTGTTACATACCATTGGGCGTGCCACCTGCAACGCGCCCTTTGGCACGCCCAATGACACCCCGCAACCCCCGATTGCCAAAGGAAACACATGGATCTCGCCGAAGTTCGCACACAGATAGACGCCATCGACGCGCAAATGCTCGACCTGTTCTGCCAGCGCATGGCTCTCGCCCGCGATGTCGCGCAAAGCAAGATCCAGACGGGCAAGGCCGTCTTCGACCCCGCGCGCGAGCGCGCCAAACTCGCCCATATAGCCGCACAGGCGCCCGAAGGCCTCGAAAACCAGGCCGTCGCCCTATTCTCCCTGCTCATGAGCATGAACAAGGCCGCACAGTTGAACATCATGCATGCCTCGCGACCAGACGCGGTCTCAAAACGAGTCCGCGCATCCTTCCTGCCGCTCGAGAGCGCATTTCCCTCTCGCGTCTCCGTGTGCTGTCAAGGGGTCGAAGGGGCCTACAGCCAAATCGCCGCCAGCAGGCTGTTCTCGATTCCCGACATCAGCTTCTCCCCCACCTTCGACGGAGTGTTTCGCGCCGTTGTCTCGGGTGCATGCGAATTCGGCGTGCTGCCCATCGAGAACTCCACAGCGGGCTCCGTCAACGCCGTGTACGATTTGCTTGGCTCCTACGGATGTTCGATCGTGCGGGCGCTGCGGCTGAAAATCGACCACAACCTGCTCGCCCTCCCCGGCGTTGAGCGCGATGAGATCAAAGAGGTCATCTCCCACAATCAGGCACTTAACCAATGCGCTGGCTACCTCGAGAACCTCGGTGTGCGGACCACCGTATGCGAGAACACCGCCCGCGCTGCCGAGTTCGTCGCCTCTTCGGGCAGGCGCGACCTTGCCGCACTTTCGTCGTTGCCATGCGCCGAGCTGTACGGCCTGAACGCCATTGAGCGCAACGTCCAAGACTCCGATGCCAACTACACCAGGTTCGTCGTCATCGCGCGGGAGCCCGCCGTGTACCCAGGTGCCAACAAGACGTCCATCCAGCTCACGCTCAAAAGCGAACCTGGCGCCCTGTATCGCGTGCTGGAACGCATCTACGCCCTGAATATCGACCTCGTGAAACTTGAGAGCCGCCCCGTCCCCGGAAGTGACTTCGAGTTCACGTTCTACTTCGACCTCGCATGCCCCGCTACGAGCCCTGAATTCAGTGCACTGCTCGACGGCCTCGACGACGTCTGTAGCAGTTTCCACTATTTCGGCAGTTATCTCGAAGTACTCTGATCCCGCCGCGTGCCAAGGGGGGTGTCCCCGTTTGACACGCTCGACTCATAATCAACCACGTGCGTCCACGAAGGAGCAGCCATGAATGTCATCAAACGACCGTACGGCGTTTTGGGCCGCGTACTCGGACACAGCTACACCCCTGTCATATACCGCGAGCTCGCTGGACTTGACTACCGTAAATTCGAGCGCGAGCCCGATCAGCTGGAAGTGTTCGTACGCTCCGATGTGTGGGAGGGCTTCAACGTCACCATTCCCTACAAGAAAGAGCTCGTCTCCTATATGGATGAGCTTTCGGACATTGCGCGGCGCATGGGTAACATCAACACGGTAACGCGCCTCGCGGACGGGCGTCTTCGCGGCGACAACACCGATTACTACGGATTCAAGGTGCTCGTAGAGTCCCTCGGCCTCGATCTGGCTGGCAAAAAAGCCGTGGTGTTCGGCGGATCGGGCGGAGCCGGCTCCACCGCGATGATGGTCCTTGCCGACTTGAAGATGAACCCCGTGTCCATCGATCGCACGGGCGAGAACAGTTATGCGAATCTGGACCTCCATTCCGATGCCGCCCTCGCCGTCAACTGCACGCCCGTGGGCATGTTCCCCACATGCCCCGCCGCGCCCTGCTCCCTCGACGTGTTTCCAAAGCTTGAGGGTCTCGTCGACATCGTGTACAACCCCGCACGCACGGCCCTCATGATGGAGGCCGAACGCAGGGGAATCCCGTACGCCGGAGGACTTCTCATGCTGGTTGCCCAGGCAGCGCAGGCAGTCGAGCGCTACACGGGCGAGGTCATCGACATGGAGAGGACAGTCGACGTGACGCGCCGACTCTCCGCTACCGAGCAGAACATCTCCCTCATTGGCATGCCGGGATGCGGCAAGACACGCGTAGGCGAGCATCTCGCGAAGCTGCTCAAGCGCGAGCACGTCGACATCGACCAAGCCCTCGCCAATGAGCTCGGCATGAGCTGTGCTGAATTTATCGAGCGCAAGGGAGAAACAGCCTTCCGCATCCGTGAGACCGAGGTACTTGCTCGCATTGCCGGGCAGTCCGGACTCGTCATCTCCTGTGGCGGTGGCATTGTCACGCGTGATGAGAACTACCCTCTGCTTCATCAGAACAGCCTTATTGTCATGCTTGACCGTCCGCTCGAAGAACTTGCGACCAAGGGACGTCCCCTCACCGCCAAACACGGCATCGAGGAGCTCGCCCAGCAGCGCATGCCCATATACCGTGCATGGGCCGATCTCACCGTTAGTTCTACCGACTGCGCCGCAAACACCGCCGCCGCACTCATGTCCGCCCTCCCGCCGATGCTTTAGCATGCGGCATGAACGCTGTATCGCCGTGCCATTGGGGTCATGCCCCTTTGGCACGCATCCGCAAGCAGCGTGTGCCAAAAGGGCACGTCCCCAATGGCACGTTCCGCCATCCGTCCAAGAAGGGAATGTACCCATGAAGGCGCTCGTGATTAATGGACCGAACCTCAACATGCTCGGCATCCGCGAACCAGGCATCTATGGGTCGGACAACTACGAAACGCTCGTGCAGATTTGCCAGGACGCGGCCGATGAGCTTGGCTTTGACGGAATCGAAGTATTCCAGTCCAACCATGAGGGGGCAATCGTTGACCGTATCCAAGAGGCATACGGAAGCATCGACGGCATCGTAATCAACCCTGCTGCATACACGCACACGAGCGTAGCGATCCTCGACGCCCTCAAAGCAGTCGCCATCCCCTCGGTTGAGGTTCACATCTCCGCCGTTGAGGAGCGTGAGGACTTTCGGCAAGTATCCTATGCCGGAATGGCGTGCTTCGCGCGCGTCACAGGTGAAGGCCTTTCCGGCTATGCGCACGCACTTGAGATCCTGGCCAGTCATCTGAAGGAAAAACAGGCCAGTATCTAAGCCTCGAATTCACTTTGGGACCAAAGAGAGATGTTGCTTCGATTGTTTCACTTACAAAAATCGACAATGTGTACCATTTCGACACGGTTCAGAGAGAGAAGGCCGGATAGATCCATTCAAGTCGTACGACTTTCCCATCGACGGAGTCAAAACGACCCTTCAATTTGCGGTTTTCTCTAACAGATGTTCATTATTTTCTTCCAACTTTGGAGCAATCAAGAACAAAAAGCGAACCATGGAACCCCGCAAGGTACACATAGTCGATTATTGTAAGCACAGGCGTGACGAATCGCAAATTTTGATCCGTTCTTGTTGAGGCATTGCGCGAAACCTGAAGAGAGCCCCTGCTTATTCAGTTACGGCCGTCTACATACTGAACCACACCACACACAATATGGGCCCGGGGGTTTATCCCCGGGCCCATAGTCGCACTATGCAAATTCGACGAAATCGAACGAGTCGCTACTCAGCCTCGTGGTGACGACGCGGGGCACGGCCACCGTTGTCACCGGGACGACGCGGACGGTCGCCACGCTCGCGACGGGCGGGACGGTCAAATCCACGAGCACCGGTGTCGCGGGCACCACGGCCCGGACGGTCACCGCGCTCGCGGCGCTCGGCGCGGCCTTCGCCCTCACCGCGGCCGGATCCAGCCGGGGCCTCGGGCTTCTCAAGGCGATCCAGGGAGATCTTGCCGCGGTCGTCGATCTCGATAACCTTGACCTTGACCTCGTCTCCGACGTTCAGGACGTCCTCGACCTTCTCAACACGGCCCTGGGCAACCCGGGAGATGTGCAGCAGGCCATCCTTACCGGGCAGCAGGTTCACGAAGGCGCCGAAAGGCTGGATGGAGACAACGCGACCCGTGTACTCCTCGCCCACCTCGGGAACCTTGACGATGAGCTCGATGCGCTCGATGGCAGCGGCCACAGACTCGCCAACGCCACCGACGTACACGGTACCATCCTCGTGGATGTCGATAGAAGCGCCGGTCTCATCCTGAATGCCGCGGATGGTCTCGCCACCCTTGCCGATGACGTCGCGGATGTTGTCGGTGGGGATCGTGATGGTCTGGATCTTAGGCGCAGAAGAACGGGTATCCTCGCGCGGGCAGGGCACAACCTCGAGCATCTTGTCGAGGATGTAGGCGCGGCCCTCTTTGGCCTGCTCGAGGGCGGTACGCAGGATATCGAACGTCAGGCCGGTGGCCTTATTGTCCATCTGCAGCGCGGTGATGCCCTTCTCAGTGCCGGTGACCTTGAAGTCCATGTCGCCCAGGAAGTCCTCGAGGCCCTGGATATCGGACAGGACGACGGTCTTGCCCTCCTCCTGGATGAGGCCCATGGCAATACCGGAGACGGGGCGCTTGATCGGCACGCCGCCGTCCATGAGAGCCAGGCAGCTGCCGCAGGTGGAAGCCATCGAAGAGGAGCCGTTAGACTCCATGACCTCGGACACCACGCGGATGGCGTAGGGGAACTCGTTCTCATCGGGCAGGACCGGGATCAGGGCTCGCTCGGCCAGGTTGCCGTGGCCGATCTCGCGGCGCTTGGGCGTGCCCATGCGGCCGGTCTCGCCGGTGCAGTAGGGCGGGAAGTTGTAGTGGTGCATGTAGCGCTTGCCATCGACGGGCTCGATGGTGTCGAGGCGCTGACCCTCGTTGAGCATGCCGAGCGAGAGTACGGAGAGCACCTGGGTCTGGCCGCGCTGGAACAGGCCGGAACCGTGAACCAGGGGCAGATAGTCGCCCTTGACCATGATGGGGCGGATCTCGGCGGCGGTGCGGCCGTCGACGCGCTCACCGGTCTCGACGACCATGCGGCGCATGGCGGTCTTCTCGAGTTTCTTGAGGTTCACCGGGATCTCGCGCTCCCAAGCGACCTGCTCCTCCTCGGTGAACTCGGCCTTGATGGCCTCCTTAAGCTCGGCGACCTTATCCTGGCGAGCGAGCTTGTCGGCGTCGCGGAGAGCCGCGGCCATCTCGTCGTAGTGGGCGAAGATGCGGTCGTGGACCTCCTCGACCGGCTGGTCCAGCGGGTACTCGCGCTTCACAATCGCCCCGTTAACCTGCTCCCACTCGGCCACGAACTCGAGCTGGGCGTCGCAGAAGGCGCCGATGGCCTCCTGGCCAAACTGCATGGCGGCGAGCATGTCCTCCTCGGAGACCTCCTCGGCCCCGGCCTCGACCATGGAGATGAAGTCGCGGGTGCCCGCGAGCTCGAGGTCGAGGTCGGAGTTCTCGCGCTCCTCATAAGTGGGGTTGACGATGAACTCGCCGGTCTCCTTGTCGCGGCCGATGCGAACGCAAGCCAGCGGGCCCTCGAACGGCACACCGCCGAGCGTCATGGCAAGCGAGGCGCCCATGACGCAGATCACGTCGACGGGGTTCTTCTGGTCGGCCACGAGGGAGGTGGCGACGACCTGGACCTCGTTGCGGAAGCCGTCCGGGAAGGACGGGCGGATCGGGCGGTCGATCATGCGGGCGGTGAGGGTGGCCTTCTCGGAGGGACGTCCCTCGCGCTTGAGGTAGCCGCCCGGGATGCGACCGGCTGCGTACATCTTCTCGTTGAAGTCGACGGTCAACGGGAAGAAGTCGTAGTTCTTGCGCTCCTTGGAGACGACGACCGTGGTGAGCACGGTGGAGTCGCCCTGCTTGACCAGCGCGGCGCCGGTGGCCTGCTTGGCGAGCTCGCCGGCCTCAAGCACGTACGTCTTGCCGAACAGGTCGAAGGTCTTGCTTACGAGTGTCATTCTTGCTCCTATCCCCACGCGCCCCTTGCGCGCGGGCTTCTCAGGGTCGGCGGGACCCTCCCGCCGATCGGTTGCGGGGCGACCGGACAGCCCGTTCGCCTCATTCGGGCGCCGCATCGGCGATGCCCCGGAGCCAGATTGTGGAAACCTGCACCCCAACATGAAAAAGGGCGCCCAGCGGACGCCCCTGCATGCACGACTTACTGGATGTTGTCGCGGATACCAAGCTCGGCGATGAGCTCACGGTACTCGTTGATGTCGTTCTTCTTGATGTAGGAGAGAAGACGACGACGCTTACCGACGAGCATGAGCAGGCCGCGGCGGGTGTGGAAGTCCTTCTGGTGGGACTTCATGTGCTCGGTCAGCTCCTTGATGCGCTCGGACAGGATGGCGACCTGAACCTTGGAGTTGCCGGTGTCCTGGGCGTTCTTGCCGAACTTGGCGGTGAGCTCCGCCTTGCGCTCCTTGGAAATCGTCATGATTTCACCTTTCTTGTAACGGCCGCGGGATGCGCTCCCCATGGCCTCGATTCGCCCTCAACTGGGAAGCCGCCGGTGGAGCGGATATCCAAGTGGAGGGTACCAACAGGTCGGTATGTTACCACAGACCAGCAGCACAACGCCGCAATCGCACAACTTGCCCATGTTATGGACGGGTTAAGCGTCAAACCGCTCCAACAATGCGTCCAAGAAGGCATTGCCGTCGACATATCCTCCGGAATCGAACTCGGCCTCCGAACGACCCAGGCGGTTCATGAGGCGCTCATGGGGAGCCTCACGTTCGACATCAGAGCGGGAATTAGACGGAAGGCACTGCATCACATCGCAGATGGCGTCCCAGCGGCGCTGGGTAAGCTCGGAGTCGAAATGCGGGCTCAGGCCGAAGGGCTCGCGCAGGAGTGCCTCCAGGTATCCCCTATCCCCCAGGGCCGTGCGGGACGCGGGCAACTCGAGCTCGAAGGCCAGGCAGACGGCGCCCACGAGGCCGTCGAGCGACCCGGGGCGCTCATCGCGCGCAAGGCACCGGCGCTCGCCGAACGCTCCGAACGCCGTGTCGGAGATCTCCCCGCGCGAGAACTCGGCGGGATCGATACCCAACACCGCCCCGCAGCTCGATTGGTTGAACACACGCAGGATATCCACCTTGTCGGCGTCCCGCGTGATGGTGCAAAAGAGGCGCTCGCGAGCGCCCAGGTCCGATGGGAGCCTAAAGTCGCTGTGCAGGGCGACGGCGCGCTCGATGATGTGCGCCCATTCCGGATCGCGAGTGAAGCTTCCCATCTCGTCCTTGAGCACCTGGATCCCAAGCGCCGCATGGCTGCATGAGTCCGCGTCGCTGAACGTCCCCCATTGGCACAGCTGCTCGAACCGACCGATGTCGTGCAGCAGGCCGCACAACCATGCGAGGTCGACGTCGGCCGGGGGCAGGCCCTCCCCTCGCGCGATCTCGGCGCACAGCTTGGCAACCTCATAGGTGTGCTCGACCTTGAGCGCGATACGTTCATCCGAAACGTCGTAACGAGCGACATAAGTATTGAATGCATCTAAGCACGATTCACGCATAACATCCCCAAAACAAATAGCCGCCGGTAACGACGATGTGGTCGAGCGCGCCCAAGCCGCCGTCGGCCAGCGCTCCCTCGAATTGCCGCATAGCGTCCATTGAGGTCTCCGTTTCCGCCGAATCCTTTTCTTGGTCGAATCAGATTCCAGGACGGAGGCCGCGCTTTTTCAAAGCGCTCTTGCACCACTATTCGCTACGCGATCCGTTTCGTTAGCTCGCCAGCATCTTCTAGGTATCTCCAAGCGGTCTGCAGCCACAGTATCGACAGGAGACCTACGCAAACGCCTTTCGATCGAGCTGCTTTTTAAACGACTGAGTGAAATTCCGGCGATTGCCGAAAAACCGCTCATGGGTCTTCGATTGCCTACCAGCATCATAGTCCTCGGAAACGCGCAAAACCGTGCATACGTAGTCCGCCACTTGGAGAAGCCTGCGGGCATTAGGATCGGCGTGCCGATAGTCCGCAACGTTCTTCGCGAGCACAAAATCCAACGCATCATGCAGCGCCGCGCTGACAGCGCCCTGCCCATTGTCGTAATACACGGCGATGGCATCGAAGGCCTGGAAATACGACAGGCTATCGAAGATGAGCAGAGCGAGGTCCCGCCTCAACCTCGCTTCGAGCTCGCTCCTGTTATGGACGGTCGCGCCGTCGTACCGCAGTGCGAAAAACGAGATCGGGAGCTCTCGAACAAAGCGGGAAAATTGGGTCAGCAGGCGCTTCCTATCACCAGGGGAGACATTGGCATACCCCTCGTTGCCGTGAAGGAGGTCTTTGCCGTGAAAAGGCACGTCGGGCAGGCCTGCCCCCGACAAGCGAGACCTGTATCGAGCAATGGCGTCCTCGATGTCGGCGCTATGGTCGTGAAGGACGACGGCGACGAGATAGCGCCCCTCAGATAGGTCCTGGTTGCCGGTCTCGTCGATGTGCAGATTTAAACGCTCGGCCATGGACCCCCTATGTAAGAAAATGGCGAGGTACGGACCTCGCCAATCTGACACCTACGGAACTAACGCTCCTTCGGTGGCTTTATGGTCTCACATCCAAAGTCGTATAGCAAGACCGCCTAAGATACGAATCGGCATAAAGACGTTGTCTGTTCTCCCACTCTGCACTGCAACCCGGCATCTTTCGAATCTTAAAACTGACCGACTTTATTGGCCTAATTATCCGCATCTCCATGGAGCCGTCGGATCACGTCGGAAAAGTTGGTGTAAGCGAGGTCGATAAAGGGACGGCCGCCGTGGAGTCGCGGGCTAACTGCGCCTCGGCGAGGAAGCCCGATCCTACGCATCTCCACTTGCCGTGCCTTTATCCGCAGGGCTGTCGCAATCAATATGGCAACGATCAACGTACCATTCGTCTGAGACAATTACCTTATGGAGCATTTGAAGGTGAAGTTCGGCATAGTGGCAGAATGCTTTGCCGCACCCCACAAGAGACGCATTGTTCCTCTCGATGGGAACCGCTCCAAAATTAAACTCGACTTCACATCCCTCCCCAGGCACACCCATACCCGGCAGGATATCAGTTGAGAAGTGGACGAATCCAGATGTTGCCTTGTACACGTCTTCCACCTCTGGATCGAACTCACTTAGCAAGTATTGAAGTCTTCCGTCGGTCATATTTTTACCAGAGCGATCTTTAAGTCTGTTCACGGGCACTCCACGAAACACCTGCTTGAGAAAATCCACTTGGTCTTTCGCGACGAATAGCGCTAGCGTCCGAAGGCAAACGCCAACCTGTGCCCTGAGGAGTTGTGCGACGCAAACGAAATTCCTCGTCTTAAGCATTGGGATGAACCCGTCTATCAGTCTCATCACATACTCAGAACTGGAAGCAAGGTATAGATCCCATTGGGTAAAAACGCAGCCCATGAATGGGATCACCGCATCTCTCTCTTCGACTCTCAAACTCCTCAGAGCTATTTCTATATTCTCAGCTTCCTGTTTGAACTGTTCACTGTTCAAGACATTCCTCCAAATACGAATTCCCTCAAATCCGGTATAGGCGAGGATTCGAAAGCCGAGATCTCGTCCAACAAATATGCGCATCCAGTCGATGTGTCCGCGCTCGAAACCAATCCGACTGTTTCAGAATGATGGCACAAGTAAAAACGATGAAGATTCGGCAACATCCCAGAATTAATATCAACCATGAGAGAGCTGTTTGAAGGGCAACAATAGCAGTGGGCACCTTACAACAACGCCACGCCAGCGAGGGAGCGACCCCGCTACGGAAAAGTCACCCTCGCTCTGCTTGGATCGAGTAAAACGATACCGCCTGCGACAACGTTGCATTACTTTCCCAAAACGACCCATAATGAAGCACACCAACGGCAACAATTCCAAATGCGAAATATACCGCTGAGTTACCTTTTTAACACCCCTTTAACAACCCAATGCCACATAACCCGCAAATGGCACCTCCACCGTCTGAGCGGCAGGAACGCCACTTATCGACTCGTTAAGACTGACCGGTACGCGATGTAAGCAATGGGGCTATAAACGTTATTGAGCGGCACAGGAAGTACGGGCGGTCAACTCGATGGACGCGGGCGGTCGCAACGCTTCCTGTTATTCGGATGGGCCCAACGAGCCCCGCCGATCATCGCCGAACATGTCGTCGACTGGAAGGAGGCCCGTTGTTTTTAGCGTACGACTTGCATTGTGCAACACCCCTCCTCTCCCTCGAAAGGACATGCCATGCTGTGGAAACGAACTTGCCTCCGTGCCGTAAGCTCGGAGGCAATCATTGCTGTTTCTATCGTAACCTTTGCATCAGGAGATGCCAACACCGTCATCAACGACGTGCTCGTTCCCGTCATTGCTTACACCGCAGCAGCCCTGCTGCTTGCAAAATGCGGGGCTAAGATTGTCAGACATTTCGTCGACATTTTCGATGGCCTGACCGATCTTATCCGCGCTGCAGTGAGGACGCTGAGGACCTGGAGGCACCGCATGGATACTGCGTGTCCAGAGCCCGATGAGGCCCCCTCCCTCAATATGAGCCCCCGCCATGACAAGACCGACCCTACCGAGAGGCCCAAGCCCAAGCCTTCGTCAGTGCGAAGCATGAGGAAAAGACCCCACCCTCATCGCAAGAACAGGAAGCGCCCCCGCAGCAGTAAGAGGCAAACGCGCTAGGCTTCCAGTGCGCAAGACGCTCAAATAGCGCAACGCATCCCGCTGAGGCCGGTTCCGCAAGCCGCAGAGCGGAACCGGCCTCGAGCCCATAGATCACAAGCGGAAAATACGATATCTTGTGCTCTTTCTGCTCGATTCTCAGTGACCACGATGCTCAAAAAGCAGCGACCATTCGGACCAGTTCTCAGTGAACATCAACAACACCGATACGAAACCGGCGAATCGACCTGCACCGATGACGCGAGACACCCGGCTAGGCTGCATACCCCCCATGAACGGAGTGTGCTTGAGAGTCATCTTGGCAAGCGATACCGGGGCGACCGCCGCGCAGTAGGCAAGAACGAATATGCTAGCAAATGCTCCGATCGCCAAGACAACCGAGATCCAAAACTTAGTCTTGTGCGTGAGCTTGCTTCAATCCCCTCCTCCAAATGCGAAATATTATTGACCGGAGAGTCTCCCGTCCACCATGCGAAGCTTGACGATGGGTACCAAAAGCAAGAATAAACGTTAGCGCTCCAAGCCGCCGCGCTCGTCGGCGGCCGCCCAGAACTCGCCGGCGAAGCGGGGGTCGGACGCGGCCATGAAGGCGTTGGTGGCGATCCAGCCGGAGGGGGTACCGGTGTCGTAGCCGGACAGAGGGTCGATGACGACGGCGTACATGGCCTCGCGGTCCAGGCTGCGCGCCATGGCGTCGGTGAGCTGGATCTCGCCGCCCTTGCCGGGCTGCTGGTTGGCGAGGAGCTCCATCACGAGCGGGCTCAGCAGGTAGCGGCCGACGATGTAGAGGTTGGACGGGGCGGCCTCGGGGCTCGGCTTCTCCACCAGGCCGCCGATGCGCCACACGGCGCCGGGCTCGGTCTCCCCCGCTCCCTCGCAGCCCTCGAGGGTGCCAACGCAGTCGCCGGCGATGACGCCGCAGCGGTCGACCTGCTCGGGCGCGCAGCCGGACTCACCTCCCCTACTGCCCCTGCGCTTTGTACCTCGCCTCGGTGGCCTCCTTGGCCGGGCGCCACCAGGCCTCGTTGTCGCGGTACCAGCGAATCGTCTCGGCCAGGCCGGCGGCGAAGTCGGTGCGCGCCGGCTCCCAGCCGAGCTCGCGGCGGAGCCTGGTCGCGTCGATCGCGTAGCGGCGGTCGTGGCCCGGGCGGTCGCGCACCCAGTCGAAGTCGTCCTCCGGGCGGCCGAAGGCCCTCAGGATCTCTCGGAGCACCGTGATGTTGTCCAGCTCGCCGTCGGCGCCGATCGGGTATGTCTCGCCGACGCGGCCACGGGTGAGGATGCGCCACACGGCGGAGCTGTGGTCCTCGGTGTGGATCCAGTCGCGGACGTTGCGCCCGTCTCCGTAGAGCCTGGGGCGCACGCCGTCGATGAGGTTGGTGACCTGGCGCGGGATGAACTTCTCCACGTGCTGGTAGGGGCCGTAGTTGTTGGAGCAGTTGGAGATGGTGGCCGCAAGGCCGAAGGTGCGGGCCCAGGCGCGCACCAGCAGGTCGGAGGACGCCTTGGTGGAGCTGTAGGGCGAGCTCGGGCGGTAGGGCGTCTCCTCGGTGAAGCGCGCCGGGTCGTCCAGCGCCAGGTCGCCGTAGACCTCGTCGGTGGAGACGTGGTGGTAGCGCACGCCGTGTTTGCGGCAGGCCTCGATGAGCGTGTAGGTGCCCTCGACGTTGGTCTTGAGGAACGGGCTCGGGTCGGCGATGGAGTTGTCGTTGTGGGACTCGGCGGCGTAGTGGACCACGGCGTCGGCCCCGGACACGAGGCGGTCGACGAGCGCGGCGTCGCAGATGTCGCCCACGACGAGTTCGACGCGGTCCGAGGGCAGGCCCGCGATGTTGTCGGGGTTGCCCGCGTAGGTCAGCTTGTCGAGCACGGTGACGTGGACGCCGGGGCGCTCGCGCACGACGTGGTGGACGAAGTTGGAGCCGATGAAGCCGCAGCCGCCGGTGACGACGATGCGCTTCGGCTCGAAGGTGGTGTCGGTCAACAGATCCTCCCGGTCCGCGCTCATGCTACCGATTTGATTATCACACCGGCCCGCAGCATAATCACAGGACGCCCCGTATCTTCGTGACCCGCAGGCAGGCTGGCGCATACAAAATCATCCCTCATATCGACATGAAGGGACTCGGCGCTGTCTCATAAGACAGCCAATCCCACCCCGAGGCAAACGTCCTAATGCGCATCGATCCTCTGCTGCATTTTGGAAAGCATCTCCGGAAATCCGAGATCATCCAGCAAGTGGGCCCCCGCAGCGTTCACCTCTAAATAGTTCTTTACAAGATCCGTTACATCGTGCAGGAAGCCATAGAACTCTTCTTCCGTAAGAAAGCGTTCGAGCATCCAAATCATCTTGCTATACCCGACGTTCTTACGGGCTCCAACATGTGCGCAATATAGGCGCTCATCATGGGCGCAGAGATTGCGGAACTTAACAAGGACCTCCAGAGAGACTCGAGCTTCATCGACATCAAAATATCCGAGCAGCTTGCTTCCCTTTCTTCCAGTGCTCTCCGCGATCATCTTGCACACAGAGACCTTTTCATTGGGTTTCATCAAATTGAAGAAATGCTGAATATTGCCAAATGTCAGGGCGTTGCAGAGAACCCATATTGGAACCGATCCATGGGCGTTACGATAGTGCGAGATAAAATCCGAATCGCTCTTGTCTCTCGTCCTCTTCAGTATAGAGGTCAGGCCGCTTAATTCGTCGGCATAAGAATTATTGCTCCTGTTGTATTCGAGGTATTCCTGCTCCGAGCAATAACTCTCTTGAAGTAAATACGCATCTTGCCCCCGATGAGCAGAGGCGAACGTATATGCAATAGCGGTTCTGGCGGTCGCTTCCGCCTTAATCAGATTGCGAAAGGTCAAAGCTCGCAGAGAGCGATCAAATGTGAACAGGGCAAAGATATCATCAAATGAAGTGTTGCCTTTATAGCGGTCACTTAGGTCGTCCTTGGTCACAACCGGCTCGAGGAACGGCTCCTTGTAACCGTTGATGATTGAGTAGTAGCCTTCGCGCATCAAAGCGCAGCGCTCACCCTCGGTACGAGAAACACCGCGTCTCTCCAGGAGCTCAATTTGCTCCTCAATGGTCAGAAACGGCTTACCCACATAGCCTCCCTAGAAAAGAAAGACGACTATCCCCGTAAGGACAGCCGTCTTTCGCGGACGCGGGCCCCGTGAGGTCACCACGTCAATACCGCTGCTTAAAGCATAGCCGCAGCATGCTCAAAGTCAAGCGCTTGCCAGTCGATAGCACTTTGATTTCCAACCATGACTATTATTACACCAAAGCGATGGTCATTATTGCGAATGCTTGTCGGCCGATCGCTCCGCCTCATGCTTCAAGATGTACAAGCTTTGAGCGAGTCGATTACGTATACGGCTCATACTGATTCTACGCCAAACAAAAACCGCCAGTAAGCCAGCGCATACCATAATCGCCATAGGGAGCCCCCGCCCTTCCGAGGATGCTCCTGCCCCATTCGCCTCTAAGTTTGCAAAGAGATACCCGGTAACTAATGACAAAGCGATACCAAATAGAGTTGTGGCGTCATCGTTGGAACGACACTCACCGAGCGAAGCCAGCACTATATCCACTTTGCTCGAAAAGCTTAATCTATCTGCCTGCCCCATGCATCGAGCGTCACTTCCATAAAAGCTGTCCTGCTGAATGGACATCCTCAGTGCATTCAAGCTGTATCCTGATTTCTTCAGCACTATTTCGTAGTGGCCAACCATTCCTTGATCGTAGAAGAGATGACGCTCCTCAATCATGTTTACCTCTCATTGTAAGGGTTATCGAACAGCCAGGCGGAAATCTCACTTTGCTTGATGCTTAAAGCCATTATCAAGCATCACGGTCATTTGTAACTTGCCTTCCACTGGTCACGCTGCGGCCGCTTCCCGTCATTATTCAGCCTATCGGAGCGGATAGTAAGTCTATTCTCCTCAGGTCGCAAGCCCCTGCATCCAAAGGTCGTGGAGCGCTGCACCCCTTGAGCCGCGTTACCAGATGAAGCTACAACCCAATGGCCATCAGTCCTGAGCTGCCCCCTCCCTTCACCTGAAGTAATTCAGGGCCTGCAGCCACCCGGATAGTGCAGAGCCCTATACCAACATGCCCTCCTGTTTAGAAATCACCCCGTCATCGTCACCGATTGGTTCGCCAACAGGGCCCTATTCAAAATTGGCTCAAATTCCAGCAATCTCTCAGCTTTAATCACAAGACCCAAATTGAGCATGCCGTGAGAGTAGACACGCGGAATATCGGTCACAGTAATCACACCCTCAACGTTTCTAATCGGAACAGCATATAAGATGCCCAGCAATAGCAGCCGTGCCCCTAGAACAATTCCATTCCCCGCTCGATAGGTCCCCTCGTTAAATAGGAGGACAGGAGAGCCACTTGACCCAGGATAACAAGCAGAATCGATAAGAAACTCTTTCTTTCCGCAATAATCAGATCCGACAGGAGTGGCAGTTATACCCTTTCGCACAATTGGAAGGTTATTCGCTTCATCCCAAAGGCCATTCGGATAGCCAACCATGGTTATGTCTTCAATTGCGCTAAGGGTGCTCATCTTCTCTGCATCCGCTACGAGCGATACATTCAAGGGCGTAATGGCAAGGGGCTTGCCGGCGTCCGCAAAACCATCGACTATTTGGGCAATCGGCAGCACGCAAAGGTCGACGTCGGGGTCGGGATGCATCACCCAATGCCCCAACATTCCATTAACCTCAAGCCGTTCCTTCCTTTCCGCAATGGCACCATCATCATTCAGAACCGAAAGAAAGATGGTCATCGAATTAGCATTCTCGATGACATGCTTGTTCGTAACGATTACTGGGATGCACACGTCACCCTGCACGCAGAAATTGAAATAGAAACCGGTCCCCGTCGATGTGGCGCCGTCCGACCGTTGCGTCTCGATGCGAACGGTCATATGTAAAATGCCTTCTGCTAGTCCCATGCATACCTTCCCGTCAATTCGCGACATATTAAAGCAACCCACGCTCTATATCTGAGCGCGTTCACCCCCCCACGCGTGCCGCTATCGTCGTATTCCATATACCCGGCATCTTTAAGCACAAATCCATCTAACCAATAAAGAACGAACCCTCGGCGGCTGAAGCCATCGAGGAGGTATTGTTCCGAAAGTTGGTGTAGGGATCGGTCCTCGAGGGTGGCCGCAGACTATCTGAGGAACCGAGAATCGCTTAGAATGCCGTCAGCCCGGCGCATGCTACACCGCCTTCCTGCCGGGAATCGGGTTGTCGGCAACCACGAGCGCGATGATCCTGGCCGCGTGCTCGGCCGCAGTGCCCTCGTAGGCGCGCGGGCTCGTTGACCTTGGCGCCCTCGACGGCCCTGCCGTTCGAGTCGTCGCAAACCGGCGGCGGCCCGCCCCGTCCCCGGCCATCTCCGAGAACACGGCGCCCATCATCCCGATGGGCAACCTCCTGAAGAACCGCGGTCGCTCGAACCCCTCGGACCCGTGCCGGTCAAAGTAGCCGCGATGAATCGGGGGTCGAAAGAACCGTAGTGCAGAACCGTCCTGCGGTCGAGCTCAAACGCGTCGAAGATCCGGTCGACTTCGTCCTGCGTGAGGTGTTGCTCGCCTTCGAGGTAAGCCTTGATGATTCCATTGATCTCGGTCGTATAGACGCCCCAGTTGAGGTCGAGCGGCAGGAACAATCGTACTCCCCGCCGTCGTCCGACTTGTAAATCGAGGCCGAGAGAAGGTCGTCCTCCTTGCTCTTGAGGGCGTTCGTCTCGACATCGAGCACAACTTAGATCCCAGGCGGCGTGTCGATGGCCAGCAGCCCCATATCGTCCTCCTTACATCAGGTCTGACGGAAGCACAGAGCGGAGCTTGCCATTCTCGGCACGATAAACGCCAGGCGTCTGGATTCTGCCGCGCGTGAGGGCCATGCCAACCACGTAGGACTCGGTCAACGGGTTCTCGCCGATGAACGTCATCGGATAGGCGCGCTCGAGGTTGTAAACGAACGACGCTATCTTCGGCATCTCCTCGGCGGGGCAGTCGATCTCCGCAGTCGACTCGTCGAGCGCGTTGTAGATGGAGAGCGTCCACCCCTCATGGGGGTAGCGCTCGATGAACTCCTTGACGCGCGCGAACCCGGCATCCGACCCCGCAAGGTCGTCGCCGCGCCAAATCTTGCCGCCCATGAGCGTCGTCTCCGTATAACCTGCGACCATATCAATCTCCGTTCCGTATCGTCCTTCCAGCATTCGCCTTTTGCGCTCGCGACCGATCATGTCATGAAGCAGCGTTGACTTGGTAATTCCATCACGATTCGCCCAATTCGTGAGCTCAGTGTCCTCCGCAGCGCTCATGGTAAAAAGGACCTTCTTGCGCAAGGGTTCCTTTGGCTTGTCCTGGGTCTCGCCCTTACACGCATCTGTCGATCTCAACAGCTAAACCTCCCAAACGTAAGTTGGATATCTTTAGTATATCCGCTTTATATCCGTTTTCAACACAGATGACACGGAATCGCCCCCTGCAATGCACGACGAGCCCCAGCGTCCCTCGGCGGCGATCGAGTGAGCACCGGAGCCCAAATTCGCCGCCAGCTGTTAAGCGCCAAGGCGTTGTTTGCATCTGGATGGTGATAAATAGGGAGACCCCCGCGTACTATTGATGGTCAAGAAAACAGCAAAGGAGACCTCCCATGGAATAGCATCCTAACGCAAGACTCACCCCGAGGGGGCGCGAGACCCAGGTCTCCCGCATGGAGGCAGGCGTCCCGGTCGCCGAGTCGGCCCGGCAGATGGACGGATCGCGTGCCGAATTCTGGCGGAAGGGGACGCTTCCCTGACTGTAGAAAGCAGAAAGTGGTCAACGCCTGGAATCTTAATTGCTGAAGTCAGGATTCGCGGAAATGCGGTGCCGCATATGGACAAGATGCGCGAGATCGCTGGCAATGGCGCCCTGATGCCGAGATTCAACGACGGTATGGCGAACATGGCCTAGCTCATAAGGGTGATGACCGAGT
Source organism: uncultured Collinsella sp. (assembly GCF_959026545.1). Classification (NCBI taxonomy): domain Bacteria; kingdom Bacillati; phylum Actinomycetota; class Coriobacteriia; order Coriobacteriales; family Coriobacteriaceae; genus Collinsella; species uncultured Collinsella sp. Next base: position 169,227 of record NZ_CAUFLV010000004.1, read on the forward strand.
CGCTCGTCAACGAGATCATGGACACCCGGGGAGACGAGGCGCGCGAGAGCTGCAACCGGCGCAACGGCTACCGCGAGCGCAAGCTCGTCACCAGCATCGGCACCATCGACCTCAGGGTCCCGAAGCTGCGCGCGGCAGCCACTTCCCCGAGGACCTCGTCGAGCGGTTCTCGCGTGTGGACCGCGCGGTCATCGCCGCTGTGTCCGAGATGGCGGCCGGCGGCGTGTCCACCAGGAAGGTGAAGCGCATGGCGCAGGGCGTGAACATAGACCGCATGAGCGCCAGCCAGGTGTCGAGGATACGCTCGTCGCTGGACGAATCGGTCGCCGACCTGCAGGAGCGCGACCTGTCAGACGTCATCCACCCCTACCCGGGCGCCGCGTGGCAGCGCCGCGTCGCGCACCCGATGCGCAGTGCCGCCGGCAACGCGCCGACCAGGCAGAAAAAGGGCGCCGTGCTGGGCATCCTGAAGGCCGTGTTCGCCGAGCGCGACCCCGATCTCGTGAGGAAGCTCCACCGACTCGCCACCGCCCGGATTGAGGGCTTCTGCCCCAAGGCGACCGAGGTGCTGGAAGAGGCCGAGGCCGACGCCCCGGCCCATCTGGATTTCCCCCACGAGCACCACGTCAGGCTGCGCACCGACGACGTGCAGGAGCGCGCCAACCGCGAGCTCAAGCGCCGCAGCCGCGTCGTGCAGGTCTTCCCAAGCAGAAAGGCGCTCATCAGGATGATGGGCGCCGTGTTCTCGGAGATGGACGAAGACTGGGCGGGCCCCCGCTGGTTCGGCGACGACTCGATCGGCAGGGCCGTCGAGGGCGCCAAGGTCAACGAGCCCGCGCACGCCTACGAGGGCGCTGCGGCCGAGTACGCGGCCAGGATCATTGCGCCCATGGTGGCCGACGACCCGATCCCCGGCAGGAAGGCGGCGCAGCACGCGCCAGAATGACGGCGTCCAAGGTGATTCTCGGCTACTCGTACAGCCTGCGGCCACCCTCGAGAACCGAGCCCTAAACCAACTTTCGGGGCGCTATCCGCATCGCACCAATCCGCTCGTTCTATTCTGTCCGCACACGGCACTACCCTTATGGCAGGATAAATCCGCGGTGCATCGAGTAAAACCACAGGCACGATAAAACAGCAGCACCTCAGCCTGCAACGATCGCGATGCACCCCTACAGAGCCGACGAAGAAAGGAAACGCAATGCTCGAAAACATTATCCCAGTTCTAATTAGTGGGGTATTCTCCATCATTTCAATTTTGGTAGGCAAAAG
>NZ_CAUFLV010000005.1:0-127632 GCF_959026545.1 uncultured Collinsella sp.
TGGGCCGCGAGATTTGGCGCAACGGCCACGCCAAGAAGTGATGCGCGGGACTGCCGCCCGGGGTGGCGGGCATACAGTTCCCTGCTCGGACAGTCCTGCTCGCGCGAAGGCCCCACTGGGGCCTTCGGCTCGTGCGGAACTCGCATGGGACTGTATGCCCGCCACCCCGGGCGGCAGCAACCGACTTGACGGAAGGGGCGTTTGGGCTGCTAAACGCCTTTTGTATCCCCTAAGGTTGCGTTGTTGGGGCCTACCTCGTCTCCTGCCCATGTGGACGGGCGCAGAGGACTTCGGCATCGACGGTGATGTTCGTCAGCTTGTCGAGCTCGAGTTCATCGGGGTCCATGCCGAAGGTTACGGGGCTCATGCGAACGAGGTCACGCGCGAGTTCGGGTGAAACGTAGCTCGTTTGCGTTACGCGTGCGCGGGTTGTCAGTTCCATATGGCGGGACAGGTGCTCGGCGACACCATGGTCCTGCATTGCGGAGTGAGCAAGTCTATCGCAGGCGAGATCGCGCAGCTCGTGCATATGGTCTGGTCCGGGTATGACTTTTACGAGCATTCCGTCGTGTTTGAGAATGCGCTGGAATTCGGTGTAATTTGCCGGCGTGAACACATTCAGGACAACATCGACGGAATGATTTCGGATCGGCATGTTCGCCAGGTCTGCCACAAGCCAGCGCTCGGCACCACCGCCACGAGCGGCGCAGCGGATGGCGTCCTTGACGATATCAATGCCGATGCATGTGCCGCAGAATCTCGATGAGATGGCTTTAAGATACGAGCCCTCCCCGCACCCCGCATCGATGATAATCGGGTCGTCAGGCAGGTCGAGATTCTCAAGCGTCTGAATAAGCGCTTCGTTCAGGATGCGATAGACCTCGGCCTCCATGACGCGTTGACGACTGGTGAAGAACGCCTCGTCGTACCCCTTGAGGGGTCCTTGCTGGGGGATAAGGTTGAGAAATCCCTTGGATGAGATCGCAAAGTCGTGGCCACGCGCACAGCGCAGCGAACACGTTATTGCGTGCAGGCGCTCATGGCAGAGGGGGCATTGCAGGAGCGATGCGATATCGAGGTGCTTTTGGATGCCGGGGCGTGCCATGGGCTATAGCAGTTTCTCGAACGCGATGCGCAGCGGGTCGGCTTCGCCCTCATAGGGGAGTGTGATGACGCCGCAGCGCGTATATCCGCATTTGGTTGCAAGCCCCTGCAACGGGAGGTTCCTCTCGTGCGTGTCGATGCGCAGGCTTTTCATGCCGTGCTCGCGCGCGATGCATTCACCCTCGGCAAACATGGAGGTCATGACGCCGCAGTGCGCTGCCTGCGCGCGTACCGCACAGCGGTGGATGACGCCGTAGGTGGGGGAGTTGGAGGAGGATTCGGTCAGCCATGCGCCATCGATGGCGTCGTAGGTCTTCTCGCCGTCAAACGAGAGTGCCATGACGCCCAACACTGTGCCGCCCTCATCGACAGCGACATATGAGGCACCGTGAGCCATATCGTCTTCGATATCGATGCGATCCGGATACTCGCCCTGCCATTGTGGGATATCGAGCGCGGCCAGGGCAGCCTTGCCGTCCTCGAGGGCGCGCTCGGCCGCCTCGACGTCTTGCGGGAGCGTTTGGCGTATGGTGAATGCCATGGGGGTCCTTTCGAGTGTGGACACGGGCGCGGCGCGCACCTCGACGGTTTAATACTGGCTCGGGTGCTTCTCGAAGAAGTCGAAGCGCGGCGGCAGCACCTTGATGGCGTGCGTACCCGCCTGTTCGCCCAGCTCGGCTACGAGCTCGTCGCAGGTCTCGAAGATGTGCTCCCAGCTAAAGAAGACCTCTGGTGCGATGGCAAAGTGCTCGCAGATCTTCTCGCAGCCCGAGGGCACGATGCCGTGCATGAGGACGGTGGCGGCGCGCAGCTCGTGGAAGGCGTCAACGAGTGCTTGCGTCATGAGTTTATCGTCCTCGGCGTTCTTCGCCGCCTTGCTCGCGTCGCTCCAGCGCTTGTTCGCGGCGCGGAGGAACTCGTCGCACACGCCGAGGGCGTGGTGCAGCTCGAAGGTGTGCATGGCCTGCTCGAAGGCGAGGATGGCCTGCTCGGTTTCGGCGGAGACCTTCGCGCTGGGCGCTCCGGCGGGGATGCAGCCGGTGCGGTAGGGGGATTCGTCGCCCTCCTTGACGGCGACGCCGTAGAAGGCGGACCGTGCCAATCGGTTGAAGACGCCCGTGAGCATCGCGCCTTCCTTGAGGACGGGGTCGATCACGCGCTTGTCGTTGCAGGCGAGGATCTCGGTGCCGTCTTTATCCTTGCCGCTCACGCGCGCGTCGAAGGCCTTGGGGCTAAAGCTGACGGGCTTTTCTCCTAGGCCAAGTGACAGCCAGTGGGCGCGGAGCTGCTCGGGCGTGTAGTGCTCGAGCATCTCGTGGGCCAGCGGGGGCGGGGTCTGGGAGCTCGAGCTCGCCTTCTTGCCCATGTAGAGGATGTGGTAGTTGGCCGCGACGCAGGACTGCTGCATGTTCCAGTCGAGCGCCTCCCACATGCCGGATTGTGCGATGCAGTAGAAGTAGATGTTGTCCTGGCCGATGAACTGGTACGCGCGCGCGTCCTCGCTCGCCCACCAATCGCGCCAGTCGAGGCTGGCATGCGTGTACTCGGGCTCCGCCATGATCATCGCGGGGGCATCACCAACGAGCTCGGCATCGGAGACGGCGCATTCGGCGAGGCCGGAGGGGTCCGCGCCCGCGGCCTCGAGTTTGGCGGCGTCGCGCGCGAGCACCGCGCGGGTGAAGCTGATGGGCGCCCATAGGCTCTCTGGCCAGACCCAGCAGGTGAGGTCGGTGCAGCCGCAATCGTTGGGGACGGGCACGCCCCACTCGACGTTTCCCGTGATGCGGAAGGGGACGAGCGCCTTGCCGGAGCGGAAGCGCACGCCGCCGGCGTTGAGCATCTCATGGGCCTCATCTCGCTCGCGCCAGCTGGGAAACGCGACGGTGAAGGAGCTCTTGTTGCCCTCGGGCTCGATGACGGTGTGGGCGGGCAGCCCTCCCTCGATGGCGTCGAATGCCTCGCGGAACTTGTTCTGGATGTAGAGCTGCGCCGGGTTGAGCCACTCCTCCATGGTCTTAGAGACCACCGAGCGCACCGTGGGGTCGTGCTCGAGCTGTTTGGTGTACGTCTTCAGGTACTCAAGGTGCTCGGGAAGATCGAAATAGAGGTTGTCGACGGGGACGAGTTCAGGCGTCTCGCCGGTGAGCGCGCTCTTGGGGGCGATGAGCTCCTCGGGCTCGAACTGGTGGCCGAGGTCGCACTCGTCCGCATAGGCCTTTTCGGACTTGCATCCCTGGATGGGGCAGCGGCCGAGCACTTGGCGGCCGTTGAGGAACTGGCCCGCCTTCCTGTCGTAGAACTGCTTGGTCGAGCGCTTCTCCAGCGCGCCTTTCTCATGTAGGCGACGGATGATCTCGCTGGTCACGCGCTCGTGGATGTGCACGGCGGGCTCCAGCGCGCTGCCGGCGTACAGGTCGCAAGACACGCCAAAGCTGGCAAGGTCGGCTTCCTGGCTGTCATGGTTCTCGCGCACGTAGTCTGAGATGTGCTTCTTGTAGTCGTCGGCCTCTTGGCGTTTGCGGAAGCCCTCCATGATGGGGGAGCCGTAGCAGTCGGTGCCCGAGACGAAGATCACGTTCTCGCGACCCAGGCGGTCGCGAAGGAACCGGGCGTAGAAGTCGGCGGGCACGAACACGCCGCCCACGTGGCCGAAGTGCAGGCCCTTGTTGCCGTAGGGCATGCCGGCAGTGACGACGGCGCGCTTGGGCCAGGCGGGACGATCGGCGCGGGTGAGCTGTGTAGTCATGGCTATCCTTCTTTCGGCTGTGTTCTCAGTCGTTGGCGTGCGTCTGCGTTCGGGCGAGGCGAGGACGTAGACGTGGAGTCAAGTAGTCGCCACCCGGTGTAACCTCACATTATCGCACAGGTGTCCGCACGAGGCGTTACACTTAGGAACATGAGAAGAATTGGAGACATACACGTATTTGAGGACGATGCGTTTCTTCGCTTCATGCGCAGGGCGTCGGGCTTTACGGTGCTGGCGGGTATCGCCGCTGCTGTGGTCTGGGGCCTCGGCATGAGCGCCCTGCACCGCGTCCTGGGTGCTCCCGTGGTGCCTTTCGAGCTCGGTGCCATGTTCGGTGCCTGGGGCAATGGCGTCTTGGGGGTGGAAGGCGGGCAGAAGTTCCAGTTGTGGTGGTGGATCCTGCTCGTATTGGTTCCCCTTGCCTCCCTTGGTCTGCACGAGCTTGTGCACGCGTTCTTTTTCAGCCAATTTGCTCCACCCGGTTCTCGGGTGACCTTTGGGTCCAACTGGGAGATTGGCATGATTTACGCGAGTGCCGAAGGGATTATGTATACGCGAGACCAATACCTGGTGATCGCGCTTGCCCCGAGCATCGTCGTTTCTCTGCTGCTTATGGTCTTGGGCATGGGGCTCAGATGGCCCTTGTGGACCGTCATTGTGGTGACGGTACATTTGACAGGCTGCTCAGGCGACTGGGGCTATGTGCGTGCAATCAGGAACGATCCCGCCATCGCGTATTGCGAGGATACCTCGTACGGCGTCGCGTTCTATGGGATCGATCACGTTATTTCGCGCCCTACCTTGCACACGCGCGCGGAGGGCAGCGCCGGAGCAAGAGGAGTGGCCAGGGCAGACGAAGCTGCCGGGGTGGCCGGAGCTGCCGGAGCGGATGGGGTAGAGGCTGGCCGTTGTCCCGCTTCGCTTTCGGGAGATGACAGGGGCTTTACCGTTGTCGAGGGAGGACGCCGTTCATGACCGCCCTGCTATTGCATGCCTGCTGCGCCCCGTGCTCACTCGAGCCGGTTCGTTTGCTTGTGGAAGAGGGCTTTGAGCCCACCATCTGCTGGACGAACCCGAACATCCAGCCGCTGACCGAGCATGAGAAGCGGCTTGAGGAGCTGCGCCGCTGGGCTGCTGAGAACGGGTTGCCGCTTATCGAGGCCGGTGACGACCGCGCTCGCTGGGATGCATCGGTCGCGCGCCTGGGCGCCGATCGCGAGCGGCGCTGTCGCGCGTGCTACGCCCTGCGTCTCGCGGAGGCATGTCGGGTGGCCGAGCGCGAGGGCTTCTCGCATATCGCCACCACGCTCGCGGTGTCGCCGTACCAGCTATTCGACACCTGTAATGACGTGTTGGAGAAACTGTCGGCGGCACACGGCCTCACGCCGGTGATCCGCGATTTCCGCCCCTGGTACCCCCAGGCCACGCGGCGCTCCCGCGAATTGGGTATGTATCGGCAGAACTACTGCGGTTGCAGGTTCTCGGCAGCCGAGGCCGCCCTCGACCGCGCGCGCATGCGCGATGAACGAAAAGCGCAGAAGGCGAGGCGCGTCGCATCCCAGGGATAAGGCCCACTGAGCTGCGCTATCATGGACGGCTGTTCGACAACCCGACTGCTCGGCCTTGGCCACGCGGCTCTCATGCGAAAGGCGACTCCATGCGCACCGATGATTTCGATTACAACCTTCCCGACGAGCTGATCGCCCAGGCACCCGCCGAGCCGCGCGACTCCTGCCGTCTGCTGGTGCTCAACCGCGAGCTCGAGGGCGGCGCGCCCCGCGCGGGCGATGCCGTGGCGCTCGAGCACGGCGGCTCCGTGGAACATCGTCACTTCTACGACATCCTCGATTACCTGGAACCCGGGGACCTACTGGTGGCCAATCAGACGCGCGTCATGCCGGCGCGCCTGATCGGCAAGAAGCCCACGGGCGGTGTGGCCGAGACGCTGCTGCTTCGTCGCCGCGAGGACATCGACCCGCTCGGTCATGTGTGGGAGTGCCTGGTGAACCCCGGCAAGCGCCTCAAGCCCGGCAACGTGGTCGAGTATCGCGAGGGCGGCCTCCTCGCGCCGGAGGGCGCGCCCGTCGTGCTCACCGCCGAGATCATCGATTTCGTTGACGATTCCAAGGGCGGGCGCCTAGTGCGCTTTGAGCCCGCAGGCGAGAACGGGGACGGCTCGCCGCGCACGCTCGACGAGGCCATCCACGCGGCGGGACATGTCCCGCTGCCGCCCTATATCACGAGCTACGAGGGCGACCCCGAGAAGTACCAGACCGTGTACGCCATGAGCGAGGAGCACTCCGCCGCCGCGCCCACCGCGGGCCTGCACTTCACGCCCGAGCTCATCCAGCGCATCAAGGACAAGGGCTGCGGCTGGGCTGCGGTCGAGCTCGAGGTGGGCATCGACACCTTCCGCCTAGTCGAGGAGGACGACCCCACCGAGCACGTCATGCATACCGAGCGCTACCACGTGCCCGCCGAGGTCGTGGAGGCGGTGCACGCCGCCAAGGCCGCCGGTCACCGCGTGATCGCCGTGGGGACCACCGCCGTGCGCTCGCTCGAGAGCGCATGGGACGCCGAGGCGCCCGCGAGCCGTCCCGCGTGCACGGCGCGCGGCTTCGAGGGCCGCGCGGACGGCGCCGATGTGTGCGGCAAGGGCGACATCACGGTGCGTGAGGACGCCACCACCAATCTCTACCTCATGCCGGGGTCGACGTTCCATGTGGTCGATGCGCTCATCACGAATTTCCACGTGCCGCGCTCCACGCTCATGATGCTCGTCTCGGCCCTCGCCACGCGCGATCAGGTCATAGATGCCTACGAGGAGGCCGTGCGGGAGGAGTACCGCTTCTTCAGCTTCGGCGATGCGATGCTCATCGAGTAATCTGCTTGAGGCACAGTTCTGTATGCCGTCTACGGATAAAAAGCTACCGTTTGCGGTTGAGTGGCCTCATTCATGAAAGACCAATGGTCGTCGGGGCATAAGCAGGTTGTACTAAAAGAGTCGCAACGTTACCGCGACCGAGACGGGAGGTGTGTCCGATGGGTTTTGAAGATATAGCAGCTTTCGGGCCCGCCGCTTGCGATACCGAGATCGGTTAGATGTGAAAAGCGAGTGTTCGCGCCGTTCTTTAGTTCCACCGGTTGGTTGGTAAGACGATCGAAGAGGGAACGCACCGGCAGGCTCGATGAATTGGATAGCCCCATCCCAGCGGTAAGAGATAGCGGGTGAGTCCACCGTAGGATTTGTAGAGGCGGCGGCATCGCGAGGAGCGGTGCCGCCGCCTTTTGTCATATGCGGATGCAACCGGGACGGGCTCTGCTCCGTGTTGGGAGCTCTTGTCCAAGGCGGTCATTTGGCATCGGCCTCCCACGGACCCGTGGCGCGGCGGTCGCCTGATTGCCAGTTTGTTGCGGCTTCGCCGCCTGCCGTTGCGGAGGTATCCATCCGGGGGCTTTTGGGTACGGTAGGTCATGTGCATAAACAGTGCCATTGAAGTGTCATTTAAAGATTGGAGCCCCCATGACCGAGTTCCGCATGACGCACCTCGCAGATTCCGACCCGGCCATCGCCCAGGCGATAACCGACGAGCTCTCCCGCCAGCGGGGGACCATCGAGCTCATCGCATCGGAGAACTTCACGAGCCCCGCAGTGCTCGAGGCGGTGGGCAGCGTGCTCACCAACAAATATGCCGAGGGCTATCCCGCGCATCGCTACTACGGTGGGTGCGAGCAGGTCGACGTGGTCGAGGACCTCGCCCGCGAACGCGCCTGCGCCCTGTTCGGCTGCAGGTTCGCCAACGTGCAGCCCCACTGCGGCGCCAACGCGAACCTCGCCGCGTACGCCGCCCTCGTCGAACCGGGCGACACGATCCTGGGCATGAGCCTCGACCAGGGCGGGCATCTTACGCACGGCAGCCCGGTCAACTTCTCGGGCAAGCTGTACAACTTCGTGCCGTACGGCCTGGACCTTAAGACGGAGACCATCGATTACGAGGAGCTGGAGCGCTTGGCCGAGCGCGAGCGCCCCGCGCTCATCGTCGCGGGCGCCTCGGCGTATCCGCGCGTGATCGATTTCGAGCGCATGGCCGCGATCGCCCATGGCGTGGGCGCGCGCCTCATGGTGGACATGGCCCATATCGCCGGCCTGGTGGCGACCGGCGCCCATCCCTCGCCGTTCCCGCATGCGGACGTCGTGACCTCCACGAGTCATAAGACCCTGCGCGGTCCGCGCGGCGGGTTCATCCTCACCAACGACGAGAAGCTCGCCCGCGCCATCGACAAGGCGGTGTTCCCCGGCACGCAGGGAGGCCCACTCATGCATGTCATCGCGGGAAAGGCCGTGGCGTTTGGCGAGGCGCTGCGCCCCGAGTTCTCAGCCTACATCGATCATGTGGTGGAGAATGCCGCCGCGCTGGGCGAGGGCATGGTCGAGGGCGGCCTGCGCCTCGTGTCCGGAGGAACCGACAATCATCTGTGCCTGGTTGACCTCACGCCTGCGGGCATCTCGGGCAAGGAGGCCGAGACGCTGCTCGATGCGGTCGGCCTCACGGTGAACAAGAACTCGATCCCGGGGGAGACGCGCTCGCCGTTCGTGACGAGCGGAATTCGCGTGGGCTCCGCCGCCGCAACCACCCGCGGCTTCACGGCCGAGGAGTTTCGCGAGATCGGCGGCCTGGTCGCGCGCGTGGTGTTCTCCCCGCAGGATGCGCGCGAGCGCATGTGCGTGCGTAAGCGCGTTGAGACCCTGCTGGAGGTGCACCCGCTGTATCCGGGAATGGCGTAGCGCGAGTATGACGATTCTCGTCTGTCAAGGAAAAATCTGTTGACGTTGTCATTTTGCCGGCTGTATGGTTGATTGCATGTTCAATCACTGCCGACATATCTTCTGGCTCGTCGTTCGCCGCGACCTCCACGCGTTCAGTGGGGAGCGGACGTTGGCGGGTGCCAGCCGCACTATGAGGTCGTGCTCGCTGATCTGATGGGCGCGCCGGTGATTCCGGCTGGCGGGGGCACAGCGCCCCGTCGCAGGGAGGGCGCATCGCCCTCCCGATCTCTATAGCTTCACTGCAATCGAATACCGGCATCGACCCCGTTTCCAGCATGTATGGCACGGGTGCGATGCCATGTGTCCCGCATGCACATGCGGGGGAGAGGAGTGCGCGCATATGTCACATGCCGCATCCAAGCCGCGCGTCGATAAAGACGCGGTTGTCATCGTCGGGGTCATCACGCTCGGCGCGTTCGTCTCGCTGTTCAACCAGACCGTCATGGCGCCCGCGCTGCCGGCGCTCATGCGCGAGTTCGGGGTGACCGCCGGTGCCGCCCAGTGGGTCACGACCATCTACATGCTCGTCTCGGGCATCATGGTGCCGATCTCGGGCTACTTCATGGACAAGTACCCCACCCGCAAGCTCTTCTTCCTCTCGATGGGGCTGTTCGTGGCGGGTACGGTGATGTGCGCCCTGTGCCCCAGCTACCTGCTGCTCATCGCCGGCCGCGTCCTGCAGGCCGCCGGCGCCGGCATCCTCATGCCGCTCGTGGGCACCGTGCCCCTGCTCGTGTTCCCCGTCGAGCTGCGCGGCACCGCCATGGGTGTCGCCGGCATCGTGATGGCGGCCGGCCCGGCCGTGGGCCCGGTGCTGGGAGGCCTGGTCATCGACGCCTGGGGCTGGAGGCCCATGTTCCTCATCATCGCCGCCCTCGCCGGCGCGATCCTGCTGCTCGGCATCCCGCTCATGAGGAACGTCGGCGCCCTCAAGAACCCGCGCCTCGACATCGCCTCCGTCGTGATGTCCACGATCGCCTTCGGCGGCCTACTCCTCGGCTTCTCCAGCGCCTCCGATGCCGGCTGGATGAGCCCCATGGTGATCGTTCCCGCCGTCATCGGCCTGATCGCCCTCGTCCTGTTCATTCGCAGGCAGCTGTCCCTCGAGGTGCCCATGCTCGAGTTGCGCTGCCTCAAGACGCGCAACTTCCTCGTCGCCGCGCTCATGGTCACGCTCATCAATGCCGCGGTCGCCGGCACCAACGTGATCTTGCCGCTGCTTGTCCAAAACGGCATGGGCGCCTCCGCGACCACGACGGGCATGGTCATGCTTCCCGCCTCGATCGCGGGCATCATCCTGTCGCCCATCTCGGGCATGCTGTTCGACCGCATGGGGCCGCGCCTGGTCACGGTGGGCGGTATGGCGGTCATCGTCGGCTCTCTGCTCGGGTTCGGCGTGATGGGCACCGGCCTGACGGTCGTCATGGCCGCCACCTTGTGCGCCCTGCAGGCGTGTGGCCAGGGCCTCGCCAACATGCCGGTGAACACCTGGGGCGTCAACGCGCTGCCCGATGAGCTCATCGCGCACGGCAACGCCATCGCCAACACGGGGCGCCAGGTCTTCGGCGCGATCTCGACCGCGCTGCTGGTCACCGTGATGTCGTCCGTTCAGGCCAATGCCCTGGCCGGTGGCGCGAGCACAGCGGCGGCGACGGTCGCCGGCGCGGGCGCGGCGTACTTCGGCTGCGCGGCGATCGCCCTCGTGGGCCTGGTCATAGCCGTGCTCTTCGTGCGCGAGAATAAGCGCGGGACCGCTGCCCCGGCGCGCGTGAACAAGGTCAAGTAGGGCTGAATCGGCCAGGCTTGTCGCAAAGAATAAGGGCCCGTTCCTGCGAACGGGCCCTTTCTCATGCCGATCGGCGCTTTGGTTTGCGCGCTTCGATGGTGGGTCGGCGGCCATCGGGGACCGCGCTAATCCCGTTTGACGCTCATCGCGCGCATGGCGTTGAGGATGGCGATCACCGCGACGCCCACGTCGCCGAAGACCGCGAGCCACATGTTCGCGATGCCGACGGCAGCCAACGCGAGGATGAGCACCTTGACGCCGATGGCGAACACGATGTTCTGATGCACGATGCGCATGGTCTTGCGCGCCACGCGGATGGCGCGGGCGATGTTGCTCGGCTTGTCGTCCATGAGGACGATGTCCGCGGCCTCGATGGCGGCGTCCGAGCCCATGGCGCCCATGGCGATGCCCACGTCGGCACGGGTGAGCACCGGGGCGTCGTTGATGCCGTCGCCCACGAAGGCGAGGTTGCCGCGAGCGGTTTCGAGGATGCGCTCGACCTGCTCGACCTTGTCGCCGGGGAGCAGCTGGGCGTGATACTCGTCAAGGCCGAGCTGCTTCGCCACGGCGTGCGCCACCTCGTCGCGGTCGCCGGTGAGCATGATGCAGCGCTCGACGCCCGCAGCGTGCAGGTCGGAGATGGCCTGCTCGGCGTCATCCTTCACGACGTCGGCGATGACGATGTGCCCGGCGTACGAGCCGTCGATGGCGACATGCAGGATGGTGCCGGTGATCTTGCAGTCGTTCCAGCTCACATCATGGGCGGCCATGAGCTTGTCGTTGCCCACGAGCACCTCGCGACCATCGATGGTGGCCGCGACGCCGTGGCCCGATTCCTCGGCCGCCTGCTCGACGCGCCCCTGTTCGATGACGCCGTCATAGGCTTCCTTGATGGAAACGGCGATGGGGTGGTCGGAGAACGCCTCTGCGTGCGCCGCCATGGACAGCATGTAGTCGGGGTCGACCCCGCCCTCGGCGTGGATCGCGACCACGTTGAAGGTGCCGTTGGTGAGGGTGCCGGTCTTGTCGAACACGACGGTGTCGACCTCGGACAGCGCCTCGAGGTAGTTGGAGCCCTTGACGAGGATGCCGAGTTTGGATGCCCCGCCGATGCCGCCGAAGAACGACAGCGGCACCGAGATCACGAGTGCGCACGGGCAGCTCACCACGAGGAAGGTGAGACCGCGCAGGATCCAATCGGGCCATGCGCCCATGCCCAGCAGCGGCGGGATCACGGCGATGCCGAGCGCCGCGAAGGTGACGATGGGCGTGTAGACGCGTGCGAAGCGCGTGATGAAGTTCTCGGTGTGCGCCTTCTTCTCGCTCGCGTTCTCCACGAGCTCGAGGATGCGGCTCACGGTCGAAGCGCCGAAGAGCTTGGTGGTGCGGACGCGCAGGACACCCGTCATGTTGATGCAGCCGGAGATGACCTCATCCCCCTCATCTGCCCGGCGCGGCACCGATTCGCCGGTGAGGGCGGCGGTGTCGAGTTGCGAGGCGCCGTCGACGACGATGCCGTCGATGGGCACGCGCTCGCCGGGCTTGATGACGATGATGTCGCCAATCTGAACCTCGTCGGGATCGACCTGCACGAGGGCGCCGTCGCGCTCGATGTTGGCGTAGTCGGGGGCGATGTCCATCATGGCGGCGATGGACTTGCGGCTCTTGCCCACGGCATAACTCTGGAACAGCTCGCCGACCTGGTAGAAGAGCATGACGGCCGCACCCTCCGCCATATGCGGCTCGGTGTCGGGGAAGAAGATCATGGCGAACGCGCCGATGGTCGCGACGGCCATGAGGAAGCTCTCGTCGAAGGCCTCGCCGCGGCGGATGTTGCGCCACGCCTTGAGAAGTACGTCGTGCCCGGCGATGAGGTAGGGGATGAGGTAGAGCGCGAAGCTCGCATACAGCGCGCCGGGCTCCCCGAAGATGCCCGCTAGCACGCCGAACTCGTCGAGCGCCATGACGGTGAAGAAGATGGCGAGCGCGAGGAGGATGCGCTTGAGCCACTTCTTTTGCTTCTTGTTCATGAATGGTCCAATCGATAGGGAGCGCCGGTCGTCGGCGGTCCACGGGTAGCTATGCGGGCTTGGCGGGGCGGTCGGCGACCGCGCGGTTCGCACGGTGCCGGCGGTGGGCGTCGCGCAGCGTGCGCGTCTTAGCGCAGGATCTCGCAGTCGGGCTCGACCTCCGCGGTGAGCTTGACCACGGACTCGAGGACGGCGTCGAAGTCCTCGTCGGCGGCCTCGAGCGTGAGCTTCTGGGTGAGGAAGTTGATCTTGGCGTCCTGCACGCCGTCGAGCTTCTTGATGGCCTCCTCGAGCTTGCCGGCGCACACGGCGCAGTCGATCTCGTCGAGCTTGAATACCTTACGCATGATGGGTTCCTTTCCGTTGGTTTGGAAAACTATCGAGAGCGCCCGGATGGGCGTTTACTCGCGGCTCCTCAATTGAGGGACTGCCCCCCCCCAATTGAGATGAGGGGCTACTCGCAGATGTGGGTGAGGCCCTGATCGAGGATGGTCAGGACGTGGTCGTCGGCGAGCGAGTAGTGGATGTTGCGGCCGTCGCGACGGAATTTGACCAGATGCGCCTGCTTGAGGATGCGCAGCTGATGTGAGACGGCCGATTGCGAGGCGCCGAGGCTCTCGGCGATCTCGTTGACGCTCTTCTCATCGTTCATGAGGGCGTAGAGGATCTTGATGCGCGTGGTGTCGCTGAAGACCTTGAAGAGGTCGGCGAGGTCGTAGAGCAGCTCTTCCTCGGGAAGGGACTCCGCGGCGTCGTCCAGAGCGCGCTCCGGGGTGCCGGCGTTCGGGCCGTGCTGGTTCTCGTGTGTATCCATGGCTCCTCCTTTCATATGAACACATGCTCATACATCAACTACAAATGATTATATGAACGTATGCTCATATGTCAAGGAAAAGTCTTGGAGCGGATGGCAGGTTTGCCGTTTGCCGGCAATTCGCTTCCCTTCGCCCTGTCACTTGCAAATAATTAATGACAAACATTAATAGTGGGGAATAACGTGGGCAGAACGCAAGGGTGTTCGAGATGGTTGGGAGATGGTGACGATGAAGGTTCCCGTCATGTTCGCGCAAGAAGTGCCGATCCATCGCGATGAGGCAGTTGGCGCGCTATCGACGTTCGCCCATCGGGCCGCATATGTGTGCGCGGGAGCGGCGGCGCTGTGCCTGGTGGCCGCCGTGCTCCTTGCCGTCTCCGCGCTGAACCGCTTTCCCGCCGCTGTGCCCGAGGTGTTGAGCTGGGTGTCCGTCGGGGAGGGGGCATCGTTCAACGGAGAGGTCGACCATCCCGTGTACGGGTATCTCGCCAAGGACCCGTATCGGGATGTCGCGGACGACGGCTCTGTGTCGACGGAATCGGATGACCGCTATCTTCTTTTTGACTGGGATAAATCGGTGCCCGCCGCCCAAGAGGCGGCTGACGTCCTTACGACGCTGATGGGGGCGTTCCTGCTGCTTCAGGGTGTGCGCTTCTTCCGTGATATCGAGCGCGAGGGAACCCCGTTCACCGCCGCGGCGGCGTGCCGCCTGAAGTCCGCAGGCCTTATCGCCGTTTTCGCCGTCGTGCTCTCCAATGGTGTGGGGTGGCTCATCTCGTCTTTGGCGCAGACGTTTTACCTGACCCCCGTAGGGATGTGGAAGATGGGTGTATGGGAGATCGGCGCGGAGGCGGGATGGATGCTCGCACTGGGCATGCTGCTCATCGCCGTGGGCATCGCTTTCGATTACGGTGCCGTCTTGCAGCGTCAAGACGACGAGCTCCTGTAAACGGATGGTGTGCGCATGATCGTGCTGCGATTGGACCGCATGCTCGCGGAACGCAAGGTGAGTGGAAAGGAGCTTGCCGAGCGCATCGGATTGTCACCGGTTAACTTGTCGCGAATCAAGACGGGCAAGGTCAGCGCGGTGCGCTTCTCGACGCTCGAAGCCATGTGCCGCGCCCTTGATTGCCAGCCCGGCGATCTGCTGGAGTACATCCCCGATGACGAGGTTGAGGACCATTTGGGGCTACGCGGGCATGATTGACGGGCGCGGCGGCGCTTCTTCTAGAACGAGATGCCCAGCACGGAGGTGACGAACAGCGCGGCGGCGATGGCGCCGGCGAACGGCGCGATGCCGGGCACCACCAGGCCGTAGAGCCAGTTGTTATCGACCTTGCCGCGAATGGGGAGCAACTGGTAGGCGATGCGGGGGCCGAGGTCGCGCGCCTGGTTCATGGCGAAGCCCGTCACGCCTCCGAGCCCCATGCCCACGGCCCAAACAAGCAGGCCCACGCCGATGCCCAGGCCGAGCAGGTCGTCGCCCGCATGGGCCGCGATGCACAGGATGCCGGTGAGGAACACGAAGGTGTCGAACGCCTCGATGCAGAAATTACGCACCAGGTTGTAGGACTCGGGCGTGGGGTTGGTCGAGAAGATGTTGCGGATGGCGACGCCATCGACCTCGCCTTCGGAGGCGCGGAAGTTATCTGCGTAGATAAGCCATGCGATGCATGCGCCTGCAACGCCGCCCAGCATCTCGGCGATGGCGAAAGGCACCACGCTGTTCCAGGGGATGAGGCCAACGATCGCCTGGCAAAGGGCCATGGCGGGGTTCATGCACACGCCGCCAAAGATGAACAGGCACACGCTGATGCCAAACGACCAAGTGGTGATCGCGAACATGTGGCCGGAGTCGCGGTACTTACTGCCCTTGAGCGTGATGTCGCAATGGACGCCGACGCCGAAGACGATCATGAGGGCGGTTGAGGCGAACTCGGCGAGGATGGGGGTGATCATGTGGTTCCTTTCGATGGTCGTTTCGTCTGAGGCGATCGTTGCCGCCGTGTGTCGTGCTGGTCTGTCGGCGGCGGCGATCTTATTTGGCGGGCCGAGACGTCAGCGCTGAACGACGACGCCGAGCCCATCGGGGATGACGGCGAAGCGTGCGTTCGGCCCCTTGAGCTCGCGGGCCAGCTGCACGGCCTCGTCGACGGTGCTTGCGGGCGTCATGTGCATGGCTCGAATCATGTCGTGGTCGCATAGGTCGCTCACGAGGATGACCGGATGATGGGCGAGGATGCGCGCGAAGATTTGGGCGGTCCACTGGTCGGGCAGCGTCTGGTCCTTGGGACGGTCGATGCAGGAGCGTTCGAACGCAGCGGGGTCGTTTTCCGCGATGTTCTTGAAGAAGCCCTCTCCGCCGTGGCCGTCGGCGCATCCCGCGACCGCGATGATGACGCCGCCTTCGTCGAGTGTCGCCTCGGCGGCGGTCATACCCTTGACGGCCTGGTAGATGTTCTGGTCGAGCGGGTAGCCGCCGTTGGTGGTGATGGCAACGTCGCAGTCCACGGCGCGCACGCCGGCGAGCCCGCGTACAAAGTCGCAGCCCGCCTCGTGCGCCGCATGGATGTCACCCGCGAACGCCCCGATGACACGGTGCTCTCCGTCCAGAACGACGTTCAGGATGAAAGCGAGGCCCGCCATTTCGGCGGCGGCCATCATGTCGTCGTGCACGCGGTTGCCCTCGATGATGCCCGCTCGCGACCGCGGGTCGTGCACGAACTGCCCGTTGTGGTTGTACATGATGGTCTTGTAGGACGCCACGCCCGGCAGCACCGACTTGCGAGACCCCGAGAAGCCGGCGAAGAAATGTGGCTCGATGAAGCCCTCGGCGAGTAGCAGGTCGGCTTCGGCTGCGATACGGTTGATGATGCACTCGCCGCCGGAGGGCAGGGTCCCGATTGCGACCATCGCCTCGTCGTCGGTGGCGACGTGCATCACGATCTCCTCTTCGGCGACGATGCGTTCGCCATACTTGTCCACGAGCTCCTCATGTGTGGATGCCCGGTGCATGCCGGTCGCCACGAGGATGCGCACGTGCGCCTCGGGTGCCGCCGCGTGGATGCGACGCAGCAGGATGGGCATCGTCACGCGTGAGGGAACCGGGCGCGTGTGATCGGAGCTGATGATCACGATGTCGCGTTTGCCCTGGCAGAGCTGCTCGAGTGTGGGCGAGTCGTAAGGGGTGTCGAGCGCCCGCTCGACGAGCTCCTCCTGCCCAGCGTCGGGCGTGAAGTCTCCCTGTTTGCCCGCGAGCACGCCGACGACGCTTTCATCCGGCAGGCTCAGATGCATCCGTCCTCGGTCATATGGCAAATCTATATCAAACATGTGTGCCCCTCTCTTGGTTGATTGCCGGTACGGACGAGGGGTAACTATGGTGGTGATGGCATCGGGGCGGTCTGACCTATGTTGTTACCATTTGGTACAGCTTCGGCTTCACAGTCCGATAGAGTTGCGATTTCCGGAGGTCAGGTATGGGAGGGGTGCGCGTGATCGAGAGATCTGACTATCTCGTCGACTTTTTGCGCGAGCGGGGATTTCACGAGATGCGCAAAGCTCGCCATGAGTATCTCTCGTACTACGGCTTCGATCAGGAGTACGTGTTCGTTCTTGTGGAGGGCGTGGTCAAGGCGAGTGTCACGCTGCGCGAGGGTACCCGGTTCAACATCTCCTACATCAAGGGTCCGAGCCCCGTTTCGCTTCTCCGCGACGAGGTGAGCAGCCATGCGAAATCCCCCTACAGCGTGCGCGTGGAATCTCCCGAGGCGACCTACATGGCGGTTCCCCGCGTGAGGTTCTGGGAGTTCGTGAATGAGGATTCTCGCCTGCTGGGCTATGTGAAGGACTATTACCGCGCGAGCCTGGAGGAGAGCCTCTATCGCATGCGTTATCTGACGATGAATGGGAAGGTCGGCGCCGTGGGAGGGTTCTTGTACGACCTGAACGAGCGCTTCGGCGTGCCCTGCGACGAGGGGAGCGTGATCGCCCTCGATGTCACAAACGAGGACATCGCGCAGTTCTGCGGGGCCTCGTCGCGCACGAGCGTGAACCGCATCCTGCGCGGTTTCAGGGAGCAGGGCGTCATTTCGACGAGCGGGCACGATGGCCGCATCGTCATCCACGACGCGTCCATGCTGGAGCGTTATGTGATGGACTGACCCAGGTCGGGTGTACATGGGTTCGCCGGGCGCCTGCGAGTCGGCCCGCGCGAGGGCGAATTCATTTCTGCTGGCTGTCGCCAGCGCGTTCTATCCGTTCGCCAGGGCGATAAACGAATCGAGCGAATACTCTCCGGAGATGCGCACGCGCGGCAGCGCGGTGATGTCGTCGCCCACGTGAGCCCACGAGTTTTGCATGGTGAAGGCGCAGAGGATGCCGGCGTCTCGCACGGCCGCGCGGCCGTCGTCGGTGACGTCGCCGAAGGGATAGGCGAAGGCCTGGGTCCCGCCCGCGATTTCCTGGGCGTGCTTGAGATCCGCCGCGATGTCAGCGCGGCTCATGGCGCTGATGATGCCGCCGTGCCCCACGTTGCCGCCGGGCTTGTGCATCCCAAAGGAGTGGGACTCGAAGGCGATGTAGGGGCTGCGATGAAGTCGCCGTTGAGGTCCGCCGGCGGGTTTGCGGGGTCATAGACGTAGTGGTACATGAGGATAGGCGCGCCGCCCTGCATGGTTTCCATCGACTCGACAACATGTACGGTGCGCACTGCCTTTGCGGTATGACCAGACGAGTCCGACACGCGATAGCTCACTTTGTACGTGCCGGGTTTGGAGGTGTCGACCTTGCCCGAGTTTTTAATCTTGGCGTTGAGCAGGCCGTCGGCGGGCTCGGCGGCATGGGCATCCGCCTCGAGGTATTCTTCTCCCTTGAGCACATAGGTTTCTTTGGATCCGTTGAGGCCGATGACAATCTCGCCGCCGCCAGCCGTGCTGTCTTCTATGATGGGCGTCATGGCGTCGAGTGTAACGCGAAAACGCTCCAAGAATAGGAGCGTTTTCTGAGAGTCGTCTTATGAAATTGTCATGCATCCGTTGGTGGCGGAGCTTTTTCGTACTGACTTTGAGAAACCCGGAGTTTGGAAGGTCTTGAGAGCAGCAAAACCGCAGGTTGCGGCAAGGCGCAAAGAGCGCGTACTCGGCAAATCGGGAAAACAGTACGAAAAAGCTCGACCCTTCAGCGGGGTCACCGCCCCGACGCAGTACGACCCTACTTGAGGAACATGTTCTTGAGGTTAAATTCCGCCTGCACAGTGCGCAGCATGAGGTCGGTGTCGTCGAGGCCCAGGTGCAGCTCGTTCTCGTCCGCGGCGAGCGTCCCGCGGCGACGCGCCCAGTTCTGAAGGCTCGCCGGGGCGCTCTCGCGGGGCAGGGTGCGGACCTCGCCGTCGATGGAGCGGCAGATGTGGCGCGAGTCGATGACGATGATCTTGCCCGCGCGCCGGGCCTCGGCGTACCCGGGGAGGTGCAGCATGAACCAGCTATCCTCGAAGGCCGCGTTATGGGCCATGATGGGATAGCGCTTCATGAGGCGGAGCAGCTCCTTCTGCAGCTTCGTATCGGAGCGGAACGGGGTCTTGCCCTCGAGGTCGCTCCACTGGATGTGGTGGATGTCGGCCAGCGGCACGCCGGTCTCGCGGTACATCTCGGGGATGCCGCAGTAGAAGGCCTGCGGGTCGTGCGGGACCGCGTCGCTCTTCAGGTCCATGAGCTCCCAGCCCACGTTGATGATGTAGCCGCGCTCCGGCGCGCGGCCGGTGGTTTCGATGTCGATGCCCAGCACGGTGCCCTTGATGGGCTTGCGGACGTAGGCGACGGAGTAGGCGTCGCGGTCGCCGCGGACCTCGCGGGCGACGCCGGCGGCGGTGCGGCCCTGCATCTTGGCGATGCCGGCGCACAGGTCTGCGTCAGTGAGGTTGCGGGCGAGCAGGGGGCTGGAGAGGTTGCGCAGGCGCGTCTCGCCGATCTGGTCGCACAGCTCGCGGTTCTGGTCGGCGAGGGTGAGGATGACGTCGAAGCCGAATCCGGGCTCGTCGTTCGCGCGCCACTCGTCGAGCAGCGCCTTCATGGCCTCCTCGCCGCGCTGGCGCTCGGACTCCATGGCATCGTAGTCGCCGTAGATGAACATGGGGATGAAGGGCTGCATCGAGTACTCGAGGGCTTGCTGGACGTTCATATGGTTCGTGCTCCTATCGTGGTGCGCCGCGCTCCGTGCGCGAGGCCGTGACGCCTGCGGCGGGCCCGCGGGGAATGCGCGGCGGTCGAAGTTTCCGCTCAAGAGTATAGAGGGTCATCGAAGGGTCGAAGTGTTTAGGGTGTGAAACTTTTAAGCCGGCGGATTGCCGGTGCCAAGCCGGCGGATTGCCGGTGCCGCGCGTGCCCGGTTGCCCGCGGCGCCTTGTCGCTCGCCCGCCGATCTCACGGGGCCGCGTGGTCGGGTCTTCGGAGGGGCTCAGCGGCGTCCGTGCGCCGGCGGTACAATCGAGGGGTAGGCACCCACAAGCTGTCGAAGAAAAGGAGGCTGCAGATGGTTAAGTTGGATGGTAAGGTCGCTCTCATCACCGGCGCCGCCGCCGGCCTGGGCGAGGGAATCGCCATGGCCTATGCCAAGTACGGCGCAAAGCTCATCATGGTCGACCTGTCCCCCTCGGTGGAGGAGACCGCCGCGAAGCTCCGCGAGGAGTACGGCTCCGAGATCATTACCGTGGTGGCAAACGTGGCCGACCGAGCCCAGATGGACGAGGCCGCCGCGAAGGGCATCGAGACCTTCGGCGAGATCAACGTCGCCTGCTGCAACGCGGGCGTGTGCCGCCTCGCCCCGTTCGAGGAGATGGACGACGCCACGCGCGACTTCCACATCGACGTGAACATCAAGGGCGTGTGGAACACCTGCAAGGCCGTGGTGCCCTACATGCTCAAGCAGGGCGGAGGCAACATCGTGATCGCGTCCTCCGTCACGGGCGACATCGTGGCGGACGCCGGCGAGGCCGCCTACGCTATGACCAAGGCCGCGCTCGTGGGTCTCACCAAGTGCCTGGCGGTGGAGTACGCCGATCGCAATATCCGCGTGAACTGCTCCCAGCTGGGCTACGCCCGCACCCCGATGGTCGAGAAGATGGCGCTCGAGTCCAACCCCGACGACCCCGAGTCCGCCATCGCCGACATCGCCGTGGGCGTGCCTATGAAGCGCCTGGCCAACCCCATCGAGGTGGGCGAGCTCTTCGCGTTCCTCGGCAGCGATGAATCCAGCTACCTCACCGGCTCGCAGATCGTCATCGACGGCGGCAGCACCCTGCCCGAGACGATGTCCATCGGCACCAACTAGTGCCTAGCGGCTGAGCGGCGAACCACCGAGTGCAACTGTCGCCCGACTGCGCGGCGCTGCGGTCGGGCAGATTTTTTATGGTTGTGAAATGCTGTCTGTCGTCATGAGTTATCCAAGGGAAACTATTAGTATACTGGTTCACTCGCGTATCGCGTGTTTGCCAGGTGGCGCACGGGGTATGTAAACAGCTACCCTCGGGGCGTCGGGTCCCGTTGGATGTTCCCGTTGAGGAGAGTCGTTCGTGGATCTGCTGCTGCATTTCTTTGAGCATGCGCTCGAGGACACCCTCGCGCTCGTGCCGTTCCTGTTTGTGACCTACATCGCGCTCGAAGCGCTCGAACATGCCGCGGGTGCCCGCGCGAACGCGGTTGTGCGCCGAGCGGGCGCTGCCGGACCGGTTGTCGGCGCACTGCTGGGCGTGGTCCCGCAGTGTGGCTTCTCGGCCATGGCGGCTACACTCTACGCTGGACGCGTGGTGACGCTCGGTACGCTCGTGGCGGTGTTTCTCTCCACGTCCGACGAGATGCTGCCCATGTTGGTTGCCGAGCAGGTCGAGGCGGGTTTGCTGTTTCGCGTGCTGGGGCTGAAGGTTCTGGTCGCGCTCATCACGGGCGTGGTGGCGGACCTCGCCATCCGCGCGCTGCGCAGGAATGCTCGCGTGCACGCGTTCTTGCGTCGCACGGTGCTCTCCGTTCGCCGCGATGGCATGGAGGCCGATGTGGTGGATCAGATGGCCGAGGGCGGGGAGACCGCCGAGCACATCTGCTGTCTGTGCGAACAGGACCATTGTGGCTGCGGGCATCGTCACGTGCATGCGCATGGGGGCGAGCACGGCCACGAGCACGGTCATGACCACGGTCACGAGCACGCCGACGGACATGTTTCGGGTTGTGACCATGATCACGGCCACGGTCATGACCATGGTCATGCCGGTGGACGCTTCGGAATCGTCGGGTCAATCGTGATGAGCGCCGTCTCGCACACCGTGCAGGTGAGCCTCTTCATCTTCCTGGTAACGTTCGCGCTGGTGCTCGTCCTGGAAACGATGGGTGAGGACGCTTTGGCCGCGTTCCTTTCGGGCAATCGGCTGCTCGCGGTATTCGCCTCCGCGCTGGTGGGCCTGGTGCCCAACTGCTCGGCGAGCGTGGTGATCACGCAGCTCTACCTGGAGGGCGTGCTGGGCTTCGCGCCCCTCATGGCCGGCCTGCTCGCGTCCGCCGGCGTCGGGTACCTCGTGCTGTTCCGCACCAATCGCCATCCGCGCGAGAATACCGTGATCGTGGCCGGGCTGTTCTTGGTCGCATGCGTTTGGGGCCTGGTGTTCGCAGCGCTGGGGCTGTAGCGCGATTTAGTTGTCGAGCGCCTCGCGCAGGAGTTGGGCGAGGTTGCGCTGGAAGCGCTCACGGTCGTCGTCGGTGAAGGCGGCCGGCCCCTGTGTGCGTCCGCCCGCGCGGCGGACCTTCTTCTCTTCGTGACG
This sequence comes from uncultured Collinsella sp., assembly GCF_959026545.1. Taxonomy (NCBI): domain Bacteria; kingdom Bacillati; phylum Actinomycetota; class Coriobacteriia; order Coriobacteriales; family Coriobacteriaceae; genus Collinsella; species uncultured Collinsella sp. Next base: position 22,112 of record NZ_CAUFLV010000005.1, read on the forward strand.
GATGAACAGCTGCATGTCGATGGTCGCCTTGTTGTAGACATGGCCACGCACCCCGATGGCCGCGGCTCCGCGGCCGAGCACCATGCTCGCGAGGCCGATGTCTTGGGTGACCACCACGTCGCCGGGCTGAAGGCGCTCGATGATGGCAAAGTCCGCGCTGTCGGCGCCGCAGGAGACGTCAAGCGTCTCCGCCCAAAAGCCAGGGTGCGTGGCGTCGCGCCCGCGGGCGTGCTCGGCGTCGCGCGGGTCGTCACGGCGGATGCGGCGGGCGAGGTTTTGCGTGGAGTTGCCGGCGATCAGCACGGGGATGCGTGCAGAGCGCGCACAGGCGAGCGCCTCACGGGTGACCGGGCACGCGTCAGCGTCGATGATGAGGGTGGGCATGGGGTCCTTTCTTACGTGGAGATGTCTATAGACAGTCTACCGTTGGGATCGATGATGCCCTGCCGTTAAGGGATAGTTCAATTGGGATATATGGGGCATAGTCAAGGAAGCAGGCTAGATATAGCTCTGTGTTCATAAGGGGGGTTGATCTTTGTGGGTCAGTCTATGTATCAGGTTGTACTCACACCCGATGAGGAAGGCGGTTTCGATGCTGTGGTTCCGGACCTGCCGGGCTGCTTCAGCTTCGGAGATACGCGGGAAGAGGCCATAGCCATGGCTGCCGATTCGGCGAAAACGTATGTGGCATCGCTTATGCCTCATGGAGATCCGATACCGGCTTCCAGCACCTATGAGGTTGATGGAGCAGCATTTATGGTCTTTTTTGAGGTTGATGCGGACTACATCGTTGAAGGAGAGACGGTATCTGCTGCCGAGGCCTCACGTCTTCTCGGAGTGAGCCCCGGACGAGTGACGCACATGCTCGACTCTGGCATTCTCAAGGGTTATAGGCGTGGGCGTAGGACCTACGTGACGATTGATTCGATTAACGACCGCATTGCGTCCAATCCGGGTTCCGACAGGCCTCGCGCTGCATTGGGATAGGGGATGGCACGCTCCGCAGACCAATGAAGCAATGGCGATGCGTGCAACAGTGAGCTGGCTATAGTGATTTGCAGAAATGGGCTGATGGGGTTGTCGACCTCCTCATCAGCCCACTCTTTATTTGATGTGGGGTAGAGGGTAACCTTAATCATGTGAGATTAGCCCTTGATGGGAAGGACCGGCAAGGTGATTACCGGAGCAGCCAAAAATAAGGTTGATGCTATCTGGCAGAAGATGTGGGAGGGTGGCATCACCAACCCGCTCGACGTTATCAGTAATCTGACGTACCTCATGTTCATGCGCTCTCTTGATGAGAAAGAACTCGAGATGGAGCGCTTGGAGAACATGCTTGGAGTGGAGCAGCCTCATATTTTCCCCGAGGCCTTCGTGAACGATCGCAGTGAAAAAATCGAGGGCAGGGAGATTCGCTGGAGCTCTTTCAAGGACAAGCGTGCCGAGGATATGTACCACATCGTCGATCGCTTCGCTTTTCCGTTCATCAAAACGCTGGGTGGGAAGACTGCGTTTTCCAAGACTATGGAGAATGCTACGTTTGGATTCCCGGCGGGTAAGCCCGCGCTTTTGGAAAAGGCGGTTACCGGCGTTGAAGAACTGTTGGCTGACTTCGACGAGCATATTGGCGACCTGGGCGACTTGTACGAATACATGCTTTCCAAGCTCAGCACTGCTGGTACGAACGGACAGTTTCGCACGCCAAAGCATATTCGCGATTTGATGGTGCAGCTTATCGATCCCAAGGCGGGGGAGCTTATATGCGATCCGGCATGCGGAACGGCCGGCTTCTTGATTTCTGCCGCCGAGCATATTCGCAAGCGTTATGGGAATGATATGGCTGCTGAGCAGTGGGATACGTTTGCTGGAACAAATGGGGCTGCGCCGCAGTTTAACGGTTTTGAAATCGACCAGACGATGCTGCGCATCAGCGCTATGAACCTTATGCTCCATGGCGTCGATGCGCCCGATGTGCGTTACCTTGATAGTATTTCCCAGAAGAACACGATTGGTTCAAAGTACGATGTCATTTTGGCCAATCCACCGTTTACGGGCTCTGTTGACGTTGAGGATATCGATAAGGGGCTACGCGCTATCGTCGAGACCAAGCAGACCGAGCTTTTGTTCGTTGCTCTGTTCTTGCGCATGCTTAAGCTCGGTGGTCGCTGCGCGTGCATTGTTCCCAATGGAGTTTTGTTCCGTTCGAACTCAAAGGCGTATCGTCAGCTGCGTCAGCAACTCGTGGAGGACCATAAACTCGAGGCAATCATCTATCTGCCGAGTGGCGTGTTCAAGCCGTATTCAGGCGTGAGTACGGCAATTCTGATATTCACCAAGACAAACGCCGGTGGCACGGATAACGTGTGGCTCTACAACATGGAGTCGGACGGCTACACGCTTGATGATAAGCGTGATCTGGATGAGAAGAACAACGATATCCCCGATATTCTTGCACGCTGGGCGAACCTTGGTTCCGAGTCTGAGCGCGAGCGTACTGAGAAGAGCTTCCTTGTTCCCAAGCAGGAAATAATCGATAACGAGTACGACTTCAGCTTTAACAAGTACACCAAAACCGAGTACGAGCGTATTGAGTACCCACCTACAAGCGAGATTCTCGCCGAGCTGGATGAGTTGAATGCTCAGTTTGCTGCCGGACTGGCTGAGCTTCACAAGATGCTTGAAGGTGATCTCTGATGCCCGCGAACAAACCCCCGTTTGACGGGGAGCGGGTGAAGCTCGGAGAGCTTATATCAAAGGCTCCGATTGAGCGCTGCGGCGATGGGAAATATCCCGTCTACTCGATGACCATGCGTGACGGAATCGTTGAGCAGGCTGGACGTTTTAAGAAAACAATTGCGTCGAAGGATACTAGTTCATATAAGGTGGTGAAGAAGAATCAGCTCGTTGTTGGATTCCCGATTGATGAGGGTGTGATTTACGTTCAGCATCATGATGTTCCGGGGATTATGAGTCCCGCGTATAACGTTTGGAATATCAATCTCGGTCGGGTCGATCCGTCATACCTTGAATTTGCGCTGCATAGTCCAAGAAGCATGGCTTACTACGCAGACAAGATGCGAGGAACCACGGCGAGAAGGAGGACATTGACCGCCGATGGACTTCGCGAGATGGAAATTCTCCTGCCCTCTGTCGATGAGCAGGTTAGGGTTGTGAACACGCTTGACGAAGTCAGATCGCTAATCAAGGAGGCAAACGGCCAGATTGCCATGCTCGACACCCTCGTCAAATCCCGGTTTGTCGAGATGTTCGGGAGTTTAAGTTCCGGTTACAAGTATGAAACTCGGAAACTGGGGACCCTTTTGTCCGTTAATCCTCAGAATGGACTATATAAGCCTCAGAAGTTTTACATTGGCGAGGGCGGTGTCCCTATCGTGCGCGTGGATGCCTTCCAAGCAGGCTATATTGAGAGCTATGATAATCTTAGACGCCTGGAATGCTCCGAATCTGAAATTGAGATTTACAGCCTGCGCGAAAACGACATTGTGATAAACAGGGTGAATGGGAGTATCGAGCGAGTTGGCAAGATTGCCTGGATATATGGACTGGTTGAACCTACTGTATTTGAATCGAACATGATGCGCTTCCATGTAGACGAAAGCAGGCTCGATCTTGCCTATATCACTGCGTTCTTGAACTCTAGCGATATCAGAGAACAAATCAAATCTCGTGCTCGGATAGCAAATCAGTGCAGTATCAATCAAGGGAACGTTGCGGATCTTGACATTCCTCTGCCCCCACTCGCCCTCCAGCAAGAATTCGCCGCCTTTGTCGCCGAGGTCGACAAATCGAGGTTTGTCGTTCAACAGAAGATCGAAAAGCTGCAGATGCTCTATAACAGTCTTGCTCAGGAGTATTTTGGCTAAGCAGTTCGTTGCTGCATCCTTACCGCATGTGTTCACGTGCGGTAAGGAGTGTCCTCATGAATGAGAAGGTGCTTGTCATCAAGGAGATCGAGCGACTTATGGCGCCGATTCTTAGCAACGATCAGCTGGGAAAACTACATTCCGTGCTCGATCATTGCCTGCTCGACGCGGGCGACTTTCCTCTGAGGAACACCCAATTTTCCACTAACGGTGAGACGATAGATGCGTTTTTGTCTGCAAAGTCTGTCGAGGGCTGTTCCACTAGAACCATTCGGTATTACTCGCAGGCGCTTGAACGTTTCTCCAGCGCCATTGACAAATCCTTTATCGAAGTTACGACCGATGATGTGCGTGGGTATTTGACGGCGTGTCAGCAGGGCGGTCGGGTGAGTAATGTTACGGTGGACAATATCCGGCGGATAATATCGAGCTTCTTTTCATGGCTTGAGATCGAGGACATTGTTTACAAGAGCCCCGTCAGACGAATCAAGAAAATTCGATCGCTCAAAGCGGTCAAGCCCATTATTACCGATGAGTCGATGGAAGTCTTAAGGGACGGATGCAAAACAGCTAGAGACCTTGCAATCGTCGACCTTTTGACATCAACGGGAATGCGCGTTGGCGAGCTCGTGAAGCTCAACAGGCGGGATATCGACCTGACAAATCGAGAGTGCGTGGTTAAGGGCAAGGGCAATAAAGAGCGGAAAGTTTATTTCGATGCACGAGCAAAGATTCATCTAAGCGCTTACCTCGAGCAGCGAATTGACGAAAATGAGGCGCTATTCGTTTCGCTCAACTATCCCTATAAACGACTTGAAATCAGCGGTGTCGAGACGCGGTTGCGCGAACTTGGGAGGTCGGCGATTGGAGAGCGCGTGCATCCGCACAAGTTCCGGCGGACCCTTGCGACGAAAGCGATTGATAAGGGGATGCCGATCGAGCAGGTGCAGGTGCTGTTGGGACACAGTAAGATTGAGACAACGCTCTGCTACGCCATGGTCGATCAGCAAAATGTGAAGCGATCACATCACAAGTACATCGGCTGACGAACCCCCGTTTGACGGGGAGTGGGTGAAGCTTAAGGGGCGCGTCGAATACGTGCGAGGAGTGACATATAAGGCTGCCGTCGATCTTCATGAGGAACTGGACCGTGGTAGTTACATCCTGCTTCGAGCAAACAATATCCAGGACGGCAGGCTGTCGTTCGATGATGTTCAATACGTTGATAAATCGAAGGTCAAGCCAAAGCAGCTCTTGCGAAAGGGCGATATTTTAATCTGCGCTTCGAGTGGCAGTAAGAGCCTGGTTGGAAAAGCCGCTCTTGTAGAAAATGATATGCCTATTACATTTGGTGCTTTTTGTTGCGTGCTTCGTCCAAAAACCGGTGAGCCGGAATACCTCGGCCATTATTTCCAGAGCTGGCAGTACCGAAAAGCAATTGAAAGGGTTTGCTCTGGTTCGAATATCAATAATTTGAAGGCTGCAAGTTTCGAATCTCTTATTGTTCCGTTGTATTCGAAAAGCGACATGCTATCGGTTGTCGGTGTGCTCGATGCTTTGGTTGCCCAGAAGAGGGGGACGGAGTCTCAGCTAGAATTGCTCGACACCCTCGTCAAATCCCGGTTTGTCGAGATGTTCGGGGATCCTGCCGAAAACACAATGAGCTGGGATTCAGCCAGCCTTACGTCACTCGGTAGATGCAAGAATGGAATGAACTTCAAATCCAAAGAAAGCGGAATCGAGTTGCCCTGCTTGGGTGTTGGAGATTTCAAAGACCGCACATTTATCAACGGCGTTTCTGAGATGGGGCGCGTCAATCTAGATACCATGCCCTCGGAGGGATATTTTCTCAAAGATAGGGACATTGTTTTCGTTCGTTCGAACGGAAACAAGAGGCTTGTGGGTCGATGCTTGGCGGTTTTTCCAAATGGTGAGAAAGCTGTCTACAGTGGATTTTGCATTCGTTTGCGGATCGAATCTGATCGGGTGAGGATTCCCTACCTGGTATGGGCGCTAAGGCATCCGTCAATGCGTCAGCAAATGTTTGGCAGGGGTGCCAACGTCCAGAATCTCAATCAAAAGCTGATGTCGAATGTAGAGGTGCCGATACCTCCGCTGCCGGAACAGGATTGTTTCTTAGATTTCGTCGCCGAGGTCGACAAATCGAGGTTTAACTTGCTAAAGGCATATGGGTCTATAATTGCGTTGTTTCGCGTGTTATTCCCCTGAACAGCGAGTGAGAACGCCATGAACTTCGGATTCCTAAAGCGTGCCGACGGGTATTACGACCTCTTTGCCGATGCTTGCATCGAGGCCGAGAAGATCTACGCGACTTCTCCCGCGCTCTGTGCGGTTGGTTGTCGCAAGGCACTCGAGCTGTCTGTTAAATGGGTCTATGCAATCGATAATTCCATTAGCATGCCGTACCGCGACAATCTCTCGTCGCTTTTGCATGAGCAGTCGTTTAGGGAGTGTGTTGATGAGCGTGTTTGGCGCAGGCTCATCGGCATAAACAAACTCGGAAATCTCTCTGTTCACACGGAGCGCCGTGTCGCCGCCGAGGATGCAGTCCTGTCGCTGAGGTCCCTCTTTGATTTCGTCGACTGGATCGATTATTGCTACGGCCCGGAATATGAGAATCGTCGCTTCGATGAGGCGAAGATTCCAAAGAAGGGCGTTCAGCTCACCCTTCAGCAGGTTAAAGCCATCAAGGCGCGCGAAGAGTTGATTTCTCAAAAGGAGGAAGAGATCAAGCGTCTTGAGGCTCAGCTAAAGGCGATGAGTGCCCAAGCCGCCGTCGATAAAGCTTCTCACATCGAGATGCGATCTTTCAATCCGGAGGAAATCAGCGAGTATAAGACGCGCAAGCATTACATCGATTGGGATCTTGCCCTCGCCGGCTGGAAGATTGACGAGAACGCGCTCGAAGAGCGTGAGGTTACAGGGATGCCTCGAGAGAAGGATTCCGATTCCGGTACGGGTTATATCGATTATCTGCTCTTGGGAAAGGACAATCGCCCCCTTGCCATTGTCGAGGCAAAGAGGACTATGTACTCCCCGCAGAAGGGCATCCAGCAGGCGCGCCTGTATGCTCGATGCTTGGAAAACGAGTATGGCTACAGGCCCCCAATCTTCCTTACGAATGGATTCGAGACTTTTTTCTTGGACGACGATTCCGCTCCGATGCGAAAGGTGAGCGGTTTCTTCTCTCAAGATGAGCTTCAGAGGATAATCAATCGTCGGAATGGCACCGTCAAGCCGAGTACATTGCGGGTGAATGAGGCCATTGCCGGCGGTGGCAAACGCTACTACCAGGTAGAGGCCATCGAGCGCGTGTGTGCCAATATCGAATCAGGCCATCGAAAGAGTCTGCTTGTCATGGCAACCGGAACGGGGAAGACCCGTGTCTCGGCTGCCTTGACGGACGTCCTCATGCGTTCCGGGCTCGTTAAGAACGTCTTGTTCCTTGCGGACCGCGTGGCACTTGTTCGTCAGGCCAAAAGCGGCTACCAGGATTATCTGCCAAATGAGACGCTGTGCAATCTTGTGTCTAACAAGGATGACCGCAACGCTCGCATCGTATTCTCTACGTACCCGACCATTCTCAATGCGATTGACAGGGAGCACAATGAGGCCGGCAACCTCATGTTTACCCCTGCGCACTTCGACCTCATCATCGTTGATGAGGCACATCGCTCCATTTTCAAAAAGTACCGAGCGATCTTCGACTACTTTGATTCACTTGTTGTTGGCCTTACTGCTACGCCGGCGAACGAGGTCGATCGCAACACGTACGACTTTTTTGAGGTCGAGCGCGGAGTGCCCACCTACGTGTATGAGTACAACACCGCCACAGAGGTCGATCATGTTCTCGTGCCGTATTTCGGCATCGAGACCCATACGAGCTTCATGGACGACGGCATAACGTACGACGATTTGTCCGAGGAGGATCGCGAGACGCTTGAGGAAGACTTCGGGGAGACGGGGCAAGATGTGCCCGAAAAGATCGAGTCGTGCGAGATCAACCAATGGGTGTTTAACGAGTCTACGGTGGATGGTGTGTTGGAAACCCTCATGGAGAAGGGCATCAAGGTAAACGGCGGTCAAACGCTCGGAAAGACCGTTATCTTTGCGCAGAGCCAAAAACACGCTCGGTTCATCGTTGAGCGTTTTGGAAAACTATATCCAAATCTCCCAGGGGATTATATAAAGACGGTGCTACATTCGGATGATTATTCGCACACTGTAATCGATGATTTCGAGGTCAAACCGTTGCCAGTTATCGCCGTGTCGGTCGATATGATGGACACTGGCGTTGACGTACCCGAAATCGTCAACCTCGTCTTTTTCAAGAAAGTGCGCTCGAAGATAAAGTTTTGGCAGATGATTGGCCGCGGAACTCGTCTGTGTGAGGGCCTTGAAGTCGTTGATCCTCTGGACGGCCCACATGTGGACAAAGAGCGCTTCTTCATTTTTGATTGGTGCAAGAACTTCGAGTTTTTCCGAGAGCGGCTGAATGTTTCAGAGGGTAAGATCGCCTTGTCTTTGACGGAGCAGGTTTTTCAGCGTCAAGCTGAACTGGCCATGCTGATGCAGGAGAGCGCATTTGCCGCCGATGACTATCAGAGCCTGCGCCAAGAGCTCGTGGATACCATGCGAAGCCAAGTTGTGGCGTTGAATGACGAGCTTTTTTCTGTTCGTAGGCATCGCCGCGAGGTGGAGAAGTATCGCCGCGTCGAGTCATTTCAGTTGCTAACCCCAACATCATTTGCCGAGCTCAAGTCACCGATCTCAATGCTTGTGGTAAATGACGAGGCAGATGTTGACGCCTTGAGATTCGATGCGCTTATGTACGGCTACATGATTGCCGCCTGCCAGGGCGGGAAAACCGCTGGCTATAAGTCTCGGCTGATTTCGATTGCTGCTTGCTTGCAAAAGGCGGCAACCATTCCCCAGGTCAAGGACAAGTTGCCCTTGATTGACGAGGTCTTTGATGGGCAGATTCTCGACGATGCGAATCTTCTGGATATGGAGGGTATCCGCAAGGAGCTGCGTGGTCTCATTCGTTTTATCGTGGTTGGCAAGGGCAGACGTGACGTCATTACGCATCTTGATGATCCGGTTACGCAGGTCGTTTATGGCGTTGAGGCGGATATCGGCGAGGACTTTGAGGACTATAGGCTGAAGGTCGAGCGTTATCTCAAGGACTATGCCGATACATTGGTGATTCATAAGCTGCGCAACAACCAGCCCATGACGGAATTTGAGTTCGAGCAGCTCGAGCGGATCTTCACGCATGATCTTGGTAACGCCGAGGATTACGCCAAGGCTTACGGCGATACGCCGTTTGGGTTATTGGTTCGCAGACTGGTTCATCTCGATCATGATGCTGCCATGGCTGCTTTTGCGAACTTCCTGAACGACCAGAGCCTCAATGAGCAGCAGATTTCCTTCGTGAAGCGTGTGGTGGATTACGTGGTAGAGAACGGCTATATGGAGCCGGTTGCCTTGACGCAGCCCCCGTTTGATCGGCCGCAATCCTTTATTCGCATGTTCAATTCGCAGCAACAGCTTGATTTGATGGCGGTCATCAAGGGGATTAAGCGGAATGCGGAACAGCCCGCCGCGTAAGGCATTTTGTTCGATGCCGATTTAGACGGTCATGGGAATGGGTGGGGTCCGGGCATTCCGGACCCCACCCATTCGTGTTGCATTTTCGGGTGCAGTGAGGACGTCGATGGGTTTAATCCAGGTCTTCGCCGTTGGATGCGATGACCTTCTTGTACCAATAGAAGCTGTCCTTGCGGTAACGGTCATAGGTTCCGTTGCCGTAGTCATCTGCATCGACGTACACGAATCCATAGCGCTTGACCATCTCGGCGAGCGAGGCGGACGGAAGGTCGATGCAGCCCCATGTGGTGTAGCCCATGAGATCGACGCCGTCTGCAACCGCCTCGCGCATGGCGCGGATGTGCTCTCGGAGATAGTCGATGCGGTAGGCGTCGTGGACCGTTCCATCCGACTCCAGGGTGTCTGCCGCTCCCAGACCGTTCTCAACGATGAAGATCGGCATCTGGTACCGGTCGTAAATGCGGTTGAGCGTGATGCGCAGTCCCTCGGGATCGATGCCCCAGCCCCAGTCGTTCGTCTTGATATACGGGTTGCGCAGGTTCTTGATCAGGCCTCCGGGGTTCTCCCGTTTATCCTCATCTCCGCTTACCACATAGGTCATGTAATAGCTGAAGGCAAGGAAATCGACCGTGCTTGACCTCAGGATATCCTCGTAACCGTCGACGAAGTCGATATCGATGCCCGCCTCGTTGAAATAGCGCAGCACGCGCTTGGAGTAGGCACCGCGCGCCATGACGTCGTAGGGATTCAGGTTGAGCTGGTCTTCGAGCACCGTGGCAGCAACATCAGTCGGCTTGCAAGTGTACGGGTAGCACTCGAGTCGGGCGATCATGCAGCCGATTTTGCACTGCGGGGCGACGTCGTGCGCGTAGGCGATGGTTTTGGCCGAGGCGAGGAACTGATGGTGCATGATCTGGTGGGCTAAAGAGAGGCGGTCTTTCTTAGAGCGGTACACCAGCGAGCCGCCGCCCATGTACGGAGAGCACAGGGCCATGTTAATCTCGTTGAAGGTGATCCAATACGTGACCTCGTCTTTATATTCATCGATCAGCGTTCGCGAGAACTTGACGAACAGGTCGATGAGCTCTGGCGACTCCCAGCCGTTGTATTCGTCGGTGAGCGCAATGGGCACCTCGTAGTGGATCATGGTCACCAGGGGCTCAATGCCGTACTTATGGCATTCGGCAAACACATCGTGGTAGAACTGGATGCCCTCAGGGCTGGGGCGCTCCTCCTTGCCCGTGGGGAACAGGCGCGTCCACGAGATGGACATACGGAATGTCTTGAAGCCCATTTCGGCCAAGAGCGCGATGTCCTCTTTGTAATGGCTGACGAACTCGCTGCCGCGCCGATACGGGAAGTTCATCGCGCCATCGTCTTTGCGGGCGTTCTCAAAGCGTCCCTGGGTGATCTCCATGGTCATGCGGCCGTCGGGACGCTCGTCTTTGGGGACGAAGTCGATGAAGTCCAGATGGGACAGGCCGCGGCCATGGAGGTTGTAGCCGCCCTCAAATTGAGCGGAGCTGGTGGCGCCGCCCCAGAGGAATGTGCTGGGAAATACGTTCATATGTGCTCTCCTTTTGATAAAACCGGTTTGCGGGTGCAGCCGTGCGGTGCGTTTTGGCCGAACAGCTGCGGGGTGGCGCGCTGCAGCAGGGCGGCGCGCCGCGACTGTGCGGAAACGGGCGGTGCGCTACAGCTGAGTCGAAGCGGTGTCGCTAGATCCGTCGGTGTCCTTGGTCATGACGAACGAGTACGCAAAGGCGGTTACAAAGGCGATGAGCAGGGAGATCCCCATGAACATCAGGTTACTCGTGCCGTCGATGTAGCCCGGGATGCTGAACAGACCGGGCTGTGCAAAGACAAAGCATTTCACGCCGAACAGCATGTAGGCGGCACCTCCGGCGGCACCGCCGAGGATGGCACCGATGAGCGGCTGCTTGTACTTGACATCGATGCCGTACAGGGCGGGTTCGGTGATGCCGAGCAGGCCGATGGCGCCGTTGGAGAACGCGGCGGAGCGCATCTTGCCCTTGAGTTTGAAGGATGCGCCGATGGTTGCGCCGGCGACGGCGATGTTGTTCACAAAGAAGCCTGGCATAAGCACGTCGAATCCAGTGGTGGCGAGATTCTGGAGAATGACGGGGAAGGTGGCGGAGTGCATGCCTGCCATGATGATGAAGGGCAGCAGGCCGCCGAACAGCGCGCCGGCGATCGGGCCCATGGTGGCAAACCCGGCGTTGATGCCCTGGCTCAGCAGGATGCCCGCGTAGTTACCGAGCGGAGCTACCACGGCGAGCAAGACGGGCATGAAGATTGCAAAGGAGATCGTTCCCGAGAGGACGATCTTGAGATTTGCGGGGATACAACGATCGACGGCCTTGTACAGGTACGAGAACGCGATGACACATAGGATGGTGGGCAGAACCGAAGAGGCGTAGCTATATGCCGGAACCTGGAAGAACAGGAATTGGATGGAGGCTCCAGCGGTCTGGTTCAGGAATGTGGGATACAGCAGGCAACCGGCGATCATGAGTCCGAAGACCTGATTGAGCCCAAAGCGCTTGGCCGTCGTCATGCCCACGAGGAACGGGAGGAAGTAGAACGGGGCGTCGCCGACGGCGTTCAGCACGGTGGCGACTCCGCTGTCACCAGCGATGAGCCCAAAGGTCGTGAGGATGAGGACGAGGCTCTTGATCATGCCGCCCGTGCAGAACGCGGGAAGAACGGGGAGGAAAATCGAGGATAGCGTCTCAAGGATCATCGAGGAGATGGGGGCCTTCTCGCCCGTAGGCTGCTCGTCGTCATCATCGATGACGTCTTTTTCCTTAAAACCTGTGATGCTGCAGAACTCACGGTAGACGTCGGGCACGTGGGTGCCAATGACGAGCTGGATTTGATTGCCCATCTCTTTGACTTGCAGGACGCCCTCGATAGCCTCGAGCTGCTCGCGGTCGATGATGCTTTTGTCTTTCACGATGAGACGCAGGCGCGTGATGCAGCAAAAGACGTCTTGGATATTATCGGTCGAGATGATCTGCAAAATATCATTGCAGAGTTGTTCGTATTTCATGTCGAACTCCTTGCAGTTCAGTGACCTAATTGGTCGTGCTGGTGATGCTGCAAAGGTTATGCCTGGGACGGTCGACTGCGCGAACACCCAGTAACAGTCCTTCGACATGCGCCGTGTTGGCGCGTGGTTCCTTGATCGGGTTCGTGGTGCGGCGCGATGCGGATTGCATGGGTCGCTACGAGCAGATCCTGCTGATGTGGATGATGATGTACAGCGTCTCATCATCGGAGAGCTTGCGCCCCCATGAGCTGAATATGTGGCGGGCGATCGCGTCTGCACATGATGCGCCCTGGGGGAATTGCTCGCGCATGCTCGTGAGCATGCTGGCATCCAAGCCCGCGGCTTCCAAGTTGTCGCCGATGCGCAGCCGCTTGAATAGATACAGCATGTGCGTTGCGTAGCGAGAAAAGGCGAATGACGTGCGGTCGACGGCGATTCCGAAAGAGCCCTCGATGATCTCTGTCACATCTTCGAGCATGCGGTCGTCTGCGGTGGTTTCGGATGCGCGTATCTCCTCGGTTGACATCTGCGCGTTCACGAGATTGAGGGCGATGCCGGCTGCTTCTTCGCGGGGAAGCCCAACGCCGAACTCCTTTTCGATGCGACGGACGGCGAAAGAGCCAAGTCTGTATTCGTCTGGATAGCTCTGTTGGACGTCATACGCCATGGGCATTCGAATGTACATCTGCTTTCGAGCTCGTTCCACCGCATAGGCGATGTGGTCGGCGAGAATGAACGTGAGGTTCGGGGACAGTTCATAGGGAAGCTGGTTCCGTACGACGTCGACTATTTTTGCCGCGAACTCGAGAACTTCTTCTGGTAGGTCGCCAGCTGCGGAAAGATAGCGACTTCCGACATCGTAGAAGGTTCGAGATATCTCCGACAGCTTGAGATCACGAGGCAACTCGCCAAAGCCCAAGCCTCGACCCATGGCGATGAGCTCATTACCGTCGTCATCTATGCAGGTGACGACATTATTGTTGATCTTCTTGATCGCTCGCATTATTACACCTCCTTTCTGTCTGCCCGTGATGACGGGCGCGAATCAGTGAGCTGGAACCACGCTCATAAAGAAAAACTCTTCGACGCAACCGTAAGAAGACCCTTGGCCTCCACGGTTATGCCTCGAAGAGTAACAGCCCGTGCATCTTTGAATTGTCAGCTGCCTGGTTATGCTCCTCACGGATTACAGCCCAAGAACAACCGTATTGTAAGGGATTGAAAATGGAAGATTTCAAGTGAATTCATTTTAATCAGTGAGTGGAAGTTATCTATCGATGGGCGGCGTTGGCGATTTGACGGAGATGCTCCGTGGGCAGCAAGATGGTCAAGTTGCCGCTGCGTGTGACGTTTCTCTATGGTTGTAGCTGCACCAGCTTTTCCATCGCCCGCCGATGCCTCTCCGCCCGCTCTGCGATGGACCGCGCGATAGCTTCCTGGCTCTGCATATACGACACCTTCATCGGCGACGTGGCGCCGGATTCTCCTTAAGGGCGAGCCAAGAGACGGCGATGAAGAGCCCCGCAACGAGGAGAATCGCGAATTTGATCAAATTGAGGGCGCCGTGCCCCAATGCGATGAGGAGTCTCTTGCGAAGGATCCGCCGTTCCGCTGCGGGGTGCTTTCGATATTCGATGTACACCCAGGCGAAGAATAGCGATATGTCGACCCCGAATGCGATGAGCCCGAAGGTCATCTGCTCCACCAACACCTGTACGCTCTCGTCCATAAGCGACCCTCTAGCGATGCCCTGAGCGGCGTGCACGCCAGATGCGATTCGCCGTGAACGTGACAATGAAAGATATCAGGAAGATTCTCATCATGTACCTCCCGCGCAAAATGGTCCCTTGGGATAATGGTACTGGTTCGCCCGGACGCAATTCGATGCTGGCTGCTAAGGGCGGGCGACTCTTGGTTGTCCGCAGCTCGTGGGTTTGCTCGCTACGCGAGCCTGTCGTCGGTCGTGGAGATGGGACGGAGGGTAGAAATGGGTAAGAGACGTGGCGGAACCCGCAAGGCCTGTGTCCTGGTTGCCGTGATGGCCTGCGTGCTTGCCGTGGTGGGATTGGGCCTCATCGCTACGGGGCGCCTGTGCATCACGTCGGCCCGACGTCCCGCGGATCGGTATGGGCAAGATTGCTGTTCAGACGGGGGAGGCGCCGCGGGCATCGCTCTTAGCGGCGCCGTGGACTCTCCCGACGTCGATTTCGATGGCATTCCGGACGACGAGGATATTCTCGCCGCCGCCCTCTCGTACATCGGGACGCGACCGCATTACAAGAGCGCCTATTACGCTTCCGGATATCCCGATGACGAGTTCGGCGTCTGCACCGACGTCGTCGCCATTGCATGTCGGGATGCCGGCTATGACCTGCAACGGCTGGTGGCTGCCGACATCGTCCACCGTCCGGACGCCTACGGCATCGCCGCCCCGGATCCGGCGATCGATTTTCGCCGCACCCCGAACCTCGAGGTGTTCTTGGGTGCCCATGCCCTGAGTCTTACCAATGATGTGCGGGAGATCGACCAGTGGTGCGGTGGCGATATCGTACTGTACGAAGGGCATGTCGGTATCGTGTCCGATCGCCGCAACGTGCAGGGGATCCCGTATCTCATCCACCATGCGAGCCCGTTCCAGCTGTGCTATGAGGAGGACGGGCTGGAGCGCTATGGACGCATCATCGGGCATTACCGCATGAAGCCCGCATGCCTCGACCTGCTCGAGCGGGCGTGACGGAACGTGTTCAGCTTGAGCGCGCGTTCCGTCCGGGCCACAGCGGCGCATCGATGTTCTGTCGGCGGGGCGCCCCGCACAGGGGGAACTTCGCCGTAACGCGTCGAGCTGCCGCACACCGGGCCGCCCCCGCTCCTACCTCGCGTGCGCGGTGATCGCACCGTGCAGCCAGGTGGCGCACCCGGCGACGTTCCCGTCGTAGTATGCGGTGAAGCGCTCGTCGGCGACGTACATCTCGGCCAGGCCGCGATGCGCTTCGGGCGTGTAGAAGTTCCAGGTGAATCCGAGCCACTCGCGGTGCATGGAGCAGATGCGCTCGCCTTCTTGGCCCGTCGGGTCGGCGCCCGCGGTCACGGCGGCCTCGAGCGCCTCGTTGATGGCCCGTCCCAACTCCTGGAAGCGCTCGAATTCCCCCTCGCTCAGATTGAGCATCTTGCGGTTCGCCTCGTCTGCCGCGGCGTCTCCCCAGCGCTCGCGAACCTCCTTGCCGTACTCGTGCTCGTTGTCCTCGATGAGGCCCCGCTTCATGCCCTCGAATTTGGCCTTGTCGCTCATGGGCGTTCCTTTCTCGATGTGTGCGATGGTGGTTTCGACGGTGCGGATGAGCGCCTCGAGGCGCGCATGCTCCGTCTTGAGCGTTTCGAGATGATGGGCGAGCGCGCGGCGGCGCTCATCTTCGGTGGCGCTCAGGGCGCGTGGGATCTCGGCCGTGCCTACGCCCATGTGGCGCAAGAGCAGGATCTCCTGCAGGCGGTCGATGTCCGCCGGCGTGTAGCGGCGGTACCCGTTGGGGCCCCTCGTGGGCTTCAGCAGCCCCTCTTCCTCGTAGAAACGCAAGGTGCGGGTCGATACTCCCGCGATCTTGGAGACCTCTCCGATGCCGTATGTTTCCCGTAAGTCCATGTCGGCCTCCTCGACGTCGATCGTCCGTAGAATAAACCTTTCCGCAACGTTAAGGTCAAGGACGGGCTTGGTCGGCATTTCGCCGTCGATTGATACAATCGGAACACATAGATGTAAACAAATGCGACGCCCGCCCGCGCGACGGGGCGCCAAAGGGGGGTATTGATGCACGGCGACCTGTATCTTGTCCGACACGGCAAGACCATGTTCAACGAGAAGCGAGTGATCCAAGGTTGGTGCGATGCGCCTCTCACGCTCGAGGGCGAGGAGCAGGCGGAGCGCATCGGCAGGTATTTCGAGCGCGAGGGAATCACGTTTGACCATGCGTACACTTCCACGCTGACCCGCACGCAGCAGACTATCGAGCGCATCGTGGATATGAGCTATGAGCGCGTCGAGGACCTGCGTGAATGGGGGTTCGGCGCGTTCGAGGGGGAGCGCGTGAGCCTTATGCCGCCGTTCCCGTGGGGCGATTTCTATGTCCCCTTCGGTGGTGAGGCGCAGGTGGACGTGCGCCGTCGTGTGAGCGATGCGCTTGCGCAAATCATGGCGCGTCCCGGCCATGAGCGCGTGTTGGCGGTGAGCCACGGGTCGGCATGTCGCGAGTTCCTGACCCGATGGGTGCCCGACGGCGGGTTCGATCATGGGAAGGTGCCCGGCAACTGCAGCATCATGCATTTTGCGTTCAGCGAGGGGATGTTCGAGCTGATTGAGGTCATCGAGCAGGATCGGTTGAGGGTGCTGCTCGGGGAGTAGGCGCTTCGCGTCTCGGATGCGTCTTTTCGGCAGCACCGGTTGCGCGCTTTGCGCATGGGCTTTCAAGTGGCGCGCGGCAAGACCGCCCGGCTTCCATGGAACCGGGCGGTCTTGCATAAAATGGCATGAATCGCAGTGGTGAATGAATAAGATCTAAGGCCGAGGGCTTGGCGCCCCATACGATTCCGGTCAAGTGGTCAAAATATCCTGTTTGTGCGCTGAACCTCAAGAAGCCTCAAGACAAAACCCCAGGATTGCGCGATCTCCGGGTCGTGCTCGCGCACGCAAGTGCCGGTCTGGTTCATTAGATGAGAGCAAAGCCCCAGGATTCACATGTGCGGCCGAGTATGCATCGCTGGAAACGAGGTCATGTTGGCGCACAACTAGGGTATTTTGACCATCATCGTGAAAATGCACGGAACCAAGGGCCGGAAAGCGGCTTTGAGCTACTTCGCGATGCGGTGGATGAACAGGCCGCTGCGCAGTTTGGGTTCGAACCAGGTCGATTTGGGCGGCATGACCTCGCCGGCGTCCGCGATGGTGAGCAGCTGGTCGATGCCGGTGGCGCACAGCGTGAACGCTATGCCGTTCTTGCCCGCCCGGGCCTCAAGCTCATCGGTTCCGCGAATGCCGCCCACGAATGAGATGCGGGGGTCGGTACGAGGATCGTCGATGCCCAAAATGGGCGCGAGGATGTGGTCCTGCAGGATGGAGACGTCGAGGGAGGCGACGGCGCTCACGGCGTCGCGCATGTCCCCGTGCAGCTCATACCAGGTGCCGTCGGTGAACATGCCGAACACCCCGCGCTCGCTCGGCTCGACCGGCCCCGTTGCCTCGATGATTCCAAAGCCCGTGCCGCTCAGAGCCTCGAGCAACTCGTGTGTATCGAGACCGTTGCGGTCGGCGACCACGCGATTGTACGGCAGGATGGTGAGCTGGCTCGCCGGGAACAGGACGGAGAGGAAGTAATTGAAGGGTTCTTTACCGGTGTACATGCCCTCCGCCTTGGCCTGCTCGCGCATGCGCTGGGCAACTTTCACCGCGCTTGCGGCGCGATGGTGGCCGTCGGCGATGTAGGCGCATGGAATCTGGCCGAGCATGGCGTGGAGCGCATCCACGGCGTCGCGACGCGCGACCTCCCACACGGTCTGGCGCACCCCGGCCTCGTCGGTGAAATCGTACAGGGGCGTTGAGGTTTTGGCGGCGCCCACGATCATGTCCAGCACGGGCTGGTCGCGGTAGGTGAGGAAGATGGGCCCAGTTTGGCAGCCGAGGGCCTCGATGTGCTCGATACGATCGCGCTCCTTGTCTTCGCGCGTGAGCTCGTGGCGCTTGATGACGCCCTGCTCGTAATCGTCGACGGCGCAAACGCATGCGATGCCGGTTTGGACGCGGCCCTCCCAGGCGAGTTGGTAGATGTAGTACGCGAGGTTCTTGTCCTCGACGAACGTCCCGTCCTCGATGCGCTCGCGCAGCAGCTCCGCCCCGCGCGCGTAGACCTCGGGGGCGTACATGTCGTGTTCAGGGTCGAATTGCGTTTCGGGGCGGTCGATGTTCAGGAACGACAGGGGGTGTCCCGCCACATACGCCGCCGCCTCGGCGCGGTCGAACACGTCATACGGCAGCGCGGCGACCTCCGCCGCATGCTCGGGAACGGGGCGGATGCAGGGAAATGGGAGGGCCTTCATGGGGCCTCCTTTCAGATGACGAGGCGTGACTGCCCACTATTGTACGCGCCCGGCGGGCTCGACGGCGGCCGCTCTAAGCGGGGGCGCCGTCGAGCCTACTTGATCACGCGGACGCGGTACATGCCGGAGATGTCCTTGAGGGCATCGATGGTTACGCTGTCGAGGTGCTCATCGGTGTCGAACATCGTGTAGGCGTTCTCGCCGGCACTCTCGTTGACCATGCGCTGCACGTTGGCGTTGTCCTTCGCGAGAATGGCGGTGATTTGGCCGATCATGTTCGGGACGTTGGCGTGCAGGCATGCGATGCGGCTCGCCGCGCGGGCCTTTCCCATGGAGCAGGACGGGTAGTTCACCGAATGCGCGATGTTGCCGTTTTCCAGGTAGTCCTTGAGCTCCGAAATCGCCATGTCGGCGCAATTTGCCTCCGCCTCGGCGGTGCCGGCGCCGGAGTGCGTGGTAATGAAGGTGCGGGGCATCTTCACCGTTTTGGGCGTGGCGAAGTCGCAGGCGAACCAGGCGAGCTTCCCGGATTCGAGCGCCGCGGCGACTGCGTCCTCGTCGATAATGGTCTCGCGGGCGAAGTTGATGAGCACGGCGCCTGGGGCGAGCAGGGCGAGTTGCTCGGTGGAGATCATGCCAATGGTGTCTGCCTTGGACGGCACGTGCAAGGTGAGATAGTCGCAGCCGCGACAGAGGTCCTCGAGCGTGCCCACGCGCTGGACTTCGCGGTTTAAGGCCCACGCGTGCTCGACGGAGATGAACGGGTCGTAGCCGTAGACGTCCATGCCGAGCTCGACGCAGGCATTGGCGACCTTGGACCCCACGTTGCCGAGGCCCACGACGCCGATGCGCTTGCCGCGTACCTCGCGCCCGACAAACGCCTTTTTCGCCTTTTCGGCATCGACCATGATGTTGGGATCCTCGGCGTTGTCACGCACCCACTGCATGGCCTGCACGATGCCGCGACTCGACATGATCATCATGGCAATGACGATTTCCTTGACGGCGTTTGAGTTGGCACCAGGGGAGTTGAACACCACTACGCCGCGGCGCGCGTACTCCTCGACGGGGATGTTGTTCACGCCCGCGCCGCAGCGACCGATGGCACGGATACCCTCGGGCAGCTCGTAGCCATGCAGGTCGGTGGAACGCATGAGGATCGCGTCGGCGTCCTTGGCGTCCTCGACGAATTCGTATCCCGCGCCGAAGTCGACGCTGCCGTCCTTGGTGATGTCGTCGATGGTTTTGATGTATCTCATGAATGCCTCACATTCCCGCTGACCGGTCCTTGCGAGGCCCGGTGCTCGGACAGTCTTGCTGGTGCGCATGACGCGTTTCGCGGCCTTCGGCTCGTGCGGAACTCGCGGCGGACCTCACGGGAGCCGGCCTGACGTTCCACACGCGATGCGGTGGCGCAATGGGAGAGGGGCGGTGCCCCTAGATAGATCGCGACGGCAATTTCCTCTCGAATTCCTTCATGCACGTCACGAGGGCCCCCACGGAGTCCATGGTCACCGCGTTGTAGATGCTGGCGCGCATGCCGCCCACCAGGCGGTGTCCCTTCACGCCCTCGATGCCCCGTTCGCGCGCGAAGGAGATGAAGGCGGCGTCGAGGTCTACGTCGTTGGTGCGGAAGGTGACGTTGCAGATGGAGCGGCTGTCGCGTTGGGCCGTGCCGTGGAAGAGCTCGCTTTCATCGAGCGTGTGGTAGAGGAGCTCTGCCTTGGCGCGGTTGCGCTGTGCCATGGCGACGAGCCCGTCGGTCTCCTCGATCCAGCGGAAGACCTTGCCGCATAGGTAGATGCCGAAGGTGTTGGGCGTGTTATACATGGAGCCTTTACTCGCCTGCAGCTTGTAACCCATGTAGGTGGGGCAGATGTCGGTGCGCGCGGGGCCGCCCTCGATGAGGTCCTCGCGAACGATCACCACGGTCACGCCGGAGGGGCCGGCGTTCTTTTGGGCACCGGCGTAGATGAGGCCGTAGCGCTCGATGTCGAGCGGCATGGACAGGAAGCAGCTCGAGACGTCAGCCACGAGGGGCGTCGACCCGCAGTCGGGCAGCTCGTGGAACTGCGTGCCGAAGATCGTGTTGTTCTGGCAGATGTGGACGTAGTCGAGGTCGCCCGCGGCGGCGCGTTCCTTTACGGGTGTGAGGTCGGGGATGCGGTCGAAGTTCGTGTCCTCGCTGCTGGCGAGAACCTCTGCCTGGCCGTACTTGCATCCTTCCTTCCAGGCGAGTTTGGAGAAGTTACCGCTCACGACGTAGCCCGCATGGCCACGGCGCATGAGGTTCAGCGGTACGCCCGCGAACTGCAGGGTCGCGCCGCCCTGCAGGAACAGCACACGGTAGTTCGAGGGGATGACGAGCAGTCGGCGCAGGGTCGCCTCGGCTTCGTCGATGACGGCCTGATAGACGGGGGAGCGGTGGCTCATCTCGAGCACAGACATGCCGCTGCCCGCGAAGTCGAGCAGCTCGGATTGAGCTTCGCGCAGCACGCGCTCGGGGAGCGCGGCGGGACCGGCGGAGAAGTTGTGCACGCGTGCCATGGCTGTCCTTTGGGGAGTCGTTTGGATAATGCGATGTACTTTATCACTCTAAAGCATGCGGCGCATGGGGGCGCTTTCCATATTCAATTGTTTACACGGCCGCGACACGGGAGTTTGAGATGTGCGCCTGAGGGGAATACAATAACCCTAACGTTCAAGTTGACCTTGAAGGGAAGACTGCATTGGCGACGTATGTGACATCGGACGCGCACGGACATGCGCGGGCACTCGACCGCGCTTTGGAATTGGCGCAGCCTGGATCGAATGATGCCGTCTTCGTCCTGGGGGACATGGTCGATCGTGGCCCCGATCCCCTGGGCGTGGTGCGCATCGTGCGCTCTCTGCCCAATACGCACGTGCTTATGGGCAACCACGAAGCGATGCTTCTTGAGACGATTCTCACGGGTGACGAGTCGGACATGATGGCGTGGCACATGAATGGCGGTTTCGTCACATCTGAGCAGCTCGACGCGCTTGCGCGCGACGCGTACGTCGATGTCATGGATTGGTTCGCGGCATTGCCGACGTTCGCGGTCGTGGAGGTTGACGATGCACGGCGCTCCGTGGCTCCCGGTGCCCGTCGCTCGCACGTGTTGTGTCACGCGGGCATCGACGCTTCACGGTTGAGGGAGTCGCTTGCCGCGATGGGCGTGGCGGCCGATACGCAGGGAGGCTATGGCGGAGCCACGCCACGCAACCTACTCGATGCTATGGTTCAACAACGGGTTGACGACCTTCTGTGGATACGCCGTGAGTTCTGGTCGGAACCCACGGGACTGGTCGGTTGCGACGGACGGGGCCCCGTGGTCATTGCCGGACACACGCCCTCGGTGCTTTTGGGTCGATACGCGACGCTCATGTGCGGTGATGGCGTGGATGAAGCCCTGCGCGGCGTGATGGTGGAGGTTGGGCCCTCGCGCGACACGGGTGGTGTGGCCGATCGCATCTGCATCGACTGTTCTGCCGCCACCGGGTATCCGAGCGGCCGCGTGGGCATTATGCGCCTCGAGGACCGCCGCGTGTGGCTCGCGGACATCGAAGAAGGGGAGTAACCCCTGCCGCATCGCAGCGCCGTGCATCAAGAGCGGAACGGCGAACGGTTGCGCTGCGAGAGGTTTTGCCTGATGCGGTAGTACTTGATGCCGAGGAGCGTCAATAGGAGTGTCATCGACGCGAGGTAGCCTATGACCGCGCCGTCGAGGCCTATGATCCAGATGAGCGCCGTGGGTACGACAAGGGCGAACGCGAAGGTGATGAGATAGGGTTTGGTCGCCGAGCTCTGATGACGCAGGACGGTGATGATGGCGTAGAGAAAGTCGATCGACGCGCTCACGCCTCCCGCGATGATCATGAGGTTCGCCGCCACACGGTATCGCTCGAAATCGATGCCGTACATGAAACTCATGACCGATATGCCTATCCAGCCCATGAACACGAGGGTCCCCAGGGTGAGCAGGGTGATGACGCCCAACATGGCGAGCACGATGAGGTCAAAGCGCTTGCGACGGCGTGGGTTGGACCAGATGTTCGCCAGCCTGAGCAGCTGGGGTTTATACATAAACCCGGAGGCGAGCAGAATGCCCTGCGCGGGAAAGAAGAGCGCGTTGAAGTAGAGCTGGTTATCGTAAGAGAGCATGCCCTCCATGGCGAACTTGGGCAGGCTCTCGATGAGGTTGAAAAGGAAAACCGCGGAGAACAGCGGGAAGCAGTGGCGGAAGAGGGAACCCACCTCTCCCATATTCCACGGGCGCGACCCTTCCGTTTCGAGCAGCGCGAGGGGAATGGAGACGAGGATGAGCGAGGCGACGGCGGCGATGGCCATTCCTGCCGCCGCGACGGCGCAGCTCCTGGTGAGGAACAGCAGGATGCAGAATGCCGCCATGGAGGCAAGGGAGCGCAGTGCCTGGCTGATGCCGGCGAGATAGAGTTTGTCCGCCTGCTGGAGACGACCCTCGTATACGTCGGCGAGGCCGTCGACGATCTTGTAGACGTAGACGCCCATGGACAACATGAGCATGCCGGGGCCGTAATCGCGAATGGTGCAGTACAGGAGTCCCATCACGAGTGCGATGATCGAGGTGATCCAGCGATTGAGCTGATAAGAGGCGAAGGAGTTCTTCTCGTCGATGTCAGATACTTGGAACGTCCGCACGCCGTAGTTCGACAGGAACATGAGCAGGGTGCCGGCGGCGAACGCCATGGAGAAGCGTCCTGCCTGTTCGGTGCCGGCGAGTTGGGTGGCGACGACGGTGAGCACGGGAAAGACCATGCCCCATACGCCGATGCCGATGGTGTTCCACACGTAGTCGCGCCGTGTTTCGCCGCTTTCGTACTCTGCCTCCTGTGCGGAGAGCCCACCGTCGTAAATCGATTCGATAAGCCGCGTCCACCAGGCATTCGCCAGGCGTGCGAGTGGACCAGGTTCGCGCGGGGAGGGTTGTTCCGCGGCTTCCGTGCGCGAGCTGCTGGGTCGTCCGCCTGCGATATACGCGCGGTTGCCATCTCCGTGACGCGTGTGGAGATCGCGGATTTTGACACGGAGGTTGTCGAGCGGATGTGAAGGCACGGGCATTCCAATCGGTTGGGTTGCTCGGAAGTATAGCCCCTTTGTTTTCCGAAGGGCGGCGTGGACGATTTGGAAGCGGCCCGATACGGACGGAGTCGACCGGAGCGTACGGCGGTGCGTCCCGACGGGGCGTCGGTTGGGGTGAGCGGGTGAGTGGTACTATGGTCCGGCGCGCGGCGGTGCGGTTGTTCAGCACGAGGCGTATGGCTCGTCGCGCATTGGACTCATTGTCGGATATCGGATGTCGTTAGGAGCCGTTTTGTCAATTGCCGACCTTGCCATCCCCTTCATATTGGCCCTTTTGCCCATCGTCTGGTTGATCGTCGCGCTCGTGGCGCTTCGCCTTCCCGCGTGGAAGGCGGCGTCGGGATCGTTCGTCATTTCCTGTGTGCTCGCGCTTGCATGGTGGGGCATGCCCATCCCCGAGGTCGCCACGGCGAGTCTCGAGGGCTTTCTCATGGCGCTGTGGCCTATCGTGCTCGTGATCATCGCGGCGGTCTTTACCTATAACCTGTGCGTCCGCACGGGGGCCATGGACGTGATCGGGTCGATGATCACCTCGCTCTCGACCGATCGCCGCGTTCTCGCATTGCTGGTCGCTTGGTGCTTTGGTGGCTTCATGGAGGGCATGAGCGGATTCGGGACCGCCGTGGCGATTCCGGCGGGCATGCTCGCGGCACTCGGTTTCCCAGCGTTGCAGGCAGTTCTCATCTGCCTGGTCGCCAATGGCGTTCCCACCTGCTTCGGTTCCGTGGGCGTTCCCACCGTGTCGCTCGCGGGCCTCACGGGGCTCGACCCGGTTTGCCTTGCCTTTACCGAGATGGTTCAGCTTGCGCCATTTTTCGTCATCGTTCCGTTCATCGTCGTGTTCCTCGCCGCCGAGACCGGTGAGGAGTGCGCGCCGGGTGCCGGCGTGGGTACGCGTCTCGGCGGCGTTTGGCATATCGCCCTGGCGTCGGGTGTCGCCTACGCGCTGCCGTCCTTGGCGGTCGCGGCGTTCGTGGGGCCTGAGCTCACGGTTGTGGTCGGCTCCCTGTGCTCGCTTATCGTCACGGCGTTGTTGGCGCGCCGTCCGGGCGCGGCACGCGACGAGTATCGCATGGAGATCGCATCGACCGAGAAGGCGACCTTGGCAGGTGCCCTGCGTGCATGGTCGTGCTTTATCTTGATCTTCGTGCTGCTGCTCGCGACCTCGAAGCTCGTGCCGTCCCTGAACGCGTGGCTCGCCCAGTTCTCGAGCTCGGTCACGATCTTCTCTGGTTCCGATCCCTCGACCGTCACGTTCACGTGGATCAACACACCCGGCGTTTGGATCTTCATCGCCGCGTTCATTGGCGGCCTCATCCAAGGTGCGGCTCCGCGCGTGATGGGCGAAGTGCTTGCCGCCACCGTCAAGCAGATGATGCCCACGGTCATCACCATGCTCGCCGTACTCGGCTGCGCGAAGGTCATGGGATACGCCGGCATGATTTCGGCCGTGTCGTCGTTTTGCATCGCGGTCACCGGCTCGTTGTTCCCGTTGATGGCGCCGGTCATCGGCGCGGTAGGCGCGTTCGTCACGGGGTCTGGCACGAGCTCGGGGCTGTTGTTCGGCTCGGTGCAACAGCAGGCTGCGGAGGCACTCGGCATGGACTCCTACTGGATGGTGGCGCTCAACTCGCTCGGCGTGGGCGCGGGCAAGATGATCTCGCCGCAGACGCTCGCCATTGGCCTGGCTGCCGTCAAGACCGTGGGTGTGGAGGGAAAGCTCCTTGCCCGCGTGATGCCCATCGCCATCGTGTTCATGGTGTTGATGGCCGCCCTCGGCCTGGGTGGGGCGCTGCTGCTCTAAGTGCGGCTGATCCCGTCGCCGCGAGGCCCTGCGGGTTTTCCCTTCGCGCGTGGTTCCGCTTCGCTCCACAAAAACGCGCTGCGGGGAAACCCTCCGGCGCCTCGCGGCTGCGTTGCCGTAGCTCAGGCTCCGGGGCATTCTCCCGTAGACCGTTTTGTGGAGCGCAGCGGAACCACGGTCGAAGGGAGTATGCCCCGGAGCCTGAGCGGTGAGGTCGCCGGCGAAGAAGGAGCCCCGTGCAGGTGGGTGCACGGGGCTCCTTTTCGCTTGCTATGACGTGGGACCTTAGGCGCGCGGGCCTGCGTTCTTCACGTTCTCGGGCAGGTGGGCGTACTTCTTCTCGAAGTTCTCCTGGAACATGCCGGCGAGCTTCTTGGCGGTCGCGTCGTACTCCTCCTTGCTCGCCCAGCACTTCCACGGGACCATGACGTCGTCCGGCACGCCGGGGCAGGTGGTGGGGATGTCCAGGTTGAAGACCTCGTCGTGGATGAACTCGGCATCCTCGAGCGAGCCGTCGAGCGCGGCGTTGACGTTGATGCGGTTGTAGATGAGCGGGATGCGGTGACCCACGCCGTAGGAGCCCTCGACCCAGCCGGTGTTGACCAGGTAGACGCGGGTCTTGCCTTCGGCGATGCGCTCGCCGAGCATGTCGGCGTAGACCATCGGGTCAAGCGGCATGAAGGGCTCGCCGAACAGGGCGGAGAAGGTGGGCACGGGCTCCTTGATGCCGAGCTCGGTGCCGGCGACCTTGGAGGTGAAGCCGCTCACGAAGTGGTACATGGCCGCATCGGCGGACAGGCGGGCGATGGGGGGCAGCACGCCGAAGGCGTCGCAGGTGAGGAAGATCACCGCGGTGGGCTCGCCGCCCACGCCCTCGAGGCAGCTGTTGGGAATGTGCTCGACGGGGTAGCCCACGCGGGTGTTCTGCGTGAGGGAGACGTCGTCGTAGTCGGGGTCGCGGTGCTCGTCGAGGATGACGTTCTCGCACAGGGCGCCGAACTTGACGGCGCGGAAGATCTCGGGCTCGCGCTCCTCGGTGAGGCCGTCGCACTTGGCGTAGCAGCCGCCCTCGATGTTGAAGATGCCCTCGCCCATGGCCCAGCCGTGCTCGTCGTCACCGATGAGCAGGCGCTTGGGGTCGGCGGACAGGGTGGTCTTGCCGGTGCCGGACAGGCCGAAGAAGACGGCGGTGTCGTGCGTGGCGGGGTCCATGGAGGCCGAGCAGTGCATGGGCAGCACGTGGTCCTCGACGGGCAGGAGGTAGTTCATGACGGAGAAGACGGACTTCTTGATTTCGCCGGAGTACTCGGTGCCGGCGACGACCACGGTGCGCTCGGAGAAGTTGACGAGCACGGCGGCCTCGGAGTTCAGGCCCTCGATGGCAGGATCGCACTTGTAGCCGGGGGCGGCGAGGATGGTGAAGTCGGGCTCGCCGTAGGCGGCGCGCTCCTCATCGGTGGGGCGGACGAGCAGTTGGGTGATGAACAGGGCCTGGCTGGCGCGCTCGCAGGCGACCATGAACTTGCGGGCGTGGCCGCGGTCGGCGCCGGCGAGGCCGCGCACCACGTAGAGGTCGCGCTCGGAGAGGTAGGCGGCGACGCCGTCGCGTACCTTCTCGTAGCTTTTCTGGGAGATGGGAACGTTGACGTTGCCCCAGGCAATGGTGTCGTGGACGTCGGGGGTGTCTACCACGAAACGGTCCTTGGGGCTGCGACCGGTGTACTTGCCGGTTTCGACCACAAGGGATCCGTTGGAGGCGAGCTTGCCCTCGTGATGGGCGAGGGCCTGCTCGACGAGTTCGGCGGGGACCATGTCCACATGGACAGAGCCCTCGGCAGCGTTGACGCCGTAGCGGTCCAGCACCTGGGTGACGGAATCAATAGACATGTCGATCCTCCTAAAGGACGAGCGGGGCAGCGGTCATTCGATGTGCCGTCTCGATGCCGCGCGCTCAAGCGCGTGCGCCACCTGTCGTTTGCGAGAATCTGCGCACCGAAAAACGTTTTACCGTTCCAACGCTCCTATTGATACCCCATGCGCCGTGCGGACATGTGATGGAGTCGGCAAGGGTTGCGCGTCATTCGGCGAGCGGTAGTTTATTCAGTAAGCCGGCCATGGGCGCCTTAGGACTTGGTTTCCATCTTGGAGTGGCAGCGCGGGCAAGTGACGCGGATCTTGCCCTTACCCTTGGGGACGGAGAGGATCTGACCGCAGGTGGGACATTTGAGGAAGTGCGAGGTCTTGCGCTCTTTCCACATCTTTTGGGCGGTGCGCTTGGCACGGTTGAAGTCGGTTCCGGCGGGTTTTGCGGCATTGCGTGCGGATGTCCTGGCACCCGCACGACTTGCCCCGACGCTCTTCACGTAATCGCCGAGGACGGGCACACGCGAGGCGAGGGAGAGAAAACCGTCGTTTTCCTTGCGGCGGGCCGCCTCGTTCTTTGAGAACGCGCGGGCGAGCGCGACGAGGATGCTCGCGAGCGCCAGCCACGTGAGCGGGTCGAACTTGGCGATGGTGCCGATGAGGGCGAGCAGTAGCCCCAGCGCGCCCAGGACCCCGGTGAGCTCGTCGACGCCGTAGCGGTCTTTCATGAAGTCGTTCATCTGTGCCTTCCGTTCCTACGTGTGCGCCTGGTTGCGGGCTGCCTTGGCGGTGCTGCGCTCCTCGGTGCGGCGGTGTGTCGTCGGCGTGTCCATTGCCGTTACCGTACCCGATAATAGCCCGCTCGTGCCGCTCAATATCCTATTTCGCGAGCTTTTCGATAATCCTCTCGACTTCGGCGAGTTTCTCGGCCTGCTCCGCCTCGCTTCCGCATGTCGCCGCGCGGCGCACGCAACCTTCGATATGGGCCTTGAGGACGTCGGCATTGATGCGCCCGATGAGCGACTGGGTCGCCATGAGTTGCGTGGAGATGTCAACGCAGTAGCGGTCGTCCTCGACCATCTTGATGATGCCGTCGATTTGCCCCCGCGCTGTTTTGAGGAGTCTCAGCGTGCGCTCGTGGTCGGCCATCATGGCGCGCTTACACCTCCTCTACGGTCAGGGCGTGGAATTTCTCACCGGCAGCCTCGACGGCGGCGGTAAGCTGATCGGGCGAGACGGCATCGGAGCATTCGACGGTGACGGTCTGCGTCTCGTGATCGGCCTCGGCGTCCGTCACGCCCGCAACGTTGAGCAGGGCGGTCTCGACGGAGGCATCGCAATGGCCGCACATGAGGCCTTCGGTCTTGATGATGTAGTTCATGTTCGTTCCTTTCCTTGTTGGAAGCCGCGAATCGGGCGATTTTGTAACGAAAAACGGAATGCATCGAGTATAGGGCGGTTTCGCCACCATGTGACCAGCGGTTATTCCGATGAACAGACCTCTCTACTCGGAGCGTCTCGATATTCGTTACATAATCGTCCGATTTGCGGCAAGTTGACGGTCTGGAATCCGCTTGCGCGTCAAGTTCGGGGCTTGAAGCCGCGCAGGCGCAGGGCATTCCCCACCACGCACAAGCTCGACAGGCTCATCGCCGCTGCGCCGAACATCGGTGAGAGCTGCCAGCCGAGCATGGGATAGAACACACCCGCAGCCAGCGGGATGCCCAGGGAATTGTAGAACAGCGCCCAGAACAGGTCCTGCTTGATGTTGCGGATGACGGCGCGGGAGAGCTCGATGGCGCGAGCGACGTCGAGGAGGTCACTTCTCATGAGCACGACGTCCGCCCCCTCCTTGGCGACGTCGGTGCCAGCTCCGATGGCGAGGCCCACATCGGCGCGGGCGAGGGCAGGGGAGTCGTTGATGCCGTCGCCCACCATGGCGACCGTCTGGCCGGCAGCCTGCAGCTCGCGTACCACACGCTCCTTGTCGGCGGGTAGGACGTCGGCGATGACGTTGGCAACGCCCACGCGCTCGGCGATGGCGCGCGCGGTGAGTTCGTTGTCGCCGGTGAGCATGATGGACTGGATTCCCAAACGCCTCAATGCCGCGATGGCGTCCGTGCTGGTTGGTTTGACCTCGTCGGCGACGGCGATGATGCCCATGATCTCACCGTTCTTGGCGAAGAAAAGGGGCGTCTTTCCCTGAAGGGCGAATCGTTCGAGTTCGTCGTGGTCGATGTCGATGCCCTCATCTGCCATAAGCGTGGCGTTGCCCGCAGCAATGCGGTTGGTCCCCTCGAATGCAGTCACGCCACGGCCGGGGATGGCTTGGAATGCTTTTACCGAACGCGCGACGATGCCGCGCTCCTCCGCGCACGCCATGATCGCCTCGGCGAGCGGATGCTCACTGCTGCGCTCGAGGGCGGCGGCGAGTTTGAGGAGCCCCTTCTCGGTTATGGCGGCGGTGCCGTCCGCACGTTGTGCGGGAAGGATGTCGGTTACGACGGGCTTGCCCCGCGTGATGGTGCCGGTCTTGTCGAGCACCACCGTTTTCACGCCACGCAGCGTCTCGAGGGCCTCGGCGCTTTTGAACAAGATGCCCATCTCGGCACCCTTGCCGGTGCCCACCATGATGGCGACGGGCGTGGCGAGTCCCAACGCACAGGGGCAGCTGATTACCACTACGGCGACTGCCGCGGTGAGTGCCTCATTGACGTTTCCGCCGGTGGTGACGAGCCATATCGCGAAGGTGGCTGCGGAGATGATGAGCACTGTCGGCACGAAGACGGCGGCGACCTTGTCTGCCAGGCGCGCGATGGGGGGCTTCGTGGCGTTGGCTTCCTCGACGAGGCGGATGATGCGGGCGAGGTTCGTATCGGCTCCGACGCGCGTTGCGCGGAAGGCGAAGGATCCCGTGCGATTGACTGTGGCGGCGCTCACGGTGTCGCCGGGTGTCTTTTCCGCCGGGATGGACTCGCCCGTGAGGGCGCTCTCGTCTATGGAGGACGAGCCCTCGAGAACCACGCCGTCCACGGGGACGGTTTCACCCGGACGCACTAAGATCACCTGGCCGGGCTTGATGTCGTCCGCGTTCACCACCGTCTCGACACCTTGCTCGTCCACGATGGTTGCGGTCTTAGGTGCGAGGTCGATGAGCGCCTCGATGGCCCCACCCGTCTTTGACTTGCTGCGGGCCTCGAGGTACTTGCCAATGGTTACCAGCGAGAGGATGGTTCCCGCGCTTTCCAGGTAGAGATTGTCCATGCCGATGGTGTGGGCACTCATGGGGTCGCCCGCCGCGAGTTCCGCCGCGATGCGGTAGATTCCGTAGATGGACCAGCCTACGCTGGCGGTGGCGCCGATGGCGATGAGTGCGTCCATGGTGGGAGCACCATGAACGAGCGACTTGAAACCGTTGATGAAGTAGGCATCGTTGACGTAGAGGATGGGTGCGAGTAGCAGCAGTTCGGTGAGCGCGAGGTTCATGACGTTCTCATGCGCGCCGAAAAATGCCGGCAGCGGCCAGCCGAGCATGTGCCCCATGCCCAGGTAGAACAGGGGGATGAGGAACACGATCGAGGTGATGAGGCGCCCGCGCATGGCACGCGCGGCGGCCTCAAGCTTCTTGGTGGGGGAGACGAGGGGTGCTGAGACGGCGTTCGCGTTGACACCGGGCATGGTTGCCCCTGCCGCGCCGGCGCCAGCTCCGCCTACGGGCGCCGCCGAGTAGCCCGCACGGTCGACGGCGTCGCAGATGTCGTCGTCGCTGAGGAGCGTTTCGTCGAAGGTGACCTGCATGCTGCCCGAGAGCAAGTTGACGGCGACGTCGGTCACGCCGTGCAACTTGCAGACGGCCTTCTCGACGTGTGCCTGGCATGCCGCGCACGTCATGCCGCCGACGTCGAATTTCTCCTGAGCCATGTGTAGCTCCTTTCGTAGCAATGTCACGGTTGAGTATACCCCACCCCCCGGGGGTATTTGATTAGAATGTCGATTTGCTTCCAAGGCGAACCCCGGGCGAGCCCGGGGCCGATCGCGACCGACCCTTGTGTCTGCGGGAACTTGGAGTGGGGTGCTCCGCGAAAGTGAACTCTCGCGGAGCATTTTGCTCGAAAGGGCGGGGAAATCGACGCGAGAGTTAACTTTCGCGATGCCTGTGCGCGGGGGGGGGATGGGTAGCGTAACGTGGGGTTGTGTAATTTAGGGACAGTCCCCTTTTTGCACATCGGGTGCCCGTATACTTGCCTGCGGTGGAATCTGCTCCATGCGTTACGCATGCGCCCGCAATAGCCTGAGAGGCTGCAGGGATATGCCGGTTGCGAACGTGCTCCACCGCGCGGACCGGCCCGCGCAATTGCTTGTTATATGAACCTCCTTGCGCGGACGGTTTGACGAGCGCGCCCCGTTGCCGGGCGCCGCTGTGTTGAGGCCCACCGCGCGGAAACGGAAATTCACACCCCCATGCCGCTGTTTATTAAGAAGAACACGAAAAAGGACGACGCCATCGAGACCGTCGAGGTACGCGAAACCAATCTCGCCTCCTCGTCCGATCAAGACGCCGGCCCCGAGACCACGTTCGCCGACCTTGGCCTGTCCGAGCAGGTCCTCTCCGCCGTTGCCGATATGGGCTATACCGCCCCGACGCCCGTGCAGGCTGCCTCGATCCCGCACGCACTCGATGGCGAGGACGTGCTTGCCGCTGCCCAGACGGGCACCGGCAAGACCGCGGCGTTTTTGCTGCCCACCATGAACAATCTGCCCCATGTGCCCCGTTCCCGCGCGCGTGGTAAGGTCGCTCCCCAGGGTCCGCTCATGCTCGTGGTCACGCCCACGCGTGAACTTGCCCAGCAGATCGAGGACGTGTGCCGCTCCATTGCGCACCACACCGGGCATACCAGCGTGACCGTTGTGGGCGGAGTGAGCTACAACCCGCAGCGTGACAAGCTCAAGCGCGGGTGCGACATCCTCATCGCCACGCCGGGCCGTCTACAGGACCTCATCGATCAGGGCGCGTGCATGCTCGACCAGGTGCAGGTACTCGTGCTCGACGAGGCGGACCGCATGCTCGACATGGGCTTTCTGCCCGCCGTTCGCCGCATCGTGGGCTACACGCGCGATGATCGCCAGACCCTGTTGTTCTCCGCAACGCTTGACGATGCGGCAGTTGGCTCGATCACCGACCTTGTGCACGATCCCGCCCGCGTCGAGATCGCCCCGGTGACCTCGACGGCGGAAACGGTTGAGCAGTACGTGCTCCCGGTTTCCCTCGAAGCGAAGAACGCCTTGCTCGCCCGTGTACTCAAGCGCGAGGGGGCGAGCCGCGTCATCGTGTTCTGCCGCACCAAGCACCGCGCCGATGCTTGCAGCCGCCGTCTTGCGCGTGCGGGCATCACCTGCGCTGCCATTCACGGCGACCGCAGTCAGGCCCAGCGCGAGCGGGCCCTCAAGGCGTTCCGCGCCGGGGAGTGCGACGTGCTCGTGGCCACCGACGTCCTCGCCCGTGGCATCGACATCTCAGATGTGCGCTACGTGGTGAACTTCGACGTCCCCACCGACCCGGTGGATTACATCCATCGCATCGGCCGCACGGGCCGCGCGGGTGAGGAGGGCTGGTCCCTGACATTCGTGACCCCCGATGATGTCGCCGAGTTCTACGACATCGAGGCAGTCATGGGCAAGACCGCCGCGCTCTTCGATGCGGACGGCTTCGAACTCGGAGCGTCCGCGCCCGAGGTCGACCCCAACCGCGTGCCCGCCAAGGCACCCGCGGGCAAGAAGGAGAAGAAACGCCGCCGCAAAGCGAAGGCCAAGGCGGGCGCCGGTTCGCGAGCCGAGTCCCGAGGCGGTTCCCGCTCTGGCTCGAATGGGGAGGCCCATGGCAAGGTGTCTTCCGATACCCGCGCGGGTGCATCTCGACGTGCTGAGGACGAGGCCAAGGCCAAGCCCTCCCGGAGGAAGCGCAGCGGTAAGACCCGGGTGCGTGCGGACGAGGGCGACGCTTCCGTCGAGCTGTTGACCGCTTCCGAGGCGCGTACCGCCTCCCGCCCCTCGCGCACTGGCGCGAATCGTCGTTCCACCTCATCAGGCGGGCGCGAGGCGTGGCGCAATTACGATGAGCCCAGCGAGCGTCGTGGTCGCGGCGGCCGAGGCGCCCGCAAGGCATCCAATCCCCACGGCGGCCGCGTCGACCGCGGGGGCTCGGCTTCGCGCACCGGTCGCCGCCCGGGGGACCGCGGTGGTCGCCGATAACCCTATTGCGCGATTTCACACGTCCTTCACGGGCGTGATACGCAAGTTCTGTGGAGGGGCGCGCCGGCTTCGTTATCGAGCTGGTGCGCCCCTCGCGCTGCAACAGGGCGTTGTCGGACTCTGGTCGGATTCGTGTCGGGACATGGTCTGGGAGCGTGCCCAATCTGTACAGGCGGCATGCCTCCGATTTGCCGCTGCACGCCGGTGACGCCCTCTCGCGCCATAGCCTAGGGGTGTACGGGCATCGCCGAGCCGTAAGGGGGGCACCATGTATCAACTATCCGCCGTCGACCGGGACATCCTTGATTTTGCCGAGTACTGGGGCGCGCGCAAGGCGCGCTGGATCGACGCCGCCTCGTCGGAGTTCGAGGAATACGTGCATCCCTTTGCGATGCGCATGAGGAGCCCCTTGCCCCGATACCTCGCCATGACGAACATCTACTTCACCGAATGGGCCTTGTTCGAGCGCCCCCTCATTGACGGGCGCACGCCGCTGCAGCTCTATATCGAGCAGTCCGCCCGCACCCTTCCCGAGGATTCGCTCGATCGTATGAGACAGGTCGAGCGCACCCAGTTCTTCTCGCGTTTCTCGATTGTCGAAAAGGATGTGGCGGCGTCTCGCGTACGGCTGGTGGATGTTTGGACGGGAAGTGCCTACGAGGTCCTCGATCCGGTGATCTGCTCGACCGAGCGTTGGC
Organism: uncultured Collinsella sp.; assembly: GCF_959026545.1. Taxonomy (NCBI): domain Bacteria; kingdom Bacillati; phylum Actinomycetota; class Coriobacteriia; order Coriobacteriales; family Coriobacteriaceae; genus Collinsella; species uncultured Collinsella sp. The sequence continues at coordinate 56,535 of NZ_CAUFLV010000005.1, forward strand.
GCGAGGGCACCATCGCCGAGCGCATCGCGTGCGTGGACGGCATCTGGTGCCCTGTGGGGCAGGCGCGCCTGTACGACTGCGCCCCTGTCGGCCAGTCGATCCAAGATGACTTGGGGGAGCCTCGGGACGTTGGTGCGCAGGGCGAGGAAGCGGGCAGTTACTATCTGCACCTCCTGCGTGACGTGATTGGCGTTGATGGTCGCTTTTCCAATACGCTTAAGTTGGTGGAGGTAGATCCCGAGGCCGATCTCGAACCGGCTTCCGCCGTCTAGCACTCTGCCGCTAGGATGCCGCTCGCATACGTCTCGGCGATGGCCGGGGCGGTGGGTGAATCACTGTCTGTGGGGCCGGGAGGTATCGCGGTCGCGTTCTTCGCGCGGGAGTAGCGGGGGTCTATCCACAAGGGGCTGTTTCGAACATGTGATGACCTGATGATGGCTCGATTTAGCAGTACACTACTGCGGGTTATGTCCATTATCTAATCTGAAGGGGTCCATTATGTCCGTTCGCATCATCACCGACTCCGGTTCCGATTGCCTTCAGGGCGATCATCCCCAGCTCGACGTCCTGCCTCTTTCCGTGGGGTTCGGTACCACCACGTACCAGGCCGATGTCGAGCTCTCGCGCGAGCGTTTCTACGAACTCCTCGTCGAGGGCGATGAGTTTCCCACTACCGGCCAAGTCAACCCTTACGCGTTCTCCCAGGCCATTGAGCGTGCCCAGGCCGCAGGGGAGGACGTCGTGATCCTTGCCCTGTCCGCCAAGCTCTCCGGTACACACCAGTCCGCCTGCACCGCCGCCGCCGAGGCGAGCGACGTCACCGAGGTCTACGTGGTCGATACCAAGAGCGTCACCGTGGGCGAGCACATCCTCGTCGACTACGCTCTGCGCTTGTTGGACGAGGGCAAGTCGGCTGCCGAGATCGCCGGCGCCGTCGAGGCCGTCGTCGATCGCGTGGTCGTGGTCGGCCTGCTCGACACCCTCGAGTACCTCAAGCGCGGTGGCCGCATCTCGGCGGCGGCGGGCACGGTGGGCGAGCTGCTCTCCATCAAGCCGGTTATCACCATCGACAACGGAGAGGTGGCGGTGCTCGGTAAGGCGCGCGGGTCCAAGAACGGGCGCAACCTGCTGCGCCAACAGGTCAAGGCCGCCGGTGGCATCGATTTCTCCATGCCCGTGATGCTCGGCTATTCGGGCCTTTCCGACAAGCTTCTGCGCAAGTACCTCGACGACTGTCGCTCGGTGTGGGAGGACAGGATCGCCGAGGAGGACATCCCTGTCCTTATGGTGGGTGCCACCATTGGCACGCATGTCGGGCCGGGTGCCATTGCCTTGGCCTTCTTTAAGAGCGCATAGCTCAAGTCCCCGCCGATGCTCGGGGTGCTAAGATAGGACTATCCGTGCATACGACCACCGAGGAGGAAGCACATGACCGTTTCGGCTCCTATCGACGCCACGCAGACCCCCGCTTGGAAGGCGCTTCAAGCTCACTACGACGAGCTCCAGGCCAAGGGCATCAGCCTGAAGGACTGGTTCGCCGCGGACCCCGAGCGCGTTGGTAAGCTTACGTTCAAGGCCGGTGACCTGCACTTTGACCTGTCCAAGAACTTGATCACCGATGAGACGGTCAAGCTCCTCGCCGATCTTGGACGCGCGTGCGGGGTGGAAGAGCGTCGCGACGCCATGTTCTCCGGCGTGCACATCAACACCACCGAGGACCGCGCCGTGCTCCACACCGCCCTGCGTCGTCCCGCCGAGCAGAAGGGCGAGCTCATCGTCGACGGCCAAGACGTCGTGGCCGACGTGCACGAGGTGCTGGACCGCATGTACGCCTTCGCCGAGCGCGTCCGCTCCGGCGAGTGGACCGGTGTCTCCGGCAAGAAGATCGAGCATCTGGTCTCCATCGGCATCGGCGGTTCGGACCTTGGCCCCGTCATGGCCTATGAGGCCCTGCGCCCCTACGCCGACGCTGGGATCGACTGCCGCTACATCTCCAACATCGACCCCAACGACATGTCCGAGAAAGTGAAGGGCCTCGATCCCGAGACCACGCTCGTCATCATCGTCTCCAAGACGTTCACCACGCTCGAGACCCTCACCAACGCCCGTGAGGTCAAGGCCTGGATGCTCGAGCAGCTCCGCGCGGCCGGTGCCATCGACGGCACGCCCGAGCAGGACGCCGAGGCCATCGCGAAGCACTTCGTGGCCGTCTCCACCGCCCTCGACCTCGTCGCCGACTTCGGCATCGACCCCGAGAACGCCTTCGGCTTCTGGAACTGGGTCGGTGGCCGCTACTCCGTCGACTCCGCCGTGGGCCTGTCCCTCATCGTCGTCCTCGGTCCCGAGCGCTTCCAGCAGTTCCTCACCGGCTTCCGCGCCATCGACGAGTACTTTGAGAACACGCCGCTCGAGGAGAACGTCGTCGCGCTCATGGGTCTCATGAACGTGTGGTACGTCAACTTCTTCGGCGCCGACACGCATGCCGTGCTGCCCTACACCCAGTACCTGCATCGTTTCCCGGCATACCTGCAGCAGCTCACCATGGAGTCCAACGGCAAGCAGGTCCGTTGGGACGGCAGCGCAGTCACCTGCCACACCGGTGAGGTCTTCTGGGGCGAGCCCGGCACCAACGGCCAGCACGCGTTCTATCAGCTGATCCATCAGGGCAACGTGATGGTCCCCGCCGACTTCATCGCATTCGCCAACACGCATAACCCGGCCCAGGACAACGGCCAGGACGTCCATGAGCTGTTCTTGGGCAACTTCCTCGCCCAGACCAAGGCGCTCGCCTTCGGCAAGACCGCCGACGAGGTCCGTGCCGAGGGCACGCCCGAGGAGATCGTCCCCGCTCGCGTGTTCACCGGTAACCGTCCGACGACCTCGATCTTCGGCGACACCCTCACTCCGTTCGCACTCGGCGAGCTCATCGCGCTGTACGAGCACATCACCTTTGTCGAGGGCACTGTGTGGGGCATCGACTCCTACGACCAGTGGGGCGTCGAGCTGGGCAAGCAGCTGGCCAAGCAGATCACGCCCGCCTTCCACGACGACGAGGCGCTGGCGGCTCAGGACGCCTCCACGAAGGCCCTCATCGAGTTCTACCGCGCCACGCGCAAGTAACGGAGTCTTTGCCGATTCAAGAATTCGGTGTCGCCTCGCATAGGTTGATATGGCTACACCTATAGAGGGCGAGTCCATCCGGGCTCGCCCTCTTTGCGTTTCGAGGAGTGTTCCTCGTGGAGTCAACATCCCCTGTCTCTCACACAGGGGTATCATGTTCGCTTGGAAAACCTCCACTCGAAAGGATCTTGAATGTCCATTAAGGCAATTGCGCTCGACATCGACGGCACGCTCACCAACGATGCGAAGGTTGTCACCCCCCGTACCAAGGAGGCGCTGCTCGCCGCTCAACGTTCGGGTATCCGGCTCATCCTTTCTTCTGGGCGTCCGGTGCAGGGCCTCCGCGCCATTGCCGCCGAGCTCGAGCTTCAAGACAATGGCGGCCTGCTCGTCGCCTTCAACGGTGCGCGCGTGATCGACGCCCAGACCGACGAGGTGCTCTTCGATCAGCCCATGGAGGAACGCGCTCTGCGCGCGCTCGTTGGGCACATGCGCGACTTCGACGTCATCCCCTGGATCACCGAAGGTAAATACCTGTACGTGGAGCGCGGTTGCAGGCACACCATCACGTATCGGGACGCTCCCTTTGACATCGTCGACTACGAGCGCAGGATGTGTGACCTCGAACTCGTCGAGGTCGACGACCTGCTCGAAGTGTGCTCTCGCCCCCAGGACAAGCTCCTGTGCGCTTCCGAGCCGGAGTACCTGCAGGCGCATTGGCGCGCGATGCACGAGCCCTTCACTGACACACTTTCCGGTATGTTCACGGCCGACTTCTACTTCGAGTTCATGGCCCCTGGCATCAACAAGGGCAATGCGTTGGCCGGCTCGCTGCCCAAGATCGGCATCGACGCGTCCGAGGTGATCGCGTTCGGAGACGCCCAGAACGACATCTCCATGCTCGAATGGGCGGGCATCGGCGTGGCGATGGGCAATGCGACCGATGCCGCCAAGGCTGCGGCCGATGAAGTCACCGCCTCCAACAACGAGGACGGCATCGCGCTCGCGCTCGACAAGTTTTTGGGCTAAGGACGTCTCGCCGGGGCGATTGTGGTACCGTCTCATATGATGGCTTAAGACGTATCAATACAGGAGGAGATCGATATGGCGAAGATGCTTGACGATGGTTCTTCGACGCCTCTCTATGCTCAGCTGCGCGAGCTCTTCAAAGGCCAGATTGTGGATGGCGCTTTCGTTCCCGGAGAGAGGATTCCCTCCGAGGACAAGCTCAACGGCCTGTATGGCGTGAGCCGCATTACCATTCGCCGCGCCCTGCAAGAACTCGTTAACGAGGGATATCTCGTCAAGTGTCCGGGCAAGGGCACCTATGTGAGCGAGCGTCTCCCGGGTACATCCGTCTCGTCCAAGGTCCGCGCCAAGTTCACCCAGAACAATGACGTCCAAAGCTTCACCGAGGCGTGCGAGAGCAACAACCAACGCGCCGGCGCGCATTTGATATCGATCGAGCAGGTAGAGGGCCTCGACGATGCCCGGGCCTTCTTTGGCTTTGGCAACGAGGGACGCCTGCTGAGGGTTGTGCGCATCCGGACGGCGGATCGCACACCCATCATGGTTGAGGAGAATTACTTCCCCGCCGAAGCTTATGCGTTCCTGCGTAGTGCGGATTTTGAAGACACTTCGCTTTACGACATCATTTTGTCCAACGGTCATGGCGAGCCGATGCTCACCGAGCCGTGCGATCTTGATCTTGAGAAGGCGTCCGCCGAGCTTGCGCCGTATCTCGATGTTCCCGTCGGCGAGCCGCTCTTCTGCCTTGAGGGCCGCTATTACGATACCGACGGGTCGCCCATGTACCTTGGCAGACAGCACATTGTGGGCACACGGTATACCTTCCGCATTTAATGTGCGCTAAGAGTGCTCCTGATTGGGGCCGGCGGGGCACCGCGTCCGTACAGTCGAATTTCGATCGGCCCCCGGTCTCTATGAGAAGTAACGTCCCGATGGTGTCTCCATGGGGGCGTTACGTGTATGTGAACACCTTTGATTCCAACGGGCAATTTCCGCGTTGCCGGTGAAAATGGTCTTTCCTAACGGAAGAAGGTAATGCTGTACTAACCTGTCATATACAACTTAGAACTAAGAAAAACCACTCACCGCGAAAAACAGGCCGTTTACAGAACGCTTCCTATAACAGGATATGACAGGTTATGCCCTGCCTATAATAGGTCTTGCATCGACGAGATAAGTTGGATGAGGGGAATGCATAATGGCTCAAATCATCATCGCAACGCACGGCGGGCTCTCCCGCGGCATGCTCGATTCACTCCACATGGTCGCCGGCGGTGCAGCCGACGGCATCGAGACCTACAGCCTCGAGTTCGGCCAGCATCCCAATGACTACTACGAGCAGCTCCGCGAGCGCATCTCTGCATCCGACGAGCAGTTCATCATCATGTGCGACATTAAGGGTGGTAGCGTCCACAACGCCCTGTTCCGCCTCACCGAGTTCCCCAACGTCGTGATCTTCTCCGGCCTCACCATGGGCATGGCGCTCGAGATCGCCCTTACCGCCCGCGACGGCCTCGATGCCGCCGCCGCCGAGCGTGTGCTCGAGGCTGCGCGCGAGGGCGTCACCGTCTGCATGGGCGGGGAGGTCGTCGACGAGGACGAGGACGAGGACTTCTAGCGAGGACCTCCGGGATCGCGGGATGCCCGCACGGCGCCGGCGCCCGCACGCTTCCATACACCGGCAACGCCGCGTGAGCGGCTGAGATGAAAGGAAAACGACATGATCAAGATGCTCCGCGTCGATCACCGTCTGCTCCATGGCCAGGTGGCCGTTTCCTGGAAGAGCGCCCTGGATGTCGATTGCATCCTCGTCGCCAACGACTCCGTGCCCGGCGACGCCCTGCGCAAGAGCGCCATCAAGCTCGCCAAGCCCGCCGACACCAAGCTCGTCATCAAGACCATCGAGGACTCCATTACCGCCATCAACAGCGGCAAGACCGACAAGTACAAGCTCTTCATCGTCGTCGAGTCCATCGCCGATGCCGCTCGCCTCTGCCGTGAGTGCGGCATCAAGCACCTCAACCTGGGCGGCACGAAGGCTACCGCCGAGACCCGCGCGATCTCCAAGGCCATGAACGTCACGCCGGCGGAGGAGGAGACGCTGCGTGCGCTCGTCTCCGAGGGCGTTGACGTCGAGATCCAGATGGTTCCCGACGACTCGGCCGTCAAGGTGGAGCGCGCCCTGTAGGGTATCCCCCACGGTGCCGCCCGGGCTCAGCGAGCCAACACGCCCGGGCGGTCCGCAAACGCGGCGCATGACCGCGAGACGTCCCCGAAAACCAGACATGAGGGGCCCATCGGAGCATGGGCGGGGGATGTCTGCGCCTCAGGCACCGGGCTTGCTTATGCACAAAGGGGTGGCGAGGGGCCGCCTCTTGAGATATGCAGAAAGGAGCACAGATGATCGTCCAAGCCATCCTGCTGGGCCTCGTCGCCATGCTCGGCAACGCTGAGTACCTGCTCGGTACCAGTTGCCTGTCCCGTCCGCTGGTGATGGGAGCACTCACCGGCATCATCATGGGTGACATCCCCACGGGTGTCACGCTCGGTGCCACCCTGGAGCTCGCCTTCATGGGCTCGTTCTCCATCGGCGCGAGCATCCCGCCCGAGATGATCTCCGGTACCGTCCTCGGCACTGCGTTCACCATCTCGACCGGCTCCGGCCTCGAGACCGCGCTCACCATCGGCATCCCCGTGGCCTCCCTCGTCCTCATCGTGAAGAACGTCGGCATGGTCTTCATCCTCCCGCCGTTCGTCCACAAGGCCGACGACTACGCCGCCAAGGGTGATATGGCCGGCGTCGCCCGCATGCACTTCCTGGGCGGCTTCTTCGGCGTCAACCTCATCATCGGCCTGTGCGTCGCCATCGGCTTCTACGCCGGCGGCCCCGCGGTCCAGGCGCTGCTCGACACGATCCCCGAGTGGGTCTCCAACGGCCTGCAGATCACCATGGGCCTGCTGCCCGCCATCGGTTTCGCGCTGCTGCTCAAGATGATCATGAACAAGACGGTCGTCTGCTTCTTCATCGCCGGCTTCGCGCTGTCCACCTACCTTGGCATCCCGACCACCGGCATCGCCATCTTCGGCGCGGTCGTGGCCGTCGTGCTCGCCCAGATCCAGCAGAAGCTGAACGCCCGTCCCGCTCTCGCCACCGAAGGAGGTATGGACGATGACGACGACTTCTAACGACGCCGCGGTCCAGACCGCAGACGAGCGCAAGCTCACCAAAAAGGACCTCAACAGGGTCGCCATCCGCTCGCTCGGCATGGAGTGGGACTGGAACTACGAGCGGCAGATGAACATGGCGTTCTGCTACTCGATGCTCCCGATCATCAAGAAGCTGTATCCCAACAAGGATGATCAGACCGAGGCCATGCAGCGTCACCTCGAGTTCTTCAACACGACGCCGCACATGTCCACGCTCATCCTGGGCATCACCGCCGCCATGGAGGAGCAAAACGCCAACGACCCCGAGTTCGAGACCGAGTCCATCAACAACGTCAAGGTCTCCCTCATGGGCCCCTTGGCGGGCATCGGCGACTCCTTCATCTGGGGTACGCTGCGCATCATCGCCACCGGCGTCGGCGTGAGCCTCGCCGCCCAGGGCAACATCCTGGGACCCATCCTGTTCCTGCTGCTCTTCAACATCCCCGCTCAGGGCCTGCGCTTCTACCTCATGCACGCCGGCTACAAGCTGGGAAGCGGCTTCCTCGCCAAGGTGCAGGAGAGCGGCCTCATGGAGGTCCTCACCTACGGCGCCTCCGTCCTGGGCCTCATGGTCATCGGAGGCATGACCGCCGAGAACGTTGGTATCAACGTGCCGCTCGTGATCGGCTCCGGCGAGACCGCGACCACGCTGGGCGACATCTGCAACACGATCATGCCCGGCCTGCTCCCGCTCGCCTTCACGCTGCTGATGTACTGGCTTGTGAGCAAGAAGAACGTCAAGACCACCACCCTGCTCGTGGCGCTCGTGGTCGTCGGCCTCGTCGGCTCGTTCTTCGGCATCTTGGGCGTGTAGGCCGCGACCGGCCGAGGTATCGCCTGAACGGGGTGCCACGTTGTGACGGAAAGGCGGCTCGCACGGACGGGGAGCCGCGCCCCATCAACATTTGGAGCGGGGCGTCGCACCGTGGGCGTTGCGCCTGCGTGCGGCGCCCCGCTTCCCTAATTTCAAGGAGGGGACATATGGACACGTTGGAAGAGCGCGTATGGACGATGGGGGATTACGTCGACGAGTCCCCGCGCGTGGCGCACGAGAACCTCGACCGCGTCGATGAGCTCACGGATCCGCTCGTCGTCTGCTGCGGCGGCCGCGTCCCTGCAAGGATCCGCCTGGTGGCATCTGGCTCGTCGTTCAACGCCTGCCAGTGCGCACTGCCGTTCATGGCGTCGTGCCTTCCTGGCGTCCAGATCGATGTCGTGACGCCGCACCGGTTCACCTATTACGAGCCCGAGGTCCGCGAGGGCGAGCTCGTGGCGGTCGTGACCCAAAGCGGCCTGTCGACCAACGCGCTGGAGGCACTCGACGTCATCCGTGCCCAGGGGGCCCGCGCCGTGTGTCTGACCGGCAACGTGGGGGCTGACGCCCGCGACCATGCCGACGTCATGGTCGATTGGGGGGCGGGCACCGAGCTCGTGGGCTACGTGACGAAGGGCGTGACGACGCTCGCGCTGTTTCTCATGATGTTCGCCGCCCGCCTGGGCGGGCGCCCCGAGCGTATGGCCGACCTCGCGGCGGCGGTGGAGGTCCTGGACGCGGTGCGCGCCTCGACCTACGAGTTCTACCGCGCCCACGAGAAGGCGCTGACATCGATGCGTCTGAGCTACAGCATCGCCGCCGACGGAGCCCGCGGCGTCGCCCTCGAGGGGGCGCTCAAAATCGGCGAGACGGTGCACGTCCCGAGCCCCGCCTACGAGGTGGAGGAGTTCATCCATGGGCCCAACCTGCAGATCACGCCCGCGTATACCATGTTCTTCTTCGATGCGCCGGATGCCGCTCGTGAGCGCTGCCGCTTGATCTACCGCGCGGCCCGCGAGGTGAGCGACGCCGCGTTCCTGGTGACGAGTGCACAGGCAGCCGAGCCCGCCTCGACTGCGGAGCTCGCCGGCGACCCGAACGTCCTTGTGGCCCCCGAACTTCCCGCTGCCGACCTCGCCTCCTTCGCCTACCTGCCGTTCGTGCAGCTGGTGAGCCATCTGACGAGCAGCGCGCTCGGCAGCTCGAAGCAGCATCCCCTGCTCAAGCGGTTCAAGGCGATCGCCGCGGCGAAAACCGAGAACTTCGTGAACTACGACGGCGATGACTGATTTTCGGCGGAGAGCCGAAATAACCCCTACAATCATGCAGAGCGGCACGCGCGCATCCACCTGCGCCCCGGGCGGGGAGGATGCTTGGGCGCGTGCCGATTTCACTAACCGGACAGGAGACCCCGCTCATGACCCAGCCCGCCTTTCCCTTCAAGGCCGTCATCTTCGACATGGACGGCGTGATCGTCGATACCGAGAAGTTCTATTTCGACACGCTCGCCGGGATGTTCGACGCCGCCGGCATCGATGTGCCCCGCGAGTCGTTGTGCTCCGCGGTGGGCGCGTCCTTCAAGGACTTCAAGCGCAACCTGGTAGCGTGGTACGCGCTGGGCGGCGAGCAGATCACGGAGGACGAGGGGCTCGAGCGCTATAACGCCTGGGAATCCGCGCATTATCCGGATTTCGCGTCCCTGCTCAACCCCGGGGTGGTCGAGACCGTCGACGAGCTCAAGCGCCGCGGCGTCCGCGTCGCGCTCGCCTCATCCTCGCCCATGGGCAACATCCGCGAGGTCCTCGCCGCATGTGGCCTCGCCGATGCGTTCGAGCTGGTCACGAGTGGCGAACAGTTCCACCAAAGCAAGCCCAATCCCGAGATCTACCTGCACACGCTCGAGAGCCTTGGCCTCATTGCGGACGAGTGCTGTTGCGTGGAGGATTCCGTCCCCGGCATCACCGCGGGCAAGGCGGCCGGCCTCACCGTGGTCGCCAAGCGCGAGGACCGCTTCGGCTTCTCCCAGGAGGCGGCCGACTATACTATCGATTCGATTCCCGACCTGTTCGAGGTCGTTATGCCGCTCGGTCGATAGAGGCTGCGGTTGCCCCGCGCGCGTGGTCGTGTTTGAGAGGAAGTGACGGCGTGGCAGATGAGCCTATGGGCATCCCGCCCAAAGACCGAGCCCAGGAGGGCATCCGGTGGTATATCCACAACGCCGGCCTGACCGGAGGGGACAAGTTGCCCTCTGAGCGTGTGCTTTCCGAGCGCCTCGGTGTCTCGCGCACGGCGCTTCGTGCGGCAATCACCCAACTCATCTCGATGCACGTGCTCGAGAGCAGGCAGGGGTCGGGCACGTACGTGTTGCCGCCTAAGCCCATCAACATCTTCCAGGAAACCCGGAACTTTTCCGATGCCGTCCGCCGCGTGGGTCGTGAGCCCGGCGCCCGCCTTCTCGACGCCCGCGTTGTGGATGCCGATGAGGTGCTTGCGGCCAAGTTCGATCTTGCCGTCGGTTCGCGCGTGTTCGAGGTCCGCCGCGTCCGCTTCGCCGACGACGTTCCCGTCGCCGTGGAGACCTCTTATATCAACTACGCGCTGTGCCCCGGTATCGAGGGGCACGACTTCTCGCGCGAGAGCCTCTACGACGTGCTGGCCCATGAGCACGGGATCCGCGTCGGGCACGGTACGGAGCGCGTCTCCATCGCCCGCGCGACTTCCCAGGAGGCGGAGAGCCTGCTGATCGACGAAGGTGAGCCGGTCTTTTTCGTGCAGGCGCTCGAGCGAACTGCCGCCGGCGTGCCCATGGAGTATCTGAAGGCCGTCTACGTACCGAGCAGGTATCGGTTTGCGAGCAACGGCTGCAAGAACGGCGTGGTTCCCGAGGGGGTGTCGAGCACATGGCTCACGTGGTAGGTCACAACGCGGTGGTGCGAGACGAAGCCGGCGTACGAGACTTCCGCCGCCATGACCTGGAGGTGACCGCCCTCGGGGCTCCATGTGTTTCGCGTCATGCCGGCGAACCCCGATACGTGCAGATTCGCCATGCCATCGAGCACCGCATCGCCGAGGGCGTTTATGCGCCGGGGTCGGCCATCCCCTCGGAGCACGAGCTCGCCGCTGCGTTCTCGACCACGCGCCTGACCGTGCGCAATGCCATCGACGGTCTCGTTGAGCGGGGGCTCATCCGCCGCGTGCAGGGTAAGGGGGCATTCGTTGCCCAGGGCGGCGCGGACTCCGGCTCGCGGGTGAGCGGATTTAGGTCCGCTGCGGGGGCGGCCCGCGAGGTCGCCTCGGTGCGTCAGCTCTCCAAATCGCTGCGTGCCGCCGGGCCGCTATACGCCCATCTCTTCGATATCGATGAGGGCGATGAACTCTACTCCATCCGCCGTCTCAACAGCACTGACGGAACGCCCGTGTCGCTCGAGCAGACGCTCGTCCCCGTCAAGCTGTTTCCGGGCATTGAAGATGTCGATGTATCGGTGTTCAGCCTTTATGAGACGTATGAAATGTGCGGTAGACCCGTTGCCCTTGCACAGGAGAAGCTCGACGTGGTCGCTTTGTCCGCGCGCGATGCGGGCTTGCTTCAGGTTGAGCCGGGAAGCCTCGCCCTTTCCCTCGAGTGCGTCAGTTTCGATGTCGATGGCAGGCCCATCGAGCACGCCTATTCATTGACGCCTGCAAACCAGGGTGGATACACCTATCAGTACTAATAGACATCGAATGACGGCGGACAGGTGCTCACGCAACCTGTTCGTCGTTGTCTGATTCAGGGGAAATAACCGCTTACGGAGAAGATGTGACCGTTCGCGGGAAACCTTCTGGCATCACCAAAATGGTATGAAAAAGCGTTAAGATGTACTCAACAAGTGGTATTAAAAACTCTCAACTTGGATATGAGAGGCCACGGCGGCGAAGGGAGCCAGCAATGAAGGAGACCGAGAAGATCGAGATCATGCACTTCGACCAGGAGGGCTACCTCGAGGACGGCAGGAACGTCTACGAGGCCGGCAAGAAGATGACCGCCCTGGCCGACCGCGTGCACGAGGAGGGCTACGACGCCGTGTTCCTCATGGGCGTCGGCGGCACCTGGGACGAGTTCATGCAGCTCGAGTACCTCATGAACAAGTTCGGCGACAAGGACCTCGAGGTCTACCTCATCCACGCCGCCGAGTGGAACGTCATGGGCCACAAGCGCATGACCGAGCGTTCCATCGTGCTGACCGCCTCCGAGTCCGGTACTACCCCCGAGGTCCTCGAGGCCATCGGCAAGATGAAGGAGATGGGCGTTCGCGTCTACGCCATGACCAACCCCGAGGGCAAGATCGGCCAGGCCGTGGGTGCCGAGAACTGCGTCATGATGGCCTCCGACCACGGTGCCGGCGGCTGCGAGAAGGGTTACTACCTCGCCGACTGCTTCGGCCTGCGCCTCCTCAACCGTCGCGGCTGCTTCCCCAAGTTCGACCTGTTCATCGAGCAGACCAAGGACATCTGGAAGGACATGCTCGACATCCGCAAGCGCTTCGAGCCCCGCGCCGAGGAGCTCGCCCGCAAGTACGCCCTGGCCGACTACACCATGTTCATCGGCTCCGGCGCGCTGTGGGGCGAGACCATCCTCTACTCCATGTGCCTGCTCGAGGAGATGCAGTGGAAGCGCATCCGCCACATCACCTCGCATGACTTCTTCCATGGTACCCTCGAGCTCCTCGAGCCCGGCGTACCCGTGTTCCTGTTCATGGGCGAGGACGAGTGCCGCGCCCTCGACGAGCGCGTCCGCGCCTTCCTCACCAGCGGCGTGACCGGTGACGAGGATTACGTCATCATCGACACCGCCGAGTACGCGATTCCCGGCCTGGACGACGACTTCCGCGTCATCGTGTCCCCCTGGATCCTCTCCGTGCTCACCACCGACCGCCTTGCCCGCAACTACGAGCTGGTTACCAAGCATAACCTCAAGTACCGTCGTTACTATCACCAGTTCGACTACTAAGAGATCAGTTGCCAAGGACCTGGTTGCTCATGCCTTAGCTGCCGCGGGTTCATCTGCTGCGAGTCCGGCTCTCAGCAGATTGGGAAATGCGGCTGTCATATGGTCAATTCTGGGGTGCCCGCCATGCTGCGGGTGCCCCATTTTCGCTATCTGCTCGGTGTGCTTGTTGAATGAGAGCGTGCGCGGAAATGCGTCGCATGCGGAGGGTTGGAGGGCTGGTAGCCTCTCGTCGTTTCGATATGTATAAAACAAGCAATTATCGCGATATTATCGCATAGAAAAAGAGTGCTCCGCGGCTGGCCATCGTGTGGGTTTCCGCAATTGGTCAAAATACCTAAATAATGCGCCCGCACCGTGCGGACGGATTATCAAAAGTGCAGGTCATAAAAATCAGATCGCTGGCATAGCGGGTGGCGACGGCGGTATTGTTCGGTTCGCTCGGAAAAACCGCAGGAATTGCGAACGAGGGTCGTTATGCATGGCTAGAGATTCATTCTGATTTGCGCACTATTTGGGTATTTTGACCACAATCGCAAAATCACACGGCTCAGCTCCTGCTCGATATCGAACTTGTCGAATGCTCCCTCGCTTCGCGCGTCGAAGTATGGCAAGCACCGAGAGCCAGATCCCGTTGACGTCATTTGGATCGCTTACGCGAGTATGCGCGGGCAAACGAGTGCCGTGCGTCAAATCTTGGTGGCGTTATTATCCGAGAATCGCCGCGCTCGTTTGTGCCATGTACGCGGCGAGTTCGCCCTGCTCGATGCCTCGAATGCGCGCGAGGGCGTTAAGCGTACGGTTCAGCGAGGACTCGAGCTCCTCGGCGGAGTAGGGGGATCCAGGCTGCGCCGGGGCGTCCGTCTCCAGGTGCAGCCGACCGAGGGGCATCTGCCGGGCGTATTCCCGTCCGCGCTTGGTGGCGAGCATGCGTTCGTTGACGGAGATGTGGCAACCGAGCTTGCGGAGGCGCATGAAGTCCTCAGAGGTTCCCGAGAACCAATGGAAGATGCAGGTGGCAAGGCGGGGAAAGCTGTGACGTTCAAGGACGTCGAGGGCTTCGGAGGCCGCTCGTACGGCATGAATGGACACGACGCGCCCTGCAAGCGGGCTTTCGCCGCATGCATCTAGGATGCGTTCGAAGGCGGCGAGCTGGGCTGCGCGCGTGCCTATATGGGAAGGGGAGAAGTCAAGGCCGATCTCTCCGATGAATGTATCGCCCGCGACAAGAGTTGCGGCCTGCTCGACCATCAAGGGGTCTTCGTCGATCCACCAGGGGTGCAGACCTGCGCCAACGCGGATATTGTGGCGCGGCGCGAACTGTTCTCGGGCGGCGAGCGTATCTGCGGGCGTTACGGTCGTGCAGAACGCGGCGATGCCCATGCTTTCGAGCTCGGATGCTACCTCGGCGCCGTTTGCCATGCGGTCCAAGTGGCAGTGCATGTCCACGAGGTTCCAAGGGCGATGTTCACGGCCGTTCGAGCTTGCGTGAAAGGTAGTTTTATCGAAAAAACGCTCCGAATCGGGCTCAGTTTTCGACATTTCTACCCTTTTCGAGCACGGTGTACACTCAGTCGGTACGCGCGCACTCATGCGCGTCCGCCCCGTTTGCCAGCAAGTCGGCCCTTTTGCGCAGCGTCATGCATGGCGAGTGCGGCGGAGACGTCGTCGCCCGTGCCAAGACCCGAAATATGTCGTAGGACCTCGCCGGCGATCATTTGACCCATGATGGGTGGCATGAAGCTCGCGGTGCCCAAGTCGGTGCGCTCCGAGCGCGCGGCGCCGGGCGCGGCGGCGATGCGCACCGGCTCTTCGCAGGAATAGAGCACGCGCAGGTGGCGGATGCCGCGCTTGCGGCACTCCTTGCGCATGATGCGCGCCAGCGAGCAGTTGACCGTCTTGTGCACGTCGGCGATGCGCAGGCATTCGGGGTGAATCTTCTTGGCGCCCCCCATGGAGCTGATGAGTTCAAAGCCTCGCGTTTGCGCGAGAGCGGCGAGGGCGAGCTTGGTGGACACCGTGTCGATGGCATCGACCACGTAGTCAATATGCCCATCTGCCTCTGTAAGGCAGATGTCGTAGAGGTCTTCGAGGTTCTCCGCAAGGACGAAAGCGTCATGGGCAAAGACGCGGCAGGACGGGCTGATATCTGCGATCATGGCGGCCATGACGTCGACCTTGCGCTGACCAACCGTACTCTCGAAGGCAATGGCTTGACGGTTGATGTTGGAGGGCGCGACCACATCCTTGTCGACGATGAGGAGGGTACCCACACCTCCGCGCGCGAGCGCCTCAACGCAGCTCGACCCAACGCCACCGCAGCCGAACACGAGGACGCAGGCGCCTTCAAGGCGAGCGAGGCGTTCATCGCCGAGTATAATACGCAGGCGGTCCTTCATGGTTTCCATCGGGGCTCCTTGGGAGATTGCAGGCATGCGTGGTGACCTCATATTGTAGCGTGACGCGCACGGCTTGGTGCAATGTCGAAGCGAGGAGATGGCGGGTCGTATATGAGGCGCTCGCACGCAGCGAGGCGCCGGAGCGCGTGCGGGCTGCGGCTCCAAGGCCGCCGTTGCTCTTTGATGCGGCGACGCACGCAACCTGCCGTTCGAGGCCCATGCGCTTGAACGACCACAGCTTGAAACCATGGTGAAGCGAAACGGAAATGCGACCGAAACGAACGCTTGGTCAGGTTGACGGCCGTCCTGCACCTCACTAGGATGCATTCAGCAACCCATCCATTAGATAGGAAAAAACGGGAAGCAATGTCGCACCTGTGAGTGGGATTGCGAGGAGTAGTTTTTCGCCGAGAACCCAAGGAGCACGTTATGAGTCGTTTTACTAAGAACCCCGACCACGAGTTTGGCTTCGACACCCTGCAATTGCATGTCGGACAGGAGAGTCCCGACCCCGCGACCGACGCCCGCGCCGTCCCAATTTATCAAACGACGAGTTACGTGTTCCGCAATTCCCAGCATGCCGCCGATCGCTTTGGGCTGGCCGACGCCGGCAACATCTACGGGCGCCTGACCAACTCCACCCAGGGTGTACTGGAGGATCGCATCGCCGCACTCGAAGGTGGAGTGGCGGCGCTTGCGGTTGCGTCGGGCGCGGCAGCGATCACCCTCACCGTCCAGGCGCTTGCTCGCGCCGGGGCTCACGTGGTTGCCCAGAAGACCATCTACGGCGGCACATACAACCTGTTGGCCCACACCCTCGCCGATTTTGGGGTCGAGACCACGTTCGTGAATATCCACGATCTGGCCGAGGTCGAGGCGGCGATCCGTCCTGAGACTACGCTCGTCTATCTCGAGACCCTTGGCAACCCCAACTCTGATATCCCCGACATCGATGCCGTCTCCGCGCTTGCCCATGCCCATGGGTTGCCCGTGGTGGTGGACAACACGTTCGGCACGCCTTATCTCATCCGTCCGCTCGAGCACGGCGCCGATATCGTGGTGCATTCGGCGACTAAGTTCCTGGGCGGTCACGGGACGAGCCTGGGTGGCATCATCGTCGACGGCGGGTCTTTCGACTGGACCGTGGGCGGTAAGTTCCCGCAGATTGCCGCCGCCAACCCGAGCTATCACGGGGTTGCGTTCGCCGATGCGGCGGGCCCTGCTGCCTTTGCCACGTACGTACGCGCCGTCCTCTTGCGCGATGAGGGCCCCTGCATCTCACCCTTCAACGCGTGGATTCTGCTGCAGGGTGTCGAGACACTTTCGTTGCGCCTCGACCGTCACGTTGAGAACACGAAGCGCGTGGTTGAATACCTCGCCTCCAGCCCGTACGTGGCCAAGGTGAATCACCCGAGCCTGCCCGATCACTCTGACCACGAGCTCTACAAGCGCTATTTCCCGCGCGGGGGCGCATCGATCTTCACCTTCGAGATCAAGGGCGGCCAAGACGCCGCGTGGAAGTTCATTGACCATCTGCAGGTGTTCAGTCTGCTGGCCAATGTCGCCGACGTGAAGAGCCTGGTCATTCACCCTGCCACCACCACGCACTCTCAGCTCACCGAGGCGGAGCTCGCCGACCAGGGCATCACGCCCGCGACCATTCGCCTTTCCATCGGTACGGAGGACATCGAAGACATCATCTGGGACTTGGATCAAGCCTTTACTGCACTGTAGGCGTGTGCTAACACCTCAATTAACTGCCTGTCCCTAAATCGAGGTAATGTGTCGGGGTGGATTGGTTGCGCAATTCGTCGAGAATTCCTGCAGTTCTCGGTTTCATGCGACAATGGGGAACGTTAGACCACGTAAACCCTTGGAAACGGAGCCGTCCATGGCAGAGTTCATCTACCAGATGTATCAGGCGCGCAAGGCGCATGGCGACAAGGTCATCCTCGACGATGTGACCCTGTCCTTCTATCCGGGCGCCAAGATCGGCGTCGTGGGTCCCAACGGCATGGGCAAGTCCACGTTGCTCAAGATCATGGCGGGCATCGAGGAGGTTTCCAACGGCGACGCCAAGCTCACGCCCGGTTACACCGTGGGCATCCTCCAGCAGGAGCCCCCGCTGGACGAGGACAAGACCGTGATCGAGAACGTCCGCCTCGCCTTCGCCGACATGGTCGCCAAGGTCGAGCGCTTCAACCAGATCTCGGTCGAGATGTGCGACCCGGATTGCGATATGGACGCCCTGATGGCCGAGATGGGCCGCCTGCAGGACGAGATCGACGCCGCGGACGGCTGGGACATCGACTCCAAGCTCGGCCAGGCCATGGACGCGCTGCAGCTGCCCGATTCCGACATGCCGGTGAACATCCTCTCCGGTGGCGAGCGTCGCCGCGTGGCCCTGTGCAAGCTCCTGCTCGAGGCACCCGACCTGCTGCTGCTCGACGAGCCCACCAACCACCTCGACGCCGAGTCCATCCTGTGGCTCGAGCACTTCCTCAAGAACTACCCCGGCGCCGTGCTCGCCGTCACGCATGACCGCTACTTCCTCGACCACGTGGCCGAGTGGATCTGCGAGGTCGACCGCGGGCACCTCTACCCCTACAAGGGCAACTACTCCACCTACCTGGAGACCAAGGCAGCTCGCGCCGCGGCGCAGGGCCAGCGCGAGGAGCGCCTCGCCAAGCGCATCGCGGCAGAGCTCGACTGGGTCCGCTCGTCCCCGAAGGCCCGTCAGGCAAAGAACAAGGCGCGTCTGGCTCGCTACGAGGAGATGGAGGCCGAAGCCCGCGCCAGCCAGAAGGTCGACTACACCGACATTCGCATCCCCGTGGGCCCGCGCCTGGGCTCCAAGGTCCTGGTGGCCGAGCACCTGCATAAGGAATTCGACGGCCGCGTCCTCATCGACGATCTTTCCTTCACCCTGCCGCGCAACGGCATCGTGGGCGTGATCGGCCCCAACGGCGTCGGCAAGACCACGCTGTTCAAGACCATCGTGGGCCTGGAGCCGCTCACGAGCGGCAGCCTCGAGATCGGCGAGACCGTCAAGATCTCCTACGTCGACCAGATGCGCGGTGGCATCGACCCCGATAAGACCCTGTGGGAGGTCGTGTCCGACGGTCTGGACATCATGCAGGTGGCCGAGAACGAGGTCCCGAGCCGCGCCTATGTGGCGAGCTTCGGCTTCAAGGGCCAAGATCAGCAGAAGCGCGCCGGTGTGCTTTCCGGCGGCGAGCGCAACCGCCTGAACCTCGCGCTCACCCTCAAGCAGGGCGGCAACCTGCTGCTTCTCGACGAGCCCACCAACGACCTCGACGTGGAGACCCTCTCCGCGCTCGAGTCGGCGCTGCTGGAGTTCCCCGGCTGCTCCGTGGTCATTTCCCACGACCGTATGTTCCTCGACCGCGTGGCCACCCACATCCTCGCGTGGGAGGGCACCGACGAGAACCCGGGCAACTGGTATTGGTTCGAGGGCAACTTCGAGCAGTATCAGGAGAACCGCGTCGCCCGCCTGGGCGAGGACGCCGCCAAGCCGCACCGCGTCCACCGCAAGCTCACGCGCGACTAAACTGACTTGCATCGCCGCGTGCCAAAAGGGGGCGTACCCCTTTTGGCGCACCCTTTGGCACGCGGCGATCTTTTGACAAAGCGGGCAGAATGTCGAAATTGACGCGTTTCAATCGCGTTTTTTTCGACATTCTGCCCGCAGTGCGTTGGGAGCGGGGTCGTGTCGCCGTACCGTCTCCTGGCACCCCCCGATTTTTCGGAGGGGGTGCATGCGCGTCTCTGCGTTGCTTGGCCTACTTGACGACGAATAGCTCCCACTGCAAGCCAGGGCCCGAGCGTTTTTTGAGCGTGACCTCGATGGGTTCGATGCTGTTCGCATGTTGAACGCGCAAGGGGAAGACGACTCGGGCTCGCGTGCCCGTTATGAGTTCGAGCGTGCGGGCGCGGGCATAGTCCTCTGCGAGAAGTGTGAAGACATCGGTGCCGTAGGGGAGCAACTCGCAAAGGTCCGCGATGCGTTCGCTGGGAAAATACACCTCGCTGGAGAGGTTGGTGGGGTAGCTTGCGAGGACCTCAGGCGAGGGCGCGGGATTTCTCGTCTCCGGAGTCGCCTCAAGCACTATCTCGGGCTCTGCTGGGGCGGCGACGCTTGATTGTGCGGAAGAGGAGGACGGCAGCTGCGTCGGAGCTTCGACGACATCGGGCAACGCCTCGAATTGCGCAGGGTCCTCGGCAGGTGCGGGAACGGTGCTTTCGGGCGTCTCAGTGCGCACCGGGGAAGGTGCGGGCGCGATGGGGTGTGACTGGATGGTCGTCTCGCGGTCAATCCCGTTGTAGGGGTCGTAGACCACGGTGAGCGATATCGCGGGCCTTGGGCCATCGGGGGACGTATCGTCGACACCCGGCGCTGCCGCCTCCCGGGCTGCTGGCTGTTCAGGCTCTGTGTCCGCATCGGGTGCGCTGGACGGCTCGTCGGCGCCGGATGGCGCACCGGAGTCGGATGGCGCGCTCGAGCCGCTTGACGTGTCATGGAAAGACGGCGCGGTGCGTCCGGGAGCGGCAACGCTCTCCGGTGCTGAAGCGGGTTCAGGCTGAAGACCGGATGGCAGCTCGCCATCCGCCTGCGCCGATTCGCACTCGAGCTCCGGCTCCTGTGCGGGCACGGGCTTCGGTTCGGGCTCCGGGCGCTTTGCGCGTTTGGGGCGCACCGGCTTGAGCGTCTTGTCGGCCTTCTTGCGTTTCCACGGTTTGCCGGAAGATTCTCCCGCAGTCTTTTTGCCATCCGTCGCCTCAAATGCGGCGAGCGCCTCGTCCCATGTGGGCTGG
Organism: uncultured Collinsella sp.; assembly: GCF_959026545.1. Classification (NCBI taxonomy): domain Bacteria; kingdom Bacillati; phylum Actinomycetota; class Coriobacteriia; order Coriobacteriales; family Coriobacteriaceae; genus Collinsella; species uncultured Collinsella sp. Next base: position 76,927 of record NZ_CAUFLV010000005.1, read on the forward strand.
GCAATGATGGTCGCGTAGATTCTGCCACCCTTGAAAATGGTCAACTTGACGAACACCTCAAGCGCTTCGAGTAAGTCGCGCGTCGAATCAAATCCCAAGTCATCAGCGGTCATCTGATCGGATGCGAGGGCCTCCTCCACGGCGGGGAGAAACGTCTGCCTCCCACACCCGAGTTCTTGGGACAGAAGGCGATACAGGTATATAAGGTTGTTCGCAGTTAGGTTTGCGGAGGATTTCGCTCGTGCCATGGTGGCCTCTTTCAATCGATTGCGCTCACCATGGTAGCATCATGCGCCGGCGTTCACCTCGGTGCCGTTATCGGTTGACTGCGTCCCTGCTCCATTTGAGCTATCAGATGAGGACCCGTCTGTGTTGCCGTCACTGGAGTCCGAGCTCGTTGAGCCACCGGAGTTTGTATTGGAGTTCGACGAATCGCCAGTGCCTGTGCTTCCCGTGCCCGACGTGGAGCCCGATCCCGATGTGGCATCGGTGCTGGACGTGGCGCTGCCATTTGTCGTGTCGTTGCCGTCTTGCGTTGCTTGCGGGGCTGACGTCGAAGGCGTCGTCGGGGCAACTTCATCCGCGGGATTTGTCGGCGGCTGATCGGTGGACGTTGAGGCACCGAACACGGATGGCGTCTTCGTGCCCAGGCCCTCTCCCGCGGTGGCGAGCATGACGGCGCCTGCGCTGATCACGACGGCCAGAACGGCAATGAGAATTGATGCAAAGGTCACCTTTCGCTTGGACGCGCTTCGCTCTGCGGCTGCCCTTGCCTGCAGCTTGGTAGGCGCGATGCGGATATGCGGGGTGCGGGTGTCTTCGTGCGCCGCTTCGGGGCTCATGTTCGTCGTTGACGAGGCGGCGCTGGTCCCGTAGGCGTCGAGCGTATCGAGGACGCGCTCTTGCGCTTGGTAGGCTCGCATCGCTTGTTTTGCCTTGAGCTTTCGCGCACTCGTGTCGAGTGCGTTGCGATAGAGCTGGGAGCACACGACGGTCACCACGGAACTCACGGCTGCGCCGATGACGGACCCCGCGATGCCGATTTTTGATGAGAGGAGCATGGAGGTCACGGCGGCCGCCGCCGCGGCGATGATTTGCGCGACAGAGATGCCGTCGAGGAGCCCCTTGCGCAGCGCGATGGGCTGCGTCGCCCCGATGTGCGTGTCGGGTGAGCCCAGGTACGCGCTATACGGACTGCGGGTGGTCTGTTCTGTATCGTTTGAAGTCATAGGGTACACCTCTCGTGATCGCTCACGAGATTCTCGTACCCACGCGCGCGCAATACCACCCCGTCACGCAAAGCAACGCAAAGTCCTAACAGACGAGGAAACCCTGTGAAGGTTGCCGAGTGAGGCTAGCGGTTGGCCTTGAGCTTGGCGAACAGCGTGGGAGCTGTTCCGCGAACCCATTCGATGAACATGCCGGAAACCAGGCAGAGCGTCGCGCTGTTCATGCGATAGGGGATGAGCATGAGGCGCATCTTCGCGCTGCGGGGCCGAGCCGCCTTGAGCGAGGGGCGCACCGCCGGCGAGCTCAGCATCTCCTTGACCTTCGCGCGCTTTTGGGAGAACGACTTGGGGTTCTTGGGGGAACATTCGTTGGCCACGCAGCCGACGAGGCGCTCGATGTACCGGCGGCTCACCATCTCGTTGGCGCTGGCGTCGTCTTCCATGTTCCAGTGGCGGTACAGCTCGCGCATCCAGTCGTTTTCCGTCTCGCGCTTCTCGAACACGCCGTCGCGATACCGGGCGGTTTCCGAGTCGGCGCGCCGGCGGAAGAAGCGGTACAGGGGCTCGCTCGTCATACTGACACTCTGGACGTCCCTGATGTAATCGAGCACAAAGGGGAAATCGTCCCAAAAAACATCGCGATACCGGATGCCGAGCTCATTGAGGCGGCTGGCGAGGAACATCTTATTCCAGGGCGGATAGAACATGTTGTTGTCGAACAGCGCGGGCGAAGCGTGATGGAAGTCCTCTGCCGTCGCATATGTCGCATCCGGAACCTGCTTGACCTCAACGTAGGTATCGTCTCCGGAATCATCGCCATTGCCGTATCCCGTGGTGGTGACGATCTCGAAGCCACAGACCGCGAGCTCGCAGTGATCCCGCTCCATGATGGAGGCAAGGTGCTCGAGCATGGTGGGGGCGCACTCGTCGTCGGCGTCCACGAAAACGAGGTAGCGTCCGCGCGCCCGGTCGATCGCGAGGTTGCGCGCCGTAGGGGCCCCGCCGTTTGGGACATGGAGGGCGGTGAGGCGCGGGTCCTGCAGGGCCATGCGATCGAGAATCGCCCCCGTTTCGTCGTGCGATCCGTCGTCAACGACGATGACCTCAATGTCTGTGAGGGTCTGGTCCAGGACGGAGCGAACGGCCGCCTCGACGTACGCCTCGACGTTGTAGGCGGGAATGATGACAGATACCAGGGGAGTCGCCTCGTTCGTGGCGATGGCGGGGGATGAATCGGCGGTCACGGATGCTCCTTAGGAGATGTGCTGGGTCTTGGCTGGATGACGATGGAGGCCGGCGCGCTCGCAGGCGAAGAACATGCCGTTCTCCCGCCAGGAATACAAGAGTTCGCGGATCATGGCCATGCGATACGTCATCGCTTTGCCAATGTCTCCGTTTTGATGTGTGGCATCGAGATAGCGTTGCTTTGCCGCTGGCGACACATCGTCGAGTGAGAGCGCGATGTCGAGGGGTATGGCGCCGAGCACGCACTCGAGGAGCTTGGTAACCTCGGGATCGCGCGCCTCGGGAGTATTCCACAGATGCGACGCGTAGCGAAAACCGATGCTCGCAAGTGAGGTGAGGACACCTTCGTCCGTCGCCCAGCGGCTCTGAGCGACCTCCTCCGCCATTTGCAGCCAGCGTGTGAGCGAGAGGGTGGGCGCCTTGGTGACGCTGCTCGACCCCGGCCGATCCTCGCGATAGCAATACCACGCATCGTCGGTGAACGCTATGCGGTCCGCCTGGCACATGGCTCGCATTACGAAGGGGTTGTCCACCCATCCCGCGCCCGGCGCCTCGATGAATCGCGTGCCCGTCGACGTGAGGAAGTCACGACGGTAGATCGCCGACCACACCGAAGGGTGCCAGCGGACAAGCAGGGGAGATTCTCCCAGGTTGGTGCAGCCCCGCCTCCAGGTGCGCACGCCGCGGTGACGCAGCAGGGAGCCCCATATGCGCTGCTGCGGGGTATCGGGCATCCAGACGCGCTTATAGGTTGATTTGACGATGTCGGGCATATCGCTCGCCTCGGCAATGGCGTAGAGCTCGCCGAAGAGGTCTCCGGCAAGGTAGTCGTCGGGCTCGACGATGCCGACGTACATGCCATCGGACTCATCGAAGCCCCTGTTGACTGCAGCGCCGTACCCGCCATTGGGCTTGGTCACGATGGAGACATCGGGCAGGTGCGGATCGCTTTCGGCGCGTTGCGCGAAGGCCTCGGCAATGGCGAGGCTCCCATCGGTGGAGCCATCGTTGACGATGACGACTTGCAGCTGCTTTCCGAGCGAAGAGCGTATGGAATCGAGGCACTGTGCGAGGTAGTGCTCCACGTTGTACACCGGCACCGCAACCGATACCAAGTGGCCTGTAGTGCCTTGTGCGCTGCTCACGAGGGTGTGCCGTCCTTTAACGCGTAGGGGCATGAACGCCTTATATCCTACCGCAAGGAGGCCGACTTCCCAAAGCGCGCGGTCGGCCTGCGCATGGACGCGGACGAAAAAGCCGCGGGTCGGAGAAAGCCCGGCCCGCGGCGAAGAGGGTGGAGGTTATGGGGTCTACGCGCGCGTGATGAACGCCTTGTAGCCCTTGTAGGCCTCGAAGATGTCGGCCTTGTTGGTGGCCTCCCACAGGGCGTGCATGGACAGGACGGCAACGCCGGAGTCGATGACGTCCATACCGTACTCGGCGAGGATGTAGGCGATCGTGCCGCCGCCGCCGGCACCGATGCGCCCGAGCTCGCAGGTCTGGTAGTCGACGCCCGCCTCGTCCATGATGTCGCGGATGAGGGCGAAGTACTCGGCGTCCGCATCGTTGGAGCCACCCTTGCCGCGGCTTCCGGTGTACTTGTTGAAGCACAGGCCGTGGCCCATGATGGCGGCGTTCTTCTTCTCGAAGCGGTCGGCGTAGAGGTGGTCGAAGCCCGCGGAGACGTCGGAGCTGAGCATGCGGGAGTTCGCGAGCGCGCGGCGCAGGGCCAACGGTCCGTCCTCGCCGGCGAGCGCCATGATCTCGGCGATGGCGTTCTCGAAGAAGCGGCTGGTCATACCGGAAGCGCCCACGCTCCCGATCTCCTCCTTGTCAACGAGCAGGGTGACGCTCGTGGTTTCGACCTGGGGCACGTCGAGCTGGGCAGCAAGGGACGTGTAGGCGCACACGCGGTCGTCCTGGCCGTGGCCGAGGATCATCGAACGGTCGAAGCCCATCTCGCGGGCGGGACCGGCGGGAACGACCTCGATCTCGGCGGAGAGGAAGTCCTCCTCGTCGATGTCGTACTTCTCCTTGATGATGTCGAGGAACATCTGCTTGACGGGCTCCTTGGCCTCCTCGTCGCCCTCGATCACCACGGGGCGGCCGCCCACGATGACATCGAGGTTCTCGTGGTCGACCGCCTTGCCCGCGGGCTTCTCCATCTGCTCGCTCGCGAGGTGGATGAGCAGGTCGGAGATGCAGAACACGGGGTCGTCGGCATCTTCGCCCACGGCGATCTCGACGGTCATGCCGTCCTTCTTGCAGATGACGCCATGCAGGGCGAGCGGGGTCGCCACCCAGTGATAGGCCTTGACGCCGCCATAGTAGTGCGTGTCGAGGTAGGCCATGTCGCCGGCCTCGTACAGGGGGTTCTGCTTGAGGTCGAGGCGCGGGGAGTCGATGTGGGCACCGAGGATGTTCAAGCCCTGCTCCATGGGACGGGTGCCCAAGTTGACGAGCATGAGCGTTTTGTTGTGACTGACGGCGTAGACCTTGTCCCCCGCCTTGAGCTCGCGGCCCTCGGCGACGCAGGCGGCGAGGTCGACGTAACCTGCAGCCTCGGCGAGCTGGATGGAGGCGGTCACGCACTCGCGCTCGGTCTTGTTCTCGCTGATGAAGGCGCGGTACTTGCCGCAGAGGTCCTCGAGCTCGGCGAGGGCCACATCATCATATTTCTTCCAAGCGTTCGGTCGCTCCATGAAGAGTTCCTTTCGATCGTCCAGATATATCCTCAGTTATGGTAGCACGGAGGGAACGGGCAAGCGGCGTTGCGCGCGTTCAGCGGTGCGCATTTGAATCAGCGGTTGCCATGTGCGTGATAAAAACAAAAACACGGGCGGAACCGATTGGGTTCCGCCCGTGGGCTTACACGCTCTGCAGCGATGCATTGAAAGATGTGGGAACGTTGAAGTTCGTCGAGTCGCTCGCTAGATGCGGTTCATCTCGGAAAGCGTGTTGTTGTACCAGTTGAACCAATTGGGCGGGCAGTACTTCTTGGCACCCGCGACGCTGATCGTGTAGCCGTACCCACGGGCGAGGCCGGCGACATGCGCATCAATGGCCTCCTCCCAGCTGCCCCAGCTGGAGCTGCCCCAACCCCAAGCGTTGTAGGGAAGGAAGCAGTGACGCCCCTTGGAGCTTTCCGTGTTGGAGATGGCAGGGGAGAAGCGCGGGTCGACGCCATACTTCCACGCGGCGTTGGCAAACGTCGTTCCCTGGCCTTCGAGCGGCGATCCGGCAAGATACGCGTCGATGCGGGGGGCCCACTCTGCAATGAAGGACGCCTGATCGGTGTCCCAGCTCACGGCACCGTTGTCGGGGGTCGTGACATTTCCGGGAGTCGTGTTGGAACCGGCTTCGTTTTGAGCGGCCTCTGCGGCGGCCTGCTGGAGCGCGGCGAGCTCGGCGGCAGCCTCGGCGTCCGCCTTCGCCTGTGCAGCCTCGCGCAGGCTCTGCGCCTCGGAGAGGGCCTCCTCGGCGGACTGCTTCTCGGTCTCAGCTTGGGCCTTGGCGGTGCTCAGCTTGGTCTTCTCTGCCTCAAGCTCTGCCTGCATGTCGTTGAGCTCCTGCAGGGCCTCGATGTTGGCGTCCTTGACCTGATCCAGGTACTTCATGCCGGAGATGAATTCATCAAGGCTCTGCGTGTTGAGGACAAAACTCATCAGCGGATTGGAGCCCTTGCTGTGCTTGTACATCTCGCGCATGGCGCGACTCGCCTTCGCTTGGGCGTCGGGGAGTTTTTCCTCGAGCTCGGCGATACGCGCCTCGTTGTCGGTGATCTTCGCCTGCAGCTCTTCGAGGTTCTTGTTGGCCTCGTCGAAAGCTGCTGCGGTCTCTTCGACTTTCTTTTGGGTCTCGGTGAGCGTGGCTGCGGTTTCGGTGGTGATTGCTCTTGCCGGGACGGGGAGGAGCACGCTTGCGGCGAGCGCAGCCGTGATGCCGGCGCCGGTGATGAGGCGGCGGGTGCGGCTGGTGCGCCACGTGGCGTGCAGGCTAGGAGTTGCGTCCATGTGCTTCCTCGTCTTGTCTGCTTACCATTTGACAAAAAGCATAGTAGCACTAGGTTCGAGTTCAACTTGAACGTTAGAGAATGTTTAAGGTTCAAGTTGAAGGTTGAGGCTTCAGCTACCTGCGGCAATGATGAAATATGGAGCAACTTTGGAGTTTCAAGTTCACCTTTAAGGTGAGGGTTCACGCCAGGTTTTAGCCGCGTCCGCCGTCGAGGAACTTGCGGCGGCTGAAGTAGTTGTACCAGGTGACGAAGAAGGTCGAGATGAGCTTCATCGCCATGGTTCCCATGTTGAGCAGGCCGACGCCGATGAACATGTACAGGTCATTGAGGCCCAGGCCGATGGCTGAGAGGATCGCGAAGATCGTGAACTCACGCTTTCGGCTCATGTCCTCCTTGTGGGAGAACACGAATTTCATGGACAAGATGTAGTTCACCACGATCGAGATGGCGAACGAGAGGGTCGTCGCCAGGAGGTAGCCCATTTCCAAGATGTTGAGGAAGTAGCCGAGGAACAGGTACTCCACCGCTAGAGAGGCGAACCCCACGACGGCGAACTTCATGAATTGGCGGGTCTGCGGATGTGCGAAGGCTGCGCGCAAAACATCACTTCCTGAGAGCGACGGTTAAAGCACCATGAGTACGGTGAGCGCGGGAAACTATACGTCTTCGGTAAGCGGATTGTAAGGCTTTGCACAATAAGCATACGAATGCGCCCACCGATTGCATGGGTCGGTGGGCGATGTGGTTTGGTCGGTGGATGGCGTTATGGGGCGATTGGCCTTTCGGTACGGCTCAGGCAAACGGGACGGAGGGGGGACGTGATTTTAAGCTTGGGTACCGTCAAGGAAGATTTTGCGCGTGATGAAGTTGTACATCATGACAAGGGCTGTTGCGGCGATCTTTGCGAGGTTCGCCTCGAGCGCCAGGCCCTTGTTGAGAGCGACCACGATGCCGTCGTTGAGCAGCAGGCCCACGACGGACAAGACGACGAAGATGACGAACTCGCGGCGCCTGCTCATGCCCTCGCGATGCTCGAACACGAACTTCATGCTCGCGAGATAGTTGAAGATGAGCGAGATGACGAAGCCCGCGGTGTTGGCGATGAGGATGTCGAGTTGCAGGCCGTAATGCAGCAGGTTCATCACGCCGAAGTCGATCACGGTTGCGATAACGCCGACGACGCCGAATTTGGCGAGTTGCGTAAGAAGGGTTTTCATGCGGCTCCTGGCTTGGGGATGATGGGGTCCGCTCGGAGAGATGCGCCGGTGGGGTCGACGGTTACGCGCGGACCTTCACGACGATCTTGCGGACATGTGTGGGCTCGATGAGGGTGCAACCGGGTTTATGGGCGTCTTCGGGAGCAAAGATGGCCAGCTCTCCCGCGTGCAGCGCGATTGACGTGACGGGTTCCGGTGTTTTGAGCAGGCAGTAATCGTCCACCGCGTCATATGCCTGAACGGTCGCGAGACCGTCTGCGGTCGCGTACTGGAGCATCTCCTCGCCGCTTGCCACGTACTGGACATCATAGTAGTCGTGATGCGCCTCGAGCTCTTTCTCGGCTGCGGGGACCGTGTCGTATTCGAGCACGTTGGCGTACACCTCATCGCCGTCAATCTCGTTGCGGCCCAGGGGGAGGTCGCAGAGGTCGGGACGCGCGAGGAAGGCATATGCCTTGCGGAAACGTTCGGAAAGGTAATCGTTGTCGGTGATGGATGAGAGAGGCGTGACGAGCATGGTGGATCCTTTCGCAAGTTGACGATGGGACAATGGTGCATCGGGTAGGCTGCGGCACGGGGTAGACAAAGGGACCACTCCCGACGCGTGAGTCGAGCGACTTGGTTCACGGCCGCGGAGCGGTTCTACTGGGGGTCCGGGTACCTCCGGGTGTCCCTGGCGATTCCCTCTGGGCGGCTGTGGGGGGGTATTACCGGCGCTTACCCTTAAAGAACAGCGGCAGCGGTCTCGGGCGCTTGCGTCCGCTCGTGGTTGCCTTGGCGATGAGCTCGTCGGGGATGGGGACGTCGGCTCGCGCGCTCTCGAGCGGGTTGACGTCGGCGGCAGCGACGGGGTCCATAACGGGGACTTCGGGCTTGACTTCCGCCTCGCGGTACCGGCGCATCATATCGGCCTGCAGCTGTTGTGCCGAGGGTGGCGTCCAGATGACGGCGTTGGCACCCGCCTGCACCGTCTCGCGAACCGACAGGGACGAGCGTCCGCCGGAGGCGATGAGGGGCAGGTTCGGGTACGCCTCGCGCAGCTCGCGCAAGACGGCGGGCGTGTCTTTGCCGGCGGCGACGTTCAGGATCTTCGCGCCCGCCTTGACCTTGGCGTGCGCGATGGCGTCACAGCGCACGACGGTGGCTATGACGGGGATGTCGATGATGGCGCAGATCTGCTCGATCATCTCGGGCGGTGCGGGGGAGTTGACCACCACGCCGGCCGCGCCCTGCATCTCGGAGACCGCGGCCAGCTGCACGGCGCGCTTGCCGGTGGTGGTGCCGCCGCCCACGCCCACGAACACGGGTGCCTCGGAGGCGGTGAGCAGCGCCTGCGTGATGGCCGGCTGCGCGGTGAAGGGGTACACCGCGAAGATGGCGTCGGCATTGGAGTTGCGGATGACCGCGACGTCCGTGGTATAGAGCAGTGATTTGATGCGACGCCCGAACAAGGTGAAGCCGCCGCACTCCTCGAGCTCGTCGGGCACGCGCAGCGGGGCCTTGCGCAGACGGCCCTCGATGGGGGAGGGCTCCATGGGCAGGAGGCCACCCGGTGTCACGGCAAGTTCGGGCTCGGAGAACTCGTCTGCCAACTCGACCTCGGAGAAGTCGATAGTCGCCTCGATGGTCTCGGGAACCTCGGCACTGACCGCGATGGGTCCATCGACGGCGTCCCCCGGCTCCAGATCCTCAGCGCGCTCTTCGCGTTCGATCGCGGGCACCGTGGGCATGACGGCATCGGGCCGGGGGTCCGGTGCGATACGGGGGGCGTCGGCGCCCGGTTTTGTTTCAGTCATGAGAGCTCCCTCAGGAGAGAAGGATATACGATGCACAATTGTACCCGCACGCGAGGGGCCAAAACGCCTCGACGTGCATACATCGCGTCTCCATTCCTTTGCGGATTCGGTTGTCTTGCGGGTGTTTCTCGCCAATCTGCTATGCTGAACCGAATGCGGTATCGTCAGCGTGACCGACGGCAAAATGGAAAGGAACGGTGCCCGACATGACTGTTCTCGATATCTTGGTGCCCGTTCTCATGGTCATCGGCGCCATCGCCGTCGTGGCGCTCGTCTACTTGGTTTTCACCATGCTCAAAGACCGTGGTGAACGCCGTCGCGACGACCAGCTCATGGACGAATTGCGCTCTAAGCGCTCCTGAGCGACACGGACGACTACGCCTCGCGGTTACCTGCGAGGCTTTTTTCGTATGACGGCGACGTAAAAGCCCTCGAACAGCCGGCTCGGCGCGATGGTCAGCGTTCCGGGCAGTGCGTTCGAGTGCGGAAGCACGGGCAAGGCGCAAGGCCCGTGCGTCGCCTGGTCGAGCACGATGGGGCGCGGCCCGTCCTGGGCATCCGAGGAGGGCTTCTCGAATAAGATGGGCACGACTTCGCAATCCCGATGACGTTTGAGGGCGCCGCGCACCTGTTCGTCGTTTTCCTCCGCGAGAATCGAGCATGTGGAGTAGACGAGCGTACCGTCGGGCTTGAGGATGGTGAGCGCACGGTCGAGGAGCGCCCGCTGGGATTTGACGACTTTGGCGAGCAGCTGGCGCGTCATGCGCTTCTCGGCGCGTTCATCGCCTGCCCGAAGCGTGCCCGTGCCCGTGCACGGGGCGTCGAGCAGGATTTGGTCGAAACTGAAGAACTCATCGAGGCGCCGCGCGTCCGTTCGCATGACGTTCACGTTCGCGGCTCCGAGTTTTTCGAGGTTGTGCACGAGCTTGTCGGCGCGTGGGCTGCTCATCTCACAGGCGGTGAGGTGCGCGGCGTTGCCCGTGAGTGCGGCGATCTGTGCGGTTTTACCGCCCGGCGCGGCGCACATGTCAAGGACGTCGGTGCCGGGACGAGGCCCCATCAGCAGCGGCGGCAGCATGGATGAGAGGCTCTGCAGGTACACATGCCCGTCTCGATAGATGTCGAGGTCCCAAATGTCGCGCTCGCGCACATCGTCCAAAACGAGCGCGTCGGCATACCAGGGCACTCGTCTGTATGTGAAGCCACTCGCCTCAAGCACGGTACAGACCTCGCCGATCGAGGACTTGAGCGTATTGGCGCGCAGTGTGACGGGGCGTTCGCGGGCCTCGTCGAAGCCCGTCAGAACGCGGGCGCGGGTCTGCTCATCGAGGAGGTCAATCAGTTCCATAGGGGTCTCCTGCCATACGGCGCGCATCGCGCGCGAACGGGGTGGTGGCAGACACCATCATACGTTGAGATGGACGGCTTTAGAAGATGAACCCGAGGGCGATAATCGCGGCGCAAAAGACAAAGGCCATGGCGTCGGCGGCTCGCAACGGGTACCGCTTGTAGGAGCTTTCGCGCGTGCGGAGGTAGAATCCGCGCTGCTCCGCCGCAAGGGCGGTCGCGTCGGTCTTGCCCACGGAGGTTACGAGCAGAGGAATGCAGACGGGAAGCATGAGCGACATTTTCTTGAAGGGGTTCCTGGTGTCGAATTCCACGCCGCGTGCCGTCTGCGCTTCCATGATGGCGTTCATCTCCTGCGTGAAGATGGGGACGAACCTAAGCGCGGTCGTGAAGGTGAACGCGTACTTGTAGGGGACGTGCAGCACCTCGACGCATGCGTTGGCGAGATCGGTGAGCTTGGTCACGGTGAGGACGAGCACGAGCGGCAGCGCGACGCCAACGAGGCGCAGGCATGCCCGCCCTCCGGTCGCGAGTCCCTCGGTCGTTGCGAAGAGTAGCACCTGATCGCCTCCGCGCACGAAGGCGAGTTGCAAGATGAGCATGAGCAGCGCGATGGGCGTAAGCACCTTGAGCAGGGACACCAGGCGGGTGATGACGCCGGCGTATGCGCCGAGGGCGAGGGTCAGCATGAGGAGGCCCACGAGCATCGCCCAGCTTTGGGAGAGGAACGTCGCGAGGATGATGGACGCGGCGAGGGCAAGTTTACTTACCGGGTTCATGCGATGCAGCAGGCTCGCGCCAGGGACGTAATCAATGACGTTAAGCACGGTGCTTCAACTCCTTTACGCGCGCGACGAGATCGGAGACCTCGGTGATGCCCGCGAACGATGGGTCGACGATGTCCGCGAGGCGTTCGGAGAGGTCGATTACCTGTGGCGGCGTGATGCTCGCCTGTTCGAGCAGGTCCGATTGGGTGAACAGGCGGTGTGTGGGCCCGCAGTCGAGGATGCGTCCCTGCGCCATGATGGCGATGCGCGTCGCGAAGTCGCTCACGACCTCCATGTCGTGGCAGATCATGATGACCGCTGCGCCCATATGGGCGCGCTTCCGAACCGTTTCCATGACCGTCATGCACTCGCGGTAATCGAGGCCGCTCGTGGGCTCATCGAGGATGATGAGTTCGGGATCGAGCACAACGACGCCGGCGAGGGCGACCATTTGTCGCTGCCCGCGCGATAGGGAGAAGGGCGCGGATTGGGCGGGGAGGCCGAACCGCTCGATCACGGCGTCCGCGCGCTCGCGCGCCGTGGTGGTGTCGACGCCGTGCAGCTCAAGGCCGAAGGAGACTTCTTCGAGCACGGTGTTGCGGCATAGCTGCCGATCGGGATTTTGGAAGAGCGTCGCCACATGGGTGGCAAGCGTGCTCACGGGGGTCGAACGTGTGTCGAGTCCGGCGATTCGGACGCTACCCGAGACGGGCTTGAGCAGGCCGTTCAGCAGCTTGGTGAGCGTCGTCTTGCCGGCCCCGTTTTGCCCCACGACCCCCAAGATCTCACCGGGGCGCACCGTGAGGTCGATGTCGTCGACGGAGGCGCAGCCCGCTCCATAGGAAAAGCTGACGCCCTCGAGCTCGACGATGGGGGCCGTTCCGCGTGATGCGGACGCACCCGCCTTCCGAGCGTCGCGAGGCGCGTACGATCGAGTGCGCATGTCGCTGGTGGGCGCGGTGCGTCCGTCCAGCGCCTGCATGACGAGTGCCTGCGCCTCGTCGACGGTAAGTGCGGGGCGCTCGACTTCGACGAGGCCGAGCGATGCGAGGCTGTTGGAGATACGGGCGGTTCGCGGGCTGTCGACGCCGATCGCGCGCAACTCGTCCGAGTGGCCGAACACGTCGTGCGGTGTGCCGTCGAGGGCGACGGAACCGTTGTCGAGCACGATGATGCGATCGCAGTACTCCGCAAGCAGCGCGACCATCTGCTCGATGACGACCACGGTGACACCGGTGAGGCGCTGGGCCTCCCGCAGCACGTCGAAAACCGCTCGGGAGCTGATGGGGTCGAGGGCGGCGGTGGGCTCATCGAGGACGAGGACGCGCGGGGCGAGCGCCAGAATCGCGGCGATGGCGACCTTCTGTTTTTGCCCACCAGAAAGTGAGGCAATCTCTCGTTCACGCAGTTCGGCGATGCCAACCGCGCTCAGTGCGTCCGTGAGGCGCTGTTCGATCTGGTCGCGGGGCACGTCGAAGTTCTCGAGACCGAACAGGATCTCGTCCTCAACGACCGAGGCGACCATCTGGGCGTCGATGTCTTGGAGCACGGAGCCCACAATCGTCGCGATGTCGGTGAGGGACGCCTCGCAGGTATCGAGCCCGGCGACGCGAGTTTCCCCGTACAAGCGCCCCGTATAGTGATGGGGGATTGCTCCGGACAGCACGCTCGCGAGCGTCGACTTGCCGGCGCCGGAGGGTCCGATGACGCCCACGAACCCGCCTTCTTCGATGGTAAGGTTCAGGTCTTTGAGCGCGAGTGATTCTGTTTGCCCGTAGGCGAACGACACCTCGCGTAACTCGATGATCGCGGCCATGAGATCCCTTCTGCGCGTGGGGAGGTGGGTGGATGGTCGATGCGGTGCGAAAACGACCGAAGGCCCGCCGCGAGGACGAGCCTTCGACATCATATCGCGAGTAGGACTAGTCGTTCAGGCCGAGTGCCTTCCTCACGGGGAGGCAGAGGGCTCCGACAAGGATGGCGTTGAACACCGCGGTGAGGGCGATGACGGGCATCATGACGGCGGCGAGCTCGGTGGCGAAGCCCATCATGGCCATCTTGATGACCATGAAGATGAAGCCGGAAAGGAAGGTGGTGACGAACGTGCCGACGGTGGGGATGATCGCCTTGGCACCGGTACTCATACCGGCGTTCACAATGAGGGCCATGACGACGGCGGCGACGCCCTCGGCGACGAAGTCAATGCCGGGGGAGGTGGTGGTGACCTGGATCACCGCGGCGGAGATGAGGCCGATGACGAGCGCCTGCAGGAGGTTCGGACGGACGATGAGGATTGTGAGGCAGAAGGCGGAGATGATGAATTCGGGGGCGATGGCGCCACCGGACACCGCGGATATGGCCTTGCCGACGGTGAAGTTGAGGATGAAGCCGGCGGCAAGCAAGACGGCGAGGAGCACAAGGCTCTTGATGTCGAGGCCGCCGCGGTCGACGGCGTTGACGGTGCGGGCGGAACCGGTGGGCTGAGTGTTCTGGGACATGATGCTCTCCTTGCTGAGTTAGATGGCGGTAATCGTCAATGGCGTGGATGTTCGAGTACTGAGGGTGCATGACACGAAGGGGCACGAAAAAGGCCCCCGGTCAAACCGGAGGCCTCGTATACCTTCTATGGCATAAGCGTGTGAGGACTCACCGTTGACCGGCCGAAGACGCGTCATGCCACCACCAGTTGTTGAGGGAGAGGGCGATGTTCTTCTTCATGGTGATGGCTCCTTTCGATTCCTTGAGGTGCTTAGTATGGTTGGCACTATAGCACAGTGGAGTGCCAGCGCAACATGGAGCGCGGAACTGTTTCGTGTCCGTTACGGGCCGTTCGCCGGGGACCGCCGCGGGCCGATGACATCCGGCGCTCGGGCAGTCCTGCTCGCACGAAGGGCCCACTGGGCCCTTCGGCTTGTGCGGAACTCGCGGCGGACGTCATCGGCCCGCGGCGGTCCCCGGCGAACTCTTGCTACAACTTAGCGAAGTCGTCCACGATGAGATCGAGGCATTGGGGTAGCACGCGCGCGCCGAACACGCCCGTGTTGTTGTGGATGAGCTCGCCGTCGAACTCCATGCCGAGCGAGGGGGTGCAGGTGATGCGTGCCTCCTTTGCCTGGAAAAGCGTGAATTGCGGACGGCCGAGTCCCTTGCCGGCGGGGTCGAGCACGCCGGCGATCAGCGTGGGCAGCAGCTCGACGGTCTTGGCGGGCTGAATGACGGCGATGTCTATGAGGCCATCGTCCATGCGGCAGTCGGGGAATAGGTTGATCTCGTTTTGGATGAGGGCGGTGTTGCCGACCATGCAGCCGATGCCGTCGAGCTCATCGACCTCACCGTCGTGCTCGATGGTGAAGTGGGCGACGGTGGGAGCGGGCGTGGCGAGGGCAGAGAGGAAGTAGGCGATCTCGCCCATCTCGGACTTGGTGGCGTCTGCCTTGTGCATGATATCGGCGTCGAATCCCGTGCCCGCGATGATGATGAAGCCGTGTCGCTGTACGCCGCCCTCGGCGTCCTCCCAGAACAGTTCGCCCATGTCCACGCGTTTGGTTCTGCCCGCACGGCAGGCCTGTGCGAGCGCCGCGGGCTCGGGTGCGTTGCCGATGTTGTTGAAGTAGAGGTTTGCGGTGCCCGAGGGGAAGATCAAGATGGGCACGTGCGTGTCGCGTAGATGGTCAAGCACGTTGGAGACGGTGCCATCGCCGCCCGATACGACCACGCGGCCGAACGAGCGGACATCCGCGGAAGCGTCTGCGGGCTCCATGCCGTCGCCGATGAAGCGCATCGTGACCTCGTCGCCGCCCTGCGCAAGCGCTCGTGCGAAGTCGAAGATCTCGTCCGATCGCGGGCCGGACGCGGGGTTGTGGATGATGAGGCAACGCATGGGAGTTCCCTGTTCTCACGAGTGCGGGTATAGTTAGAGAATGACGTAATCCTACCCGTGTCGCGTACGGGTAATCTCCAACTTGGGACGCAGATGTACATCTCCACATATGAGGAATTGGCCGCGTTTTGCGGACGCGCCCGCGGGTTCGCCGCGGTGGCGATCGATACCGAGTTCCTGCGTGAGCGCACGTACCACGCCAAGCTCTGCCTGGTGCAGGTCGCCACGCCCGAGGAATGCGCGGTCATCGACCCGCTCGCCATCGAGGACTTGGCCCCCCTCGCCGATCTCATGGTCGACGTCGATACGCTCAAGGTCTTCCATGCTTGCTCGCAAGACATGGAAGTGCTCAACCACGCGCTCGGCGTATGCCCGACGCCGATCTTCGACACACAGGTCGCCGCCGGGTTCCTCGGCGAGCGCGCGCAATGCTCGTACCACAATCTCGTGCATTCGTTTTGCGATGTCTCGCTTCCCAAAACCGAGTCGCTCACCGATTGGTCGCGCCGCCCGCTCACGCCCCAACAGGTCGAATACGCCATCGACGACGTGCGCTACCTCATCGACGCGTATCGCGTGATCGAGTCCAAGCTTCATTCGCTGGGCCGCACCGCATGGGTTCGCGATGAAATCCGGCCCCTGGCGGATCCCGCGCATTACCGCAGCGACCCGCGTTCAGCCTTCAAGCGCGTCAAGCGCGTTAACTCCTGCACGCGCCGTCAACTGGCGGTTGCCCGCGAGCTCGCCGCGTGGCGCGAGCAGCGCGCCGAGACGCGGGACATTCCCCGCAAGTGGATTATGTCCGATGAGGTCCTTCTCGCCCTGTGCAAGCGCGCTCCCAAGACCGTCGAGGACTTCCGCGCCGTTCGCGGTACCGAGCAGCTCAGTGTACGCGATGTCGAGGTCGCCCTCGACGCGATTGGCCGGGGACGGCGCTGTCCTGTGGAGAACCTCCCGTCCATCGGTCGCACGCACCGCACGCCCGCGCCCGAGCTCGAGAGCGTCATCGACCTCATGTACGCGCTCATCCGCTTGGTTTCGGACCGCTCGGGCGTCGCGACCTCGCTCATCATCTCGCGTGACGGCCTGCTCGACTATATCGACCATCCGCAGCGCAGCCCCTTGCGCGAGGGGTGGCGCTTCGAGCTCGTGGGCACGCTCATCGATGACTTGCTGCGGGGCGATATCGGGCTCACCGTCAAGGACGGGGCGCTCGAGATTCTGTAAGACTCATGTGAAGGTGAGGGGAGCGGGCGTGATCAAGGCCGCGTTTTTCGATATCGATGGAACGCTCGTAGGGTTCAAGACGCATAGGGTCGCCGAGAGCACCTGGCGGGCGATTGAACGCATGCGCGAGCGGGGCATAAAGGTCATCATTGCGAGCGGACGTTCCATGTCCGAGATGCAAGATGAGCTCAAGGGCAGGTTCGATGCGTATGTGACCATGAACGGCCAGCTGTGCTTTGATGCCGAGGGAACGTATCGCGACGCGCACATCGATGATGGGGACGTGCGCGTGCTCGTCGAGCAGGCGCGCGAGGGCTTGTACGACCTGTATGTGATGCAGGGCGTCCGTTCATTCGTCAACCATCGCGGGCCGCTCGTTGAGGAGCTTGGGCGTCAGGTTGGCCTCGAGTACGAACTGGGGTCCCTTGACATGGCGTTCGAGTTGCCGGTGTATCAGTTCAACGTGTTCGGCGGTCCCGAGGTCGAGGATGTGTTCCTCTCGAAGACCGAGCACGTGGTGGCGACGCGTTGGAACAAGCTGTTCTGCGACGTCATCCCCGCCGAAGGCGGCAAGGACTACGGCGTGCGCGCCACGCTGGAACGTTACGATATTGCGCCGGAGGAGGCAGTGGCGTTCGGCGACGGCGAGAACGACCTGTCGATGTTCGACGTGGTGGGAACGAGCGTCGCGATGGGCAACGCCTGGGATATCGTGAAGGAGCGCGCGAGCCACATCACGACGGACGTCGATGACGATGGCATTTGGAACGCCTGCGCCGAGCTGAGGCTCGTCTAGGTCGATTGTGGGTGTAGATGCGCGGGTCGGAATATTGAACGTACTTCGATGTCTCGAGTCGCGCTCAGCTCGGCAAAAGGCCAGTTGATGGAAAAGAGCGGCAACTCAAGTCAGTTCAATTTTTCGCTTTACTCGGATACCGGGGCGGCGCAGTGCGGGCACAGGCCCTCGAACACCATGATGTGCGAGTCGATGGCGAACCCCGTTGCCTGCGACGCGGCCGCATCGAGGGAGGCGTCGTAGGCAAGAGGCGCGTCCGCGACGACACCGCAGGATCGACAGACGACATGACCGTGGCTGTCGCAGCGGCGGTCAAAGCGCATGGCGCCCGGAGCCTTCACGGTGGCGATGACGCCTGTCTCGGCAAGGAGATTGAGGTTGCGATAGACGGTGCCCCGACTCACGCGCTCGTCGATGGTGCGAACATCGAGAAAGATGTCTTCGGCGGTGGGGTGATCGCACCGTGCGCGCACGGCGTCGAGAACCAATTGGCGCTGGCGCGTGTTGCGTCGCAGCGTCGGTCGTTGTGAGCGTGGCTGTGAGTCCATGGGGCCTCCCTTCCGTTACTAAACTCATAACATTTCAACAGAAGGAAGGTTGCAAGACAAGTGCTCGTGCCGGACGCTTTAAAATGATGGTGAAGTTGTGATACTTAATAGCGCACGTCAAAGGCATTGTCGTGGGGAATGGTAGGCAGCTCATTGGCGTCTTCGAGCCATATTCGATTGCCAAAACGCGCATAGTAGGCATGGATGCGCTCGAGATGGGCGACCAGGGCGCGCGGAGCTCCCTGGATTTCCATTTGCACGGTGCCGTCGGGCAGGTTCTTGACCCATCCCACTAGATGCCGCTCTTGCGCGAGGCTCTGGTTGGTCCAGCGAAACCCCACGCCCTGCACGTCGCCGCTGAACAGCAGCGCAAAGCGAAGTACGGTGGTGCATGCTTCGGCACGCCGCCCGAGTTCCTCGCGAAGGCCATCCTCGCATGGGCTCAAGCGTCCGGCGCTTTTCACGTCGGTGTCCGAAAGGCCCGTCGCCCGGGAAAACTCCCGTGCATGTCCCATCATCTTTTCAAAGAGCCCCATTGCCGCCTCCTTACTCGTCTGCGGGGAACGCCACACCCATCGTGCGCCGTGCCTCATCCATAAGCGCGAGGGATGCGAGCGTCACCTCATGGAAATGCGCGAGCATCCCAAAGGGACCACAGGGAGCCTCGGCCAAGGGAGTTCCCGCCTGCGTGGCACCGACTGCCTCGATGAAGTCGGCGAGTTCGTAGATCATGGTGTTGTCCGCATGCGGCAGCTCGATCTCGCGCGTGGAGGTCTGCGCACTCGAGTATCCGACGGTGTCTGCCGCGGCCTTTATCACGCGCATCTCCAGATATGCGCGTTCGGGCGCGGAGATACCCTCGATGACAAGGGTGCCGAGCTCGCCCTCAATTTGGCTGGGTGAGCAGTCGTTGGTGATCTTCGAGTGATGCAGCGTGGCGATCATGTTCGGATAGCTCGCCACGATGACGCCCGCACCGTCGATGGGGCCGCCGGTGCGGGCGCGGGTTTGCTCGTCAAGTAGGGATGCGGCGGCGCAGGCGGAGATTGGAGCGCCGAACAGCTCGATAAGCGGCTCGACGGTGTAGATGCCGATGTCCATGAGCGAACCGGACGCCATTGAGCAATCGAAGATATTTGTGCGTCGACCGGCAAGCACCTCGTCGTAGCGCGAGGAGTATTTGCCAAAGCGCAGGGTTGCGCGGCGGATGGTGCCGAGCTCGTCCAGGGCGTTCTTGAGGGCATGGAAGGCGGGATCGTGCAGGGGCCGCATGGCCTCAAGCGCCACGACTCCCGCGCGTCCGGCCGCCTCGAGGACCTCGCGGACTTGGCGTTCGTTGGCGCAGAAGGGCTTCTCGACCAGGACATGCTTGCCGCCCGCGATGCAGGCGAGTGCCTGGTGGTGGTGCAGCGCGTTGGGGCTGCCAATGTAGACCGCATCGACCTCGTCGCTTGCGGCCAACTCATCGAGTGAGGTAAAGGGGCAGGTTCCGCGGTGCTTTGCTGTGAAGGCGGCGGCGCGCTCGGCATCGCGTGAGAGCGTGCCCACGAACTCGACGCCATCGACCTGAGCGAGTGCCATAAGCAAGTTCTCGGTAATGGAGCTGGTCCCGATGGTGGCAAGGCGGATCATGACAGGTCCTTTCCGCGGCGGTTTTCGATGCGTTTATTGTAGACAAACTACAAGGGCTTCTCGCTCGTCGGTCGGGCTTACTCCGATTCGCCCTCGACGAAACCCGTGTCGACTGCGCGATTCGCGCCGTCGGCGGCCTTCGTGGCGAGCTCGTCGCAGCGCTCGTTGAACTCGTGGCCTGCATGTCCCTTTACCCAATGGAACGACACGCTGTGGGGTTCCTTGGCGGCGAGCAGGCGCTTCCAAAGGTCGACGTTCTTGACTGGCTTTTTCTGTGAGGTCTTCCATCCGCGGCGGATCCATCCCTCGACCCAATGCTGGTTGAAGGCGTTGCAGACATACTGCGAATCGGAGTGGACCTCGACTTCGCAGGGGCGATTGAGGGCCTCCAGCGCGCTGATGACGCCCAACAGCTCCATGCGGTTGTTGGTGGTGCGGTCGTAGCCGCGGGAGAGCTCGAGCGTGTGCAGTTTGCCTGAGGGTGCGGTGTAGCGCAGCACGGCGCCATAGCCGCCCGGTCCCGGATTGCCGCGCGACGAGCCGTCGGTGTAGACGATGACCTTCACATGGTTCCTTTCGATTTGTGAGCCTTCATTATAGGGGCGAGGCGGGACGGTTGCGACGATTCGTTTGGCGCCTGCGGGTCATGCGGATCCCTGCCGATTCCCGTGCTCGCGTTGACGCAGTGCGCGACCGGGCGGGAGGGTATGATTGCGGGGAATGATTCGCGTGAACGGAGGCGGACGTGGGACAGATTCGTTGGGGCATCATGGGCGCGGGCGGCATTGCCGGCAGGTTCGCGCGAGCGCTCGCGCATGTCGAGGGCGCGCGGCTGGTTGCGATCTCGGGGCGTCGCGCCGAGCGGCTCGACGCTTTTGCCGGGGAGTTTCACGTTGATGCGGCAAAGCGCTATGCGAGTGCCGAGGATAACGGGGCGTCCGCGCACCTTCGCCTCGTGGAGGATCCGGACGTGGATGCGGTCTACCTCGCGCTGCCCCACGGCATGCATGAGGAGTGGACGGTTCGGCTCCTGCGCGCCGGCAAGGCCGTGCTGTGCGAGAAGCCGGCCGTGCTCAGCGAGCGAGAGGCGGCGCACGTTGCGGAGGTGGCCCACGAGACGGGATCGCTGTTCATGGAGGCGATGAAGCCCCGTTTCATGCCCGCGCGCGAGCAGGTCGATGCGCTGCTCGCTCGTGGAGACCTCGGCGCCATCGCATCCATCGACATCGTCCATCGCGTGAACTACGGCGATCAGACTGGCCGCTATCTGCTCGATCCGGTGCAGGGTGGCACGTTATACGACTTGGGCTGCTATGGCGTGGGCTGGGCGGAGGACCTCCTTGCAGGAGAGGTCGAGGTCGACTCCTGCCGCACGCGGTGGATGCCCGCGGCGGAGGGAGGGTGCATCGACATCGCCGATGATGCGCGCCTGCGTATCGGCGGGGTGCCCGTGCACTTCGATTTCGCGGGCGATGCGGACGAGTTCGAGGTGGTCTGCCGGATTTGCTGCGAGCGCGGCGAGATCGAGGTCCCGGTGCTGCACCGCCCGGTGTCGTACGTCGTGAGGAAGTTCGTTGACGTTGACGGGGAGCGTATGGGCATCCGTGATGCGGACGCGGGTGAATCCGCCGCATGCGGCAATGTGTCGCCTGAGCTCGTCGAGGCTCCCGCTGTGGTGGACGACTTTTATGGCGAGATCGCCCATTTTTGTGGCTTGATGCGTGCGGGGGCACATGAGAGCTCGGTCATGCCGCTTGCGTCGACGGTGCGAATCGCGCGGACTATCGACGCGATCCGTGCGTCTTGGCCACCGGTCGGGCAGCGTGTTGTCGACGGCGCGCCCGAGCGGGACGTTGTCGACGGTGCGTTTGAGCAGGCTTCGGAGCGCTCCGTCGAGGGGAGCGGGCGATGAGCGCCCGCGCGGAGCAGGCCCCATCGGGATACGCCGCCGTGGGCACCATGTCCGAGCGCATGGGAAGCGATGAGCTCATCGCGGTGTTCTCTGAGGGTGACGGTTACGCCTCCCGTGCGCTCGTCGAGGATGTGGAGCTCGCCTACGAGTGCGCCGACGACGCGACGTTCGAGCACATGGTGTTTCGCGATTGCCTTTTCGAACAGGTCGATTTTCGCGACTGCACGTTTCGCGACGTCCGCTTCGAGGGCTGCCGCCTCATTGGCTGCACCATGGACAAGGCATGGCTCAACCGCGTTGACCTACGAGATTGCTCCGCGCTGGGGTTGAGCCTCCTCCAGGCGCGGCTCGCGCAGGTGAGCGTGCGCGCCTCGGACCTCTCCTACGCCAATCTCTCCGAGGCGTCCATCGACCATTTGACGGTGCACGACTGCAAGCTTCGTGAGGCGGCGATGCAGCGCGCGAAGCTCAAGCACGTGCGCTTGGATAAGACCGACCTCACGAGGCTCGACGTGTTTGGAACGCCGCTTTGCGGCATCGATGTGTCGACGTGCGCGTTTAGCGCCCCTGTGCTCTCGAGCGACTATCGCGAGCTGCGCGGGGCGCAAGTGAGTGCGGAGCAGGCGATGGACATCGCGTTACTCCTCGGCGTGCGGATCGCCGAGGAGTAGTCGGGCCGCTGCGTCGAGTGGCATGCGGACTGCTTGCCGTGCCGACCTGCGGACCACTGCGCTGAGGGGCTGGTTGCCTGCCGTTCCGACGTTCGGGCCGCTGCACTGAGGGGCTGGCTGCCTGCTGTGCCGACGCGCGGGCCGCTGCGCTAAGGGCTGGTTGCCTGCCGTGCCGACGCACTGGCTGCTGCGCCGTGGGGCAGGCCACCCGCCGTGCCGATGCGCCGCTGCGTCGATTGCGGAGATGCGACACGGCCCACCCCAATCAGGGATAATAGGGGACCCCTCGATATCGAAAGGACACCAATGCTAACCATAGGTTGCCATCTTTCAACCACTAAGGGCTATACCGCCATGGGCGAGGCCGCCCGTTCCATCGGCGCGAACACGTTCGCGTTCTTCACGCGCAACCCGCGTGGCGGCAGCGTGAAGGCGCTCGACCTCGATGACGT
The DNA here is from genome assembly GCF_959026545.1 of uncultured Collinsella sp. NCBI lineage: Bacteria > Bacillati > Actinomycetota > Coriobacteriia > Coriobacteriales > Coriobacteriaceae > Collinsella > uncultured Collinsella sp. Next base: position 99,661 of record NZ_CAUFLV010000005.1, read on the forward strand.
CGCGGGACTGCGGCGCATCTTGGAGAAGGATGGTTTCGGCCGCCTGGTGGCGCATGCACCTTACACGTACAACCCGTGCTCTGCCAAGGAGCGTGCGCGCGAGTTCGCGCTCGAGGCCATGGCCGAGGATCTGCAGCGCATGGAGGCACTCCCGGGCCAGCTCTACAACTTCCATCCTGGGGCGCACGTGGGGCAGGGGGTCGACGCGGGCATTGAGCTCATCGTCGACGCGCTGTGTCAGGTGATGTTCGGGGGGCAGCGCACGTGCGTGCTGCTCGAGACCATGGCGGGCAAGGGCACCGAGGTGGGGCGCACCTTCGAGGAGCTCGCGCGCATCATCGAGGGCGTGGGGGCCCGTCGCCCCGAGCTTGCGGGCGCCGGCATGATCGGCGTTTGCCTGGACACCTGCCACATCTCCGATGGCGGGTACGATATCGTGCACGACCTCGATGGCGTGCTGGAGGAGTTCGACCGCGTGGTGGGCGCCGAGCGCCTGCAGGCAGTGCATATCAACGACTCCAAAAATCCGTGCGGTGCGCACAAGGACCGGCACGAGGTCATCGGTGCGGGGTACCTGGGCAATCCCGAGCTCGGTGGCGGGGAGCACGTGCTACGCGCCATCGTGACCCACCCTGTCCTGCGTGACCTGCCGTTCATCCTGGAGACCCCGCACGACGATCTGGCGGGCTATGCCGGCGAGATCGCCTACCTGCGCGGGCTGGCGGGGTAACGCCAGGCGCCCCTGCGCTGAGAAGTTGAGGTTTTTCGTATCGTTTTTAAAAAGGATGAAGTAGTGTGGGAACTTGGTCTAACAAAACTGCAGGTCGCAGTCAGTCTTCGATCGCGTATATTTGACTAATCCCAAAATGAGTACGAAAAAGCTCTCGCATCCTCGAGCGGGGGCTCGTCGCAGCTTGGTGAGTTGCATTCCGGCAGGATATGCCTCCTCGTAACCTCGCACGTCCGTCCTCGGCCCGGCTTGCCCCGCCACAACTTCGCCCGGTTTATTCCCCGTCCAAAAACGCGCCGGTCTGGCGGTTCCACAGGGCCGCGTACTCGCCGCCGGCCGCCGCGAGCTCGGCGTGCGTGCCGTCCTCGACGATCTCGCCGTCTGCCAAGACCACGATGCGGTCGAGTGCCGCCACGGTGGAGAGGCGGTGCGCCACCACGATTGAGGTGCGGCCGCGCATGAGGTTCTCGAGCGCCTCCTGCACGAGTGCCTCACTTTCGGAGTCCAGGGCACTCGTGGCCTCGTCAAGCACCAAGATGGGGGCATCGGTGAGGATGGCGCGCGCGATGGCGATGCGCTGACGCTGCCCACCCGAGAGCTTGACGCCGCGCTCGCCCACGAGGGTGTCGAGGCCGGCGGGCAGGCGGTCGATGAACTCGCGGGCGTTGGCCAGCTCGGCGGCGCGCAGGATCTCCTCCTCGCTTGCCTCGGGTCGCCCGTAGGCGATGTTCTCGCGGATAGAGCGATGGAACAGCAGCGCTTCCTGCGGGACGTAGGCGATCTGCCGGCGCAGGCTCTGCTGCGTGCATGCCGAGATGTCCTGGCCGTCCACGTACACGTGGCCGTCCTGCACATCGGACAGGCGGAGCAGCAGCTTGGTGAGGGTCGTCTTGCCCGAGCCGGAGCGCCCCACCAGTCCCACGCGTTGACCGGCGGGAATATGGAGGTTCAGGTCGGTGAAGACTCGGTCGCCCTCGGCGGCGTCCGCATAGGCGAACCCCAGGTGCTCGAAGTCGATGGCGCCCTCGCGCACCGCGAGTTCCGGGGCGCCGGGCGCGTCCTCCACCAGGCGCGGCTCGTCCAGGATGCGCGCCATCTCGCTCGCATCGCCGATGGCGCGGTTCATGCGCTGCATCATCGAGTTGATGTAGTTGAAGCGCATGGACAGCTGGTAGGTGTAGGAGAACATCATGACGAGCATGCCGCTCGAGATGCCGAACCACGCGTTGCCGCCCGCCACGAAGATCGAGACGATGAGCATGATGACGGTGATGATGCCGCTCGTGGTGAAGCCGCGCTGCATGGTCGCGCGCATGGAGCGGCTCTCTGCCTGCATGGCGGCGAGGTCGGCCTCGTCGAAGAGCTCGCGCTCGAAGTCCTCGCGCCCGCAGGTCTTGACGGCCAGGATGTTGGTCACGGCGTCGGAGAGCACACCCGAAAGGCGGTTTTGCGCTTTGGCGGTGGCGGCGGAAAGCGGCAGGATGCGCTGGTACATACGGGTGGTCACGATCACGTACACCACGAGCATGACGGCGAGCGCCGCGGCGTAGGCGGGCACGGCCGGGGCGAGCGCGATGAAGGTGCAGACGGTGCTGGCGATGGTGGGGATGAGCGAGTAGACCACCACGTCGACCATCTGGGTATAGCCGCTCATGAACTTGCTCGTCTGGCTCACGAGCGCGCCGCCGAATCGGCTGGTGTGGAAGGTCATGGACTGGTTGGAGAGCGTGTCGAAGCACAGGCGTGCCAGATGGTAATTGCCGTTGATCTGCAGCTTGTAGACGGCGTAGTCCTGCAGCTTGGAACAGACCTGGCCTACGAAGTTCACCAGCAGCAGCGCCAGGATATAGGGCCCGAAGACCTCCCAAACCTGGTCGGGCGCGACGGGTGAGGCCTGCACGCGGTCCACGATGAGGCCCATCACCCAGGTGTTCACGAAGATGAGGAGCGCCACGTAGGCGACGGAGGTGAACACGGCGAGCGCCGCGGCGCCCGGCTTCATGCGGGTGACCTCCCAAAAGCGCCGCAGTGTGCGTTTGACTGCGGGCTTTTCGAGCTTGGTGACGTTGCGTTGGGACATGGGGGACTCCTTGCGTGTGCGGACTGCCATACGGCGCGCGGGGTCCCGCATGCGCGGTTCCCGGCGTGATGTGTCTGCAAAAGGTTATCCCTTGAAGTCGGGTTCAGGTCAAGTTCTCCGCCGCCGGCCCTTGCCTGATTGCTGTTCCGCCCGCGAGGGGAGGCATTTTTTCATGGAAACATGGGTAGGTGGATGGAGCCCCGCCCCGGTTGGCGTGCCGCCCTTCGCGCAGCGGGCATCGCTCGCGGAGGCTTGGGTCGCGTTGGGGCCTCGGTGAACTGGGTATCATCCGTACCGTTGTCTGTATGCGGAAGGATTGATTTCCCGATGAACCACGATGAGATTCTGGACATGCTGAGGCGTGCCGGCGTGGAGGTGCCGAGCGGCGAGGACCCCATCGATGTTGAGGTCGAGGTGGAGGACGCCTCGCCCGACGGCGCGGACGCCTCGGGCAGGGGCGGGAAGAAGGGTGCCGGTCGTGGGCATGTCGAGCCCAAGTCCGCCCGCGAGCGCAATAAGGCCGCCCGCAAGAAAAGGGCCAAGGGGTCGCACATCGATATCCCCGTGCCGCCGTTCATGGAACGCCTTGCCACGTGGAGTCGCACGGCGCTCATCGTCATGCTCGTCGTCCTTGGCATTGCGGCGCTGATCGCATATTGGTGGTTCCATCCCGCACTCAATATCCACAGTCCTCGTGTGTGGAACTGGATCATTCTCATTTCGATCGTCTGCTTCGTGGGGCTCAAAGTGTTCGGTTTGCGCTCTGAGCACCGCTCCTCGTTGTTCAACCGTCTCGCCCTGATTCCAGTTGCGGTGGTCGCGGCGTTCTTCATCGGCCTGATTATGGGCGAGCCGTTCATCCCGGGTAACGCCGAGCGCTTCGCCTCGGTCCTCAAGACCACCGAGGGTAATTTCGCCGAGGATATCGAGGAAGTCGACTATGCGGATGTTCCCGTTATCGACCGCGCGTCCGCTCAGCTGCTCGGCTCGCGCGCTATGGGATCGATCCCTGAGTTCGTGAGCCAGTTCGAGATCAGTCCCGCGTACAGTCAGATCAATTACCAGGGGCGTCCGGTACGCGTGAGTCCGCTCACCTATGCCGACCTCTTCAAGTGGTTGAGCCACCGTGGCGACGGCATCCCGGCGTATGTCTTGGTCGATATGGTCACGCAGGAAGCCGAGGTCGTTCGTCTGGAGGAACCCATTCGTTACTCCGAGAGCGAGCCGCTCGCGCGCAATATCGACCGCTACGTGCAACTCAAGTATCCAACGTACATGTTCGACCAGAAGTCCTTTGAGCTTGATGAGGATGGCACACCTTGGTGGGTGTTTCCCGTTCAGAGGCGTACCATCGGCCTGTTCGAAGGCACGACGATACAACGGGTGGTGCTGGTGAACGCCTGCACGGGCGAGACCGAGGACCATGCCATCGAGGATTGCCCCACGTGGGTGGACCGCGCTTACCCGAGCGATCTCATCATCGAGCAGTACAATTGGAGCGGTGCCTACAGAGGTGGATGGCTCAATTCCTGGCTCGGGCAGCAGGGCGTGGTGCGCACTACGCAGGGCAGCGATGGCGAGCTTGGGTACAACTACTTGGCGCAGGGTGATGACATCTACCTGTACACGGGTGTGAGCTCGGTGACCGCCGATAGCTCCAACGTGGGCTTCATCCTCGTCAATCAGCGCACGGGTGAGTCGCATTACTACCCCGTCGCCGGTGCCACCGAGGACTCCGCCCAGGCGAGCGCCGAGGGGCAGGTCCAGAACCTCAAATATGAGGCGACCTATCCGTTGCTGCTGAATGTGGCGGGGCAGCCCACGTACTTCATGGCGCTCAAGGACAATGCGGGCTTGGTGAAGATGTACGCCATGATCAACGTCGAGCATTACCAGAGCGTGGCGACGGGATCCACGGTTGCAACCACGCAGGAGAGCTACCTGCAGATGCTCGCCTCTTCCGGTGCGCTTTCCGAGGATGAGGCGGCGGCGTCTGGCGCGGAGGTCGAGGTCACTGGCAGAGTCGCGTCCATGGCCCAAGCAGTCATCGATGGTAATTCGCACTTCTATCTCACCCTTGAGGGCGATGATTCCATCTACGACGTTGCTCTTCCCGGCCTGGTCGATATCGTGCGCTACCACGTGGGAGATGAGGTTGCATTGAGCTACGTCAAGGACTCCGAGGGTGAGGGGGATGCCTGCTCGGTGCGTCGTGTGACGGCCCTGGGCGGAAAACGCGCCGAGGTCGAGGCGCTCGCAGACGACGATGCCGCCCCCGTGGAGGAACCGCCCGCCGAGTAGCCATTTGGTGCACTTGGGGTACGTCCCCAATTGCATCATGCATAAACTGAGCTTATTGTCTCATCGGATTACATAGAACGGTAACAATTGAGAAATATTCTGCATTTAATGGTTTCTCTCATACGGTAAAGCGTATACTCCTTCCCCAAGCATCTGCTTGTATGCACAAAAGAGGGAAAGGGATGCAATCATGTTGAAGAAGAAGCTTGGCGCGTTGACCGTCGCGATTGCGATGACTGGCGCCTTGGCGCTCACCGGTTGTGGCGGATCTGGCGCCCCGGCAGCGGGTTCCGCCGCCGCCGACGCCGCGACCGATGAGGGCTACACCCTTGTTTCCGACGGCAAGCTGACCATCGGCACGTCCGCCGAGTACGAGCCGTTCGAGTACATGGAAGACGGCGAGTATAAGGGCTTCGACCTCGAGCTCGCCCAGGCCATCGCCGACGACCTCGGCCTCGACCTCCAGATCGAGAACGTCGACTTCGACACCATCGTGCCCGGTGTCGCCTCCGGCGCGAAGTACGACATCGGCATTGCCGCCATCACCGCCACGCCCGAGCGTGAGGACGAGGTCGACTTCACCGATTCCTACTACATGGACGATCAGGCCATCGTGACCATGGCGGACAACGCCGACATCACTGGCGACAACTACGCTGAGGCGCTGGACGCCGAGGGTATCAAGATCGCCGTCCAGTCTGGCTCCACCGCCGAGGCCTTTGCCAAGGAGAACTTCCCCAACGCGACCCTCGTCCCGTTCAAGAACGCCACCGACTGCTTCGCCGCCGTCCAGTCCGATCAGGCCGACGCGCTGGTGACCAACCGCTCCGTTGCCGCTCAGCTGGTCGCAACCTCCTTCAGCAACGAGCAGGTCATCAAGCAGGTCTCCACGGGCGAGGAGTATGCTATCGCCGTCAACAAGGACAACACCGCGCTCAAGGATGCCATCAACGAGTCCATTGCCAAGCTCACCGAGGATGGAACCGTCGACGCCCTCATGGAGAAGTACAACATCAAGTAGCGCACCCGCGCCGCATCAACGCGAGCCCTTCCCGTATGTGCGGGGAGGGCTGTCTGGTATCTGGAGCGCCCTTAGATCGGAAGCGCCATGAGCGCACCGTGACGTGGGCGGAGGAAGGGGAGAACCATGGAGAACACCGGACGGCATTGCGCGTCGACGGGGAATGCGGGGCTGGCCCGCGTCATTCGCTGGGCCATGCACGCGATGTTGCCGTGCTGCGCCGTGCTCGTCGCGTTGGCGGCCGTATGCGCCGTGCCGCGACCCGCTCATGCCTTGGAGGTCCAGAAGCTCACCTGCCGCCCCAACGGGGATTCCGGCAGTGACGTGCTCGGCGGTACGGAAACGCGTATCACCTGGGAGGTGCAGGCAGACACCGATGAGGCCGTTGCCGGTCTTTCGCTCACCGTGCCCGATGGCACGACGTTCACCACCGATGACCTGCGCGTGACGATGCTCTCGGGCGAGGACCTCATGGATCGCGAGTTCATCGAGCCTGATATCGAGACGAATGGGGAGACGCTCGTCCTGACGTTTCCCGAGGCGGCACCCGCGGGTCGGTTCTTCCGTGTCGAGCTGTACGACGTGGTGTTCCCTGCCGCTGGCGGCGAGATGCTCTGCGAGGGCACGTACACGCTCGCCGACGGCACCGAGCACGATGTGGAGGGAATCCCCGCGGTCGAGGTCAAGGGCGTGACCCCGTTCGACCAGTTCAAGGCCTTTCTCGAGGACCAGGCATGGGTCGAGGCGTGGAATTCGAACACGTTTTTGCGCCTGTTCTTCAATCCGGTGCTCATTGTGAGCAGCCTGCCCATCATCTTCTCCGGCTTTCTGATGTCCGTCGCCATCGTGCTGGTGGCGTTCCCGCTCGCCATTCCCTTTGGCTTCATGTTCGCGCTCATGCGTATCTCCAAGTCGCGCATCCTGCGCGCCATCGCGGGCGTCTACGTGAACATCATCCGTGGCACGCCGGCGTTCCTGCAGATTTACATTGCGTTCTTCGGCTTGCCGCTTGCAGGTGTCAATATCGACAACTACACGCTCGGCGTCATCGTCATGGCCATGAATTCCGCCGCTTACCTGTGTGAGATCTTTCGCGCCGGTATCCAGTCCATCCCCAAGGGACAGTCCGAGGCGGCCCGTTCGCTGGGCATGAGTGCCACCCAGACCATGGTGTCGATCATCATCCCGCAGACGTTCCGGAACGTGATCCCCACACTCACCAGCGAATTCATTTTGCTGTACAAAGACACGTCGCTACTTGCGGCCGTGGGCGTCATGGAGATCGTGATGTACGCCAAGACGATCGTGGCCACAACGGGCTCCATCACGCCTTATGTGGTTGCCGCTCTGTTCTATTTGGTGGTTACGCTGCCGCTTGCTCGTCTCGTGAGCATGCTTGAGGCGCGCCTCACCGGAGCCACCGCCGGCACGAATGCCGGACCACAGGGCAAGAAGCCCGCCAAGAGCGCGGGAACGATGGTCCCCACGCCCGCCGATCACATCGCGAACCTGTAGGGAGTGCTTGAGATGAGTGACAACGCAAAGACCGTGGACGTATCCGGTGCGTCTAACGCCTCTGCGGAGGGGCCTGTGGTCCGGATCCGCGGCCTGCATAAGGCATATGGCGACAACGTCGTGCTGCGTGGAATCGACCTGGACGTGCACCGCGGTGAGGTCGTGGTGGTGCTGGGGCCGTCGGGTTCCGGTAAGTCGACGATGCTGCGCTGTGTGAACCTGCTTGAGACGCCCACGCAGGGCTCCATCGTGGTCGAGGGCGTGGATATCACCAAAAAGGGCGTGGATATCAACAAGGTGCGGTCGACGCTCGGCATGGTATTCCAGCAGTTCAACCTGTTCCCGCATCTTTCCGCCAAGAAGAACGTCATGATGGCCCAGCAGAAGGTTCTCAAGCGCAGTAAGGAGGAAGCGGAGCGCATCGCAGTCGAGGAGCTGACCAAAGTCGGGCTCAGCGACCGCGTGGACTTCATGCCTGCCCAGCTTTCCGGTGGTCAGCAGCAGCGCGTTGCCATCGCTCGAGCACTGGCGATGAACCCGCACGTCATGCTATTCGATGAGGCCACGAGTGCTCTCGACCCCGAGCTCGTACGTGATGTCCTGGGTGTCATGCGCGATTTGGCGCGCGAAGGCATGACCATGATCGTGGTGACCCACGAGATGCAGTTCGCCCGTGACGTTGCCGATCGCGTCATCTTCATGGACGGCGGCGTCATCGTGGAGCAGGGCACGCCTGAGGAGGTTTTCGACCATCCCACATCAGAGCGGACCAAGGACTTCCTGGGCCACATCGCCTAGCCGCTGCGCAATTGGAGACGAGTGCCAATTGACCCAAAACGCTCACGGGTGCGGATTTTGGGTATGAGGACCTGATATGTAGCCGCACTGTCTCCTTGGAAGGTCCCCCATGATCCAGGTCATCATCTCCCCCGCGAAACAGATGCGCGTTGACTCCGACGCATTCGCCCCGCGGGGGATTCCTCCGTTCCCGCAGAAGACCGCGCGAATCGTCCGTGCGTTGCGCACGATCGAGGATGAGCGGGGGAGTGCAGGCCTCAAGGAGCTCTGGCGGGTCAACGACAAACTACTCGTCGAGAACATCGAGCGCCTCGCGGAGTTCAGATGCGTGATGGATGGAGGCGAGCTGCGGGATGCCGCCGTGGCACGTCTGGTTTGCCCTGCGATCACATCGTACGTGGGCATCCAGTATCGCAGCATGGCACCCGACGTGCTCGATGCGAAAGCCCTCGAGTGGCTGCAGGCTCACCTGTGGGTGCTCTCCGCGCTCTACGGATGCGTGAGACCCTTCGACGCGGTCCAGCCGTATCGACTGGAGATGGCGGCGAAGCTGTCGATCGACGGAGCGAAGGACCTCTACGGTTATTGGGGCGCTGACATCGCCGCGAGTGTCTGCGGCGCGACCGCGCCCGAGGGGACATGCGACCCCGATATGGCGGGCGCAGACGTCACGGTGGTGAATCTCGCGAGCGTGGAGTACGCGAAAGCGGTGCTGCCCCATCTTCCCGAGGGCGCGTCGCACGTCACGATTGTCTTTGGCGAGGACGTGCGTGCGGGCAAGCCGGTTCAGCGTGCGACGGCGAGCAAAATCGCCCGTGGCAGCATGGTCCGCTGGATGGCCGAGAACTCCGTGGAGGACGCGAGCGCCCTCCAACGGTTTGACGTGGGCTATACGTTTGCCCCGGAACTCTCTCGTGAAGCGGAGCTCAGCCGCACGCTCGTGTTCATGAAACGATGACCCCCTGCCTCAATTGGAGATCACAAGGCGCTCTTGTAGATGGCGCGTGCATCGTCGAGAGTGAGCGACTGGAACGTTCCGAACCTCTCGCCGCGGTTGATGCGCAGTCCGCGGATCAGTCGATCGATGTCGGTCTCCTCGATGCCGAGTTCGCCCAAGGTGGATGGCATACCCATGGAGACGAAGAACTCTTGGAGCTCGTCGATGGTCGCCTCAACGGCGTCGTGTACGGCGCGTTCGGGCGTGATTTCCTCGTCGATGTCCGATAGGTCGTCGACCTCGGGATCGACGGGCTCGATGCCGAAGACTTCGGCGCCGAACGTGAGGAACCGCTCGGGGTGGTTCTGCCACACGTAGCGCATCCAGGCCGGGAAGACGACCGCGAGACCCGCTCCGTGTGTGATACCCGGATCGACGGCGGACAGCTCGTGCTCGAGTCCGTGACAGCTCCAGTCGCCGTCGCGCTTGCCGGGGATGCCAAGGCCGCAGCCGGCGAGGCCGTTGTGGGCGAGTGTGCCGATCCACATGAGCTCCGCGCGGGCATCGTAGTTCTCGGGATCTTCCATCACGATGCACGCGGCATCGATCGCGGCGCGGATGAGACCGCAGGCGATGTTGTCCGTCACGCCGACCGCGGGCTCGCCCGAGAAGAAGCGCTCCATGATATGGGCGATCATGTCGGTGACGCCCGCCGCCGTCTGGTATGGAGGCAAGGTGAAGGTGAGCTCCGGGTCGAGGAAGGCGATGGCGGGGCGGATGAGCTCACTGGTGCATCCGCTCTTGAGGCCCTCGGCATCATTGCTGATGACGCAGGAGTTGGACGCCTCGGAGCCGGAAGCGGGGATGGTTACCACCGCTGCGAGCGGCAGGCAGTGCTCGACCGTCGCCTTTTTGGCCCAGAAGTCCCACGGGTCGCCGTCGTAGCAGGCACCGACGGCGATGGCCTTGGCGCAGTCCATGGCCGATCCGCCGCCCACGGGCAGCACGATATCGACGTCCTCGTGCTTGGCCAATTCAGATCCCTTGCGTACAAGCCCAATCTCCGGATTGGGGCGCACCCCACCCAGCTCGACATGCGCGACACCCGCCGCGTCGAGTGATGCCCTTACGCGGTCGAGTGTTCCCGTGCGCACCACGGAGCCCTGTCCGTAGACGATGAGCGCGCGCCGGTGACCCGCCGCCGCGAGCTCGGTGCCCACGTGGTCGGTGACGCCACGGCCGAATACGAACTTGGTGGGAGAGCAGAAGGTGAAGTTGTTCATGGGGTCCTTTCGAGGTTGGTGCATTTCGCCAGGGACCGGGTGGGTCGCGTGGCGGGGCGGGATGCGCTAGTAGCCGAGGTCTTCTCCCACGAGGATGACGTGGATGCGGCCTTCGTGGCGCGAGTGGCGCGTGATGACCTCCTGGCAGCACATGCATCCTTCCGCATGGCAGTTGGCGCAGACGCCGGTGAGCTCACAGGGGGTATTTGTGTGCAGACGTGCGGCGTTGAGGGGGCATGCGACGGTGTGGACGCGTTTGATGCCGCTCTCCACGTCGGCGACGACCTTGTTCATGCCCGCGATGACGCAGACATGCTTGGGGCCGTGCAGCAGCAGAGCGAGGCGGTTGGCGTTGCCATCGATGTTGACGAGCTCGCCATTGAGCGTGATGGCGTTCGTGCTCATGAAGAACCAGTCCGCGCTCACCTGCCGACGCCACATCTCATCCTGCTCCTCCGGCGTATGGGCCGCCATACGGTCGATCATGGGGTGGCCGTCGGCTGTGAGGGCGTCTTTCACACCGCTTTGGGAGAACGTGACGCTGCCTCCCCAGGTGACACTCTCGCCGTTAGCGACGAGAGCGCGGACGAGCTCGACGGCGTCGGACGCGGTCTCGCAGTAGTGGCCGATCATGTTGCGCAGGGCGAGCTTCTTGATGATGCTTTCCGCCGTGGTGCGGTACGCTGCGCTTCTCACGTTGTCCATGGTTCCTCCTCTGTCGACGCGGGGTGGTTTCTCACAGGCGGTTCCCCTCCGCGGTTGCCTACACATGCACCCATTGTGGCACGCTCGATGCGGTTGATGCTCCCTCGCCGCCATGTGTTACCGCTTGATGGCGAGGATGTCGTCGAATCCTATGACGGTTTTCACGACCTGCAGCCTTCGATAGGCGAAATCGATATGGGCTATCACGCCCGAGACCGTGTGGTAGGCATCCCAGTCGTAATAGGTCACGCGTACTAGGTCGCCCTTCTTCACCTGTATGATGGTACGGGAGAGCTCCAGGGCCTCTTCGTCGGTGAGCTCATGTCGCGGCTCGGTGATGCGTTCCTGCTGCCGCGCGAGCTCATAGTATCCGGTGAGCGCCGCAAAGGGCATGAACTGCGAAGCGCGGCTGGCGCGCGGTCGGCCGTTCGCCGTCAAGCCTGCCGCGTCTGGGCGCATGTCGTCATGCATGATGTCCTCCAACTTGGTCGTTGCGCTCCCGCCCCGTAGCCTCCGGGCGCAAGCTCCTGCCCTTCACCAGGGCGTTCTTTCCATAGCGACCTTTGACGTCGATGATCGTCTTTTGCAGGTCGCGCTCGCGTGCCTCGGCCTCGACATCGGTGAATAGGTCGATGGTCGCGAGTTCCTCGGGCAGCAAGTCGCCAAAACCGATATTGACGCGTTTGATGGGCCGTCGAGGGTCGACGGATTCGGCGTAGAGGGATTCGAAATGGGCCATGAGCTTCTTGCGCGAGTTGGTGCGCTCACCGAGCTTTCGCTGCTTGCCTGCGTGCGCGTAGCCGCCCTTGCCACCCACGCGCCGCGTGCCATGTTCGCCGGTGATAAGGGTCCCGCGCGGCTCGTTCTCGGTTATGAGATCGCGAGTCCCCGCTGCCGCCATCCCCGTCGTTGCCGCGCTGTGCTGCGGCCGCGAGGTCCTTCGCGGGATGTCCTCGGCCGTGCTGCTGCGCCGGTTACCGCAGCCGTCGCGGTACGATGCGCTGCCGCTCGCGTCCAGTCGTCGGACTTCGCGCGCCTCGCTGCCGTAGCCCACGTACAGTGATATGGAGCTCGCCACGACGCCCCGGTCCACCAAATCGAGCACGGACGCGTCGACCATCTCGCGAAGGATGGTGAGCCCTTCGCTATAACTATAGTTTCGTGCCAGCACCTGGCCGTTCACCATCGAGGTCGCCTGCGGGCGGTACGCCTGTATCTCGGCGATAGTGCACGGCTCCACGCCGTGCGCATGGTCGATGAGATACTCCGCGTTCACGCCGAATTCGCGGTACAAGATCCGCTCGTCGAGCGCAGCGATGCCCATGAGGTCGTGCACGCGGTACTTGGAGAGGCGCTCCGCTATGCCCGGGCCTATGCCCCAAATGTCCGTGATGGGGCGGTGCCTCCAGACCTCCGCCCGGAATCGCTCCTCGTCGAGGATGCCGATGCCATCTGGGTCGTGCTTGGCGGTGATGTCGAGGGCGACCTTGGCGAGGAAGAGGTTGGGTCCGATGCCGGCGGTGGCGGTGATGCCCGTACGGGCAAGCACCGCGCTGCGCAGCTCATCGGCGAACTCGCGCGCGGTGAGCCCGTAGAGTGAAAGGTAGGGGGTGGCGTCGATGAAGCATTCGTCGATGGAATACACATGGATATCGAGTGGGCTCACGTACTCGAGGTAGATGCCGTATATGCGTGCCGAGATCTCCATGTAGTGACGCATGCGGGGCTTGGCGGCCACGTAGTCAACGTGCTGAGGGATCTCGAAGAGTCGACAGCGATTGCGGATGCCGAGTTTCTTCATCGCGGGGCTGATGGCCAGGCAAATGGTCGAACGCCCTCGTGTGGTGTCGGCCACCACGAGATTCTGCGTGAACGGGTCGAGCCCGCGGGCGGCGCATTCGACGGAGGCGTAGAACGTCTTGAGGTCGATGCAGATATAGGTGCGCTCTCCCATGTGTCTCCCTTCGAACGTGTGTTCCAGAACCTTTGTTCGATAATAGAGATTCGTCCGGACATTCGTCAAATGCCCGTGGGAGCTGTGGGTTTGGCGAAAGGCCGCTGATTGTCGCCCTGCGCGGGTACAATGCCGCCATGGAAACGGCACAACATGTTCGGCGGGCGTGGCCCCCCTGGAGGCAGGATGGTTGAGGAAAAGCGGACGCGTCTCATCGACGAGCCCTCGCACGATGATGGCCCTTTGCACGAGGGGACCATGGGTGCCCGCCTGTGCTCGCTCGTGATGTCGAATCGTCGCACGGCGATCATGGTGCTCTGCCTGCTGGTGTTTCTCGTCTTGCTCAACCGCGTGTTGGCAGGGGAGATCATGGCCCTCGACCGAGCGGCTATCGCGCTCATGGTCGACCATGTGCGCGCCGCATGGTTGACGCCCATCATGGAGGTCGTTTCGTTCCTGGTCACCCCGGTCCCACTCATCGCCTGCATCTTCGTGATTTCCCTGGGCGCCCGGGCGCGCGGTCATAAGGGCGTGGGGGTGTTCTGCGCGGTCAATCTGGCGTGCTCGACCGTCCTGAACCAAGCGCTCAAGTTCGCCATACAGCGCCCGCGCCCCGACATCTCCCTCAGGCTGGTCGATATCGGTGGATTCAGCTTCCCCTCGGGGCATTCGATGGCGGCCATGGCGTTTTTCGGCCTCCTCATGTGGCTCACCTGGCGCTTTGTCGATGATCGTCGTCTGCGCGCCGCGCTGTGCGTCGTCCTTGCCCTCATGGTCGTTGCCGTGGGGTTTTCCCGCGTCTACCTGGGAGTGCACTACGCTTCGGACGTGATAGGCGGTTTTTGCGCTTCTATGGCCTGGCTGGTCGTGTACACCAGGGTCGCGGGCCCGCTATTTGCGCCGCGGCGCCCCAACCGCGTCTAGCGGCCGACGGCGCACGCCGGCGCGCGGGTTTGGCACGGGCGATCGGCGAGGACAGCGGGTACAATGAAACGCATATGAACCGAGGACAGTTCAGGAGGCTCGCATGGACGAGTTGAAGCTTGCAGGCGCCGAGATGGCCACCACGGACGCCGGCGACGGGTTCCTTCGCATCGCGGCGGCGACACCCGAGGTGCGCGTGGGCGACGTGAGGGCCAACGCCGAGGCGATCCTCTCGTGCGTGTGGCGCGCGGCCGATGAGGGCGTGCGCGTCCTCGTATTGCCCGAGCTGTGCCTCACGGGGTATACCTGCGCTGACCTCTTCCATGATCGCGCTTTACTGCGCGCATGCGAGAACGCCCTCGCTTGGCTGCTCGAGCGGACGTGCGAGCTGCCCGTGTTCTACACGGTGGGCATGCCGTATGCGAGTGGGGAGAGCATCTACAACTGCGCCGCCTGCTGCTGCGCGGGCCAGCTGCTCGGCATGACCGCCAAGACCCACCTGCCCAACTACCGAGAGTTCTACGAGGGTCGCTGGTTCACACCGGCACCTTCGGGACCGTATTTCATGATGCGTCCCATCGCCCATCGGATGGTTCCCCTCGGCGCGGGGCTCGTGTATCGCTGCGTGGACGAGGGGTGTTCGGACGTGGCGATCGGGGTCGAGATCTGCGAGGACCTCTGGGTTCCCAATCCGCCTTCCACGTCGATGGCGCTCGATGGCGGGGCGACCGTGATCTTGAACCTCAGTGCGAGTGACGAGGTGATCGGCAAATCCGCGTACCGTCACGACCTCGTGCGCGGCCAGTCCGCCCGTCTGTACAGCGCCTACGCCTACGCCAACGCGGGGGAGGGCGAGTCCACCACCGACCTCGTCTTCGCGGGTGAGAACCTCATCGCCGAGAACGGATCCCTGCTCGCCCGCACTGAGCTGTTCACGCGCGACATGGCCGTGGCCGATGTAGACCTCGACATGCTGGTCGCCGAGCGCCGCCGTTCGAACACGTGGGCGCGCCCGGCGGGTGAGGAAGCCCCTTGTCGCGAGGTGAGCTTCTCCTTTGGCGGCATGGGCGGCATGCTCGACCCGGCGACCAAGATGGGGCAGGCCGTCTTGTCCTGCACCTTCGCCGTCGGCGACGATGGAACCCGCCCGACCCCGGAGCAGGCCGCCGAGATGGACGGCTTGTCACCGGTGCGCGCCTACCCCATCACGCGTTCTGCGCTCGAGACCTCGCGCATCGCGCCGCGCACTCCGTTCGTGCCCGCGGGCGAGGCCGAGCGAGCCGAGCGCTGCGAGACGATCTTCAACCTGCAGGCGGCCGGCCTCAAGACGCGCCTGGCGCACACGTTCACCAAGCATGCGGTGATCGGCCTGTCCGGTGGTCTCGACTCGACGCTCGCCCTGCTGGTCACGGTGCGCGCCTTCGACGCGCTGGGGCTGCCGCGCTCCGGCGTCCACGCCGTGTCCATGCCGGGCTTTGGCACCACGAGCCGCACCAAGTCCAACGCCGAGTGCCTTGCCGAGCACCTCGGCGTCGACTTCCGCACCATCGCCATCGGCGAGGCGGTGAGCCGCCACTTCGCCGACATCGGCCACGACCCGAGCGTGACCGACGTCACCTACGAGAACGCCCAGGCGCGTGAGCGCACGCAAATCCTCATGGACCTCTCCAATGAGGTCGGCGGCTTCGTCATCGGCACGGGCGACCTCTCGGAGCTCGCGCTCGGATGGGCCACGTACAACGCTGACCACATGAGCATGTACGGCGTCAACGCGGGCGTGCCCAAGACGCTTGTGCGCCATCTCGTGGCATACGCGGCCGATGTCTTTGGCGGCGAGACCGCGGTGACCCTGCGCGACGTGCTCGACACGCCGGTGTCGCCGGAGCTTTTGCCGCCCACGGGCGACGGCGAGATCGCACAGCGCACCGAGGATCTGGTGGGTCCCTACGAGCTGCACGACTTCTTCCTCTACCACATGCTGCGCCATGGGTTCGCACCGGGCAAGATCTACCGCATGGCGTGCCGCACGTTCGCCACGCCCGCGGATGGCGGCCCGGTGGCGGGCGCCGCGCCCGCCTACGAGCCGGCGACGATCCTGTATTGGCTGCGGACGTTCTACCGCCGCTTCTTCGCCCAGCAGTTCAAGCGCAGCTGCCTGCCCGACGGCCCCAAGGTCGGCTCGGTGAGCGTGAGCCCGCGCGGCGACTGGCGCATGCCCAGCGACGCCTCCGCAGCCCTTTGGCTCGAGGAGATCGATAGTCTGACATAGGGACCGCGCTCGACTTACTCCATCTCCTTGTCGGGCTGGATAAGCTCCTCGTAGCCGCTGATGGCATCGCGCGCGCCGGGCAGCACCGAGAGCAGGAAGCTGTAGATGACCTCGATGATGAGGGTGGCGGAGATCTTGGAGAAGGTGAAGTCCACGGTGGTGAGGAGCGCCTCGTAGTTGACGGTGCGCAGCACGATGTCCGCGAGGCGCGCGAGCGGGGCGTGACTGTTGCCGCAGATGAGGATTACTGTGGCACCGCCGCGCTTTGCCGCGTGGGCGATGCGTTCGAGTCTCTGCGACTTTCCCGAGTTGGAGATCAGGACGAGCACGTCGTTCTCGCGCATGGTGAGGGCGAGCGAGGTCGAGCTCTCCGTGATCGTGTTCGCCACGCTCCTGATGCCGAGCTGGCCGAATTTGATCGCGGCGTCGATCGCCACGGCGTTGGTGTTGCCCACCGCGGCGAACATGATGAGGCCCGCATGCGAGAACAGGTCGACCACGCGGCGCATGGTCGCCTCATCGAGCGCGTCGAGCGTCGAGGCGATCTCGAGCTGCTTGGCGTTTTTGATGTTCGCGAGCGATTGGGCGAAGTCGCCGAGCGAGACCTCGCGCGTGACCTGCTCATCGTCCTGGACAGCGAGGTCGCGGGCAAGGGAAAACTGGAACGAGCGGAAATTCTTAAAGCCGAGCTTCCTGCAGAAGCGGGACACGGACGCCTCGGACGTGCTGCTGGCACGGGCGAGCTGCGCCGAGGTCATCTGGGGCGCGCGATCGGGGTTGGCCAAGATGAAGTCGACGATGCGCTGCTCGCTGTCGAGGAAGCGACGGCTTGAGGTGATGAGCGGGAGTGCGCTCGGAAGATCTTGGGCGGTCATGACTCTCCTTAGGGGGTTGCCTTTCCTTTATGATACCCAATGACTGATTTCTTTCATTAACAATGCCGTAAATGGAAGATTCTTGCCGTTCACGGCTGTTGAAATACCTTTCACAGAAGATTTAATATATGAAAGAAACCAATCAAACCGCTGCATGGTAGATTGAAGCTGTCAGAAAGCACCGAAGGGGTGCACGAGAAGTAGGGAGGGAACATGGCAGAGAAGTACGACATCATCGCTGCCACAGGCTGCCCCACGGGCATTGCCCACACCTTCATGGCGAAGGAGGCGCTCGAGAAGGCTGCGGCCGAGCGCGACCTTACCATCAAGGTCGAGACCCACGGTCAGGTGGGCGTCGAGAACGAGTTGACCCAGGCGGAGATCGCGGCCGCACGCGCCGTCGTGGTCGCCGCCGACAAGGACGTCCAGGCCGAGCGTTTCGCCGGTAAGCCCATGGTTTCCGTTGGCGTCTCTAAGGCGATTGCCGTCGAGCCCGCCGGAGCCCTGATCGACGCAGCCCTCGCCGCCAAAGCCGATCCCGCCGCTGCGGCTGCGGTCGCCGTCGCCGAGACCGCTGAGGCCGAGAAGGAATCGATTGGCCATCAGCTCTACAAGCACCTCATGAACGGCGTGTCCCACATGTTGGTGTTCGTCGTCGCCGGCGGTGTCCTCACGGCCATCTCGTTCCTGTGGGGCATCACCTCGTTCGACTCCACCGCGGCCGACTACAACACGTTCGCCGCGATGCTCAAGACCATCGGCGGCACCGCCATGAACCTCATGGTTCCTGTGCTCGCCGCCTACATCGCCGAGTCCATCGGCAAGCGCCCGGCGCTCGTCCCCGGCTTCGTGGCCGGCATGATCGCCATCCAGGGTCTTCCCGTGAACCCCGCGACCGGCCTCATCGACGCCGGCGGCTCCGGCGTGGGCTTCGGCTTCCTCGGCGGTATCGTGGGCGGCTTCCTCGCCGGCTATGTCATCCTGCTGCTCGAGAAGGTCTTCGCCAAGCTGCCCGCCAACCTCAACGGCTTGAAGGCGATTTTCCTGTACCCGTTGTTCTCGACGCTCATCGTCGGTCTCGTGATGCTCGGCATCTCCGGTCCGATGGTTACCATCAACAACGCCATGATGGACTTTCTGCGTAGTCTGCAGCACGCCGGCGCCATTCCGCTGGGTATCGCCATCGGCTGCATGTGCGCCGTCGACATGGGTGGCCCGGTCAACAAGGCGGCCTACGTGACCGGCACCATGCTGCTGGGCGCCGGCCTCGAGGCTGGCGTGGGCACCGCGGAGTACGCCGACGGCACCGCGTTCATGGCTGCCGTTTCCGCTGCCTGCATCGTTCCGCCGCTGGTCACGAGTTTCGCCGTCATTGCCGGCAAGAAGTACTTCTCCCAGGAGGACCACGATGCCGGCATCGTCAATATCATCTTGGGCTGCACGCACATCACTGAGGGCGCCATTCCGTTCATGACCAAGAACATCTGGCCGGTCATGCCCATCATGATGCTCTCCGCGGCGATTGCTTCCGTGCTTACCCTGCTCTTGGGCGTTCACGTGCCCGCTCCGCATGGCGGCTTCTTGGTCCTGCCCGTGGTCGATGGCGGCCTGCAGTGGGTCCTCGCCATCCTCGCCGGCACGGTCGTGGGCGGCATCCTGTTCACCGCGTTCAAGAAGGCCGAGTGGACGAAGGCCCAGCGTGAAGCCACGGCCGAGGTGGCGGTCAACGATGCCCCCGCTCCTGTCGACGCTACCGCTGAGGCGGCTGAAGCCCCTGCTGAGGTTCCCGTTGACGCCGACGACTCCGAGGGCTTTGTGAAGGACTCCGATGTCCTGTCCGCCACCGATCTTGACCGCGACGGTGCCCTTAAGGCGATCACCGCCCACGCTGTCGAGGCTGGTATCGCCAGCGACTCCGATGCCCTGCTCGCCGCGTTCCTCAAGCGCGAGTCCGAGGGAACCACGGGCATGGTCGATGGTTACGCCATCCCGCATGCCAAGACCGATGCGGTGGTGCGTCCCGCGGTGGTCGTGCTCAAGGCCGCAGATGGTGTCGCCGCGTGGGATACCATGGACGGCGCTCCTGTGACCTGCGCCATCGCCCTGCTCGTGCCGGAGTCCCAGGCGGGCACCGCTCACCTACAGATCCTTTCCAAGGTCGCCACGGCCCTGACCGACGATGTCTTCCGCGCCGCCTGCAAGGCCGAGGACGATCCCGCGAAGGTCGCCGGTCTTATCAACGAGCGACTGGCGTAGGACTTCCTCGCAACGCTTGCCTGTCGGTCGGCGGCGCACCTCACCGCGCCGCCGACCTTCTCATTCATTGCCCTCTGTGCCCGAGGTCGTAAGAAAGGGGCGGCACATGATCTACACTCTCACTCCCAATCCGGCCATCGACTACAACATCTGCTGCGATGGCCTGCAGCCAAATACGGTCACCCGCACGCGCGATGCCGTGTACACGCCCAACGGCAAGGGCCTCAACGTCTCATTCACCCTCGACCACTATGGCGTCGATACGGCGATTCTGGGTTTCTTCGCTGGATTCTCCGGCCGCTACATCGTCGAGGGCGCGCGTGAGCTCGGCGTCGGCGTCAAGCCTGTTTGGACCGAGGGCATCACGCGCGTGAACGTCTTTTTAAATGCCGGCCCCGATACCGAGTACAACATGGTGAACGCCGGTGCCGCGATCACCGCGGCGGACGAGCAGGCCATGTTCGACCTTATCAGCGGGCTTGAGGACCTCGACTGCCTGGTAATCTCGGGTTCGCTGCCGCCGAATGCTTCCGAGGGCTTCCTGCGCGGCGCCATCGAGCGCGTTCGCGCGAAGGGCGCCCAATTCGTACTCGACATCTCGAGCCCTCAGCTCGCTGAACTTCTCGAGCTCGAGCCGCTGCTCATCAAGCCGAACGATGACGAGCTTCGCGACATCTTCGGTATCGACGTCACCGCCGGTGATGATGCCTCCGTGGCGGACGCTATGGCGGAGCTGCATGCTCGTGGCGCGCAAAACGTTCTGCTCACGCTTGGTGGTGCCGGAGCGTATTTCTCAAATGGGGAGCACTTGTGGTTCTCCAACCGCACCTTCGATGTGGAAGTCCGCTCCACGGTGTGCGCCGGCGACTCCTCGCTCGCTGCCTTCCTTTCCATTTGGTTTGCCGAGCGCGACCGCGTGGAGGACGCGCTGCGCCGTTCGATGGCGACGGGCGCCAATGTGGTCGAGTGTGCCGGACTGGGCGACTTCGCCCATGTTGAGGAGTACGAGAAGAATATCGAGGTCCGTCAGGTCAAGTAGCGGGACGCTAGTTTCGACCCTTGGTGGCTATCGGGCCCGGCCATGCTCATTGTCCAGTGGAACCGCGTTTTGGCCTCGTCGAATCGTTCGGCGGGGCCTTATTTTCCCCGTTCGTTCCCCTCTGGGGGCAACAGGCGCATAATGGATGAAGCGCCCAACGTGGTGGGGTTGCCGATCCCGTCACGGGGCCTCGCGTCCGTGCGTCGGCCGTCGCCCTTGAGTAGGCGCGCGGCACCGCATGAGATCGAACGCCCCGAAGGCGCACGACATGCAACCGCTGCGCACGAGAAAGGACCAGTTCATGCAGTTCTCAAGCCGTCTCGACCGCTTTGGCGCCGAGGTGTTTTCCTCCCTCAACGCCCGCCGCGTCGCCCTCGAGGAACGGGGCCGTACGATCTACAACCTTTCTGTGGGTACGCCTGATTTCGCCCCGTACCCGCATGTCGTGGAGGCGTTGACCGAGGCCGCTCAAGATCCGCAGATGTGGAAGTACTCCCTGCGCGACGTGCCTGAGCTCAAGCAGGCGGTGTGCGACTACTATGCCCGTCGTTTTGGCGTCGAGGGCATCACGCCCGACATGGTAGCCTCGTGCAATGGCACGCAGGAGGGCGTGGGGCATTTGGGCCTCGCCTTGCTCGACCCGGGCGATACCATTCTCGTACCCGATCCGTGCTATCCCGTCTTCGAGGCGGGCGCTAAGATCGCCGACGCCGAGCTCGCCTATTACCCGCTCGATGCCGAGCATGATTTCCTGCCGTACGTGGCGGGCATCGACCCCGCGGTGGCGGACCGCGCCAAGTACATGATCGTCTCCCTTCCGGCAAACCCCGTGGGGTCTGTGGGCAACGATGCCCTCTACGACGAGATCATCGCGTTCGCGCGCGAGCACGACCTGCTCATCGTCCACGACAACGCCTACTCCGACATCGTCTTCGACGGCCCGCGCGGCGGCACGTTCCTCGCGCATCCCGGCGCGCTCGAGGTTGGCGTGGAGTTCTTCTCGCTTTCCAAATCGTTCAACGTCACGGGCGCGCGCATCGGCTTTTTGGTGGGTCGCCCCGATGTGGTCGCCGCCTTTGCCAAATTGCGTAGCCAGATCGACTTCGGCATGTTCCTGCCCATCCAGAAAGCCGCCATCGCCGCGCTCACCGGACCACTTGAGGAAGTTGAGGAACAGCGCCTCACGTATCAGGAACGTCGCGACGCCCTGTGCGATGGCCTCGAGCGCCTGGGTTGGGAGCGCCCCAACGCGCATGGCTCCATGTTCGTATGGGTCAAGTTGCCCGGTGGCCGTACCGATTCGATGGCATTTTGCGAGGAGCTCATGGAGAAGGCCGGGGTTATCGTGACGCCCGGTGCAAGCTTTGGGCCCCACGGCGAGGGGTATGTCCGTATGGCGCTCGTTCTGCCGCCTGAGGGCCTCGAGCGCGCCGTCTCCGCCATCGAGGAGGCGGGTATTTTAGGGTAGGTCCCAGCGGGGGCATGTCTTATAATCGGTTTTGCAAGTTTTCACAAGTGCAAATTCGGCGAACGTGTCGAGTGGTACCGTGAAGTGTCGCAAATAACGTAATTGGTAATTGCTCGCATGGGTCGAGCATTGGAAAGGAAGTATTCACATGGTTAACGATCGTAAAGTCGCCGTGATTGGCTGCGGGTTCGTCGGCTCGTCCTCGGCATTCGCCCTTATGCAAAGCGGCCTCTTCACCGAGATGGTCCTCATCGACGTCGACCGCAACCGCGCTGAGGGCGAGGCTCTCGACATCGCCCACGGCGTCTCCTTCGGCAGCCCCATGAAGATCTACGCCGGCGACTACTCCGACGTCTCAGACGCCGCCGTCATCGTCGTTACCGCCGGTGCCGCCCAGAAGCCCGGCGAGACCCGCCTCGACCTCGTTAACAAGAACGTCGCCATCTTCGGCAGCATCATCCCCCAGATCCGCGAGAGCGGCTTCAACGGCATCCTGCTGATCGTCTCCAACCCGGTCGACGTTCTCACGTACGCCGCCATCAAGATGAGCGGCCTGCCCGAGCGCCAGGTCATCGGCTCGGGCACCGTACTCGACACCGCCCGCCTCAAGTACATGTTGGGGGAGCACTTGAGCGTCGATCCGCGCGACGTTCATGCCTACATCGTGGGTGAGCACGGCGATTCCGAGGTCGCCGCTTGGTCCAGCGCCACGGTCGCCGGCGTGCCGCTGAATGATTACTGTGAGCTGCACGGTCATTTTGACCATAAGGCCGCGGAGGCTCGTATCGCCGATGATGTGAAGAACAGCGCCTACGAGATCATCGAGAAGAAGCGCGCCACCTATTACGGCATCGCCATGAGCGTGCGTCGCATTTGCACCGCCATCATGCGCGATGAGGACACGGTCCTGCCGGTATCCAGCCTCATGGTGGGAGAGTACGGACTCAACGACCTGTGCATCTCCGTGCCGACCGTCATCGGCCGCAACGGCGTGGTGACGCGCGTTCCCGTCGCCCTGTCCGATGATGAGAACGCCGAGTTCCAGAAGTCCGCCGCCGCCCTCAAGGCCATCATCGACGACGCCGGTCTCAACGACTAACGTACTTGTGGGGACGGGTGCATAGTGTGTGCGTCCCTCGTCGAGAGCATGTCCAGGCCCCCGGTTCCCTAGCGGGAGCCGGGGGTTTCTTTCGCCCGCGCCTCGTCGCCGTGGGCTTTTGGGTGCACGCACGGGCTAGAATGGTCCAAACGGATGGTCGATGGGAGGCGGACGCTCCATGGAAGAAAAGGGAAAGCTGTCGCTCAAGGCAAAACCCGCCGGGAATTTCCTGGATTACGTGCGTACGGCCATGGATACGTTCGAAGAGCGTCCCCTGTGTACGGTCGACAGCCTGGTGTTCTCCTGGCTCTCCTACACGCACGTGGGGCCTGAGCTCACGCGCGCGTGCACGGTGCGCGGGGTCGCCCTGCATGAGCTCCTCCGAGCTGAGGATTTCGACGATATGTTCGGAACGAGCTGGGATGTACAGGGCAGCCGGGACCTCCTATTCGCCGTATGCGCGAGCCCGCGGTTTCGGTCGTGCCGCCTGTCCATCTTGCGGTTCAGGACGGACAACGTGAGCGAGGAGCAATTCGCCGCCATGACGTTTCGGCTTCCCGACGGTTCGTCCTATATCGCGTTTCGCGGGACTGATTCCACCGTTGTGGGCTGGAAGGAAGACTTCAACATGACCTTCCTGAGTCCCGTTCCCGCCCAGGAGGAGGCTGCCGCATATGTAGACGATGTTGCCGAGCTGACGTCCGGCACGTTGTACGTGGGTGGTCATTCCAAAGGCGGAAACCTCGCGGTGTACGCCGCCGCCATGTGCGTGCCCGTGCACCGGGAGCGCATCCGGCGCGTATTCTCTCACGATGGTCCGGGATTCCATCGCGAGTTCTGCGCCGCGGAGCCCTATCGTCGCATTATGCCCATCATGGAGAAGACGGTGCCCAAGTCGACCATGATTGGCGCCGTGCTTTCCGAGGCGCCGGATTTCACACCGACTATCGTCGAGAGTGACGGCATGTCGATGCTCCAGCACAATCCCTTCCTCTGGGCCGTGGACGTCGATGCCGCCGAATTCGTGCGGGCAGATGGCTATACCGCATCATCACGGCTCTTCGATGCAACCCTCGACGCATGGATGGACAAGTACACGCTCGCCGAGCGCGGTAGGTTCGTCGATGCGCTCTTCGACGTCATCGGCGTGACGGGTGCCACGCATTTTTCGGATATCATGGCGGATCGCAAGACGAATGTGCCGCTCATGCTCAATGCCGTCGAAACGCTCGATGAGGACCTGCAGCAGTTCGTTAAAGACGTGGTCATATCGTTCGTGAAAACGGCGACGGTCGAGCGTGCCGCGGGGGCGGCGAGCGGCATCATCGACTCCCTCAAGAGCGCGCATCCAGCCTTTGGGGCAATTGCGCAGCGTGTTGGCGATGGGGAGATGAACGTCCGGTCGTGACGGGGCGATCGCTCCTTCGGCAACGCCTCCGATGATAATGACTTTCATGCTCGGTTCCTTTCGTTGGGGCCCCGGTGGTTGTCGGACAATCTGGTGTGTACAGGTGGACCGGATGTAGGCATCGCGGGTTGCGGGAGACGTGGGGCTTTTGGACGATGCGACACCTCTGGCGGTAAGAATGTCGAAAATCCTCCGGTTTTCAGACTCTGTTATCAACATTCTTACCCTCGATTGGCAAGTAAGCATGCCGACGGTGCCTCGTGGTTGCGCTAGCCTTTCGCTTGCATCGGGGTGTGCGCCCCGGGTGTCCTATCGGTATCTACCATACGCAAATGCCGTCTCCTTGTCTGTGACTTCGTCACCAAGGCGCTGCAAACAGCCGCGGGTATAATGGCGAAGTTCGGATGATACAGAAGGGACCGCTTCGTGAAGATCAACCACGCCATCCTGCATATCCTCGACTTCGACTCCGCCGTCAATGTGCTGAGCGAGCGTGAGCTCGATTTCGATACCCGTGCCGTGCGCTCATTCGCGAGCTCCCATTTGCGTCGAGCCCGCACGAGCGTCGACAACCGCCGCGCCGCCTTCGCGCAGGACAGCGCGTTTGCCGGCGAACTCAAGGGGTATTTCTTCGGCGATCGTGAGTTCGTCGATCTCTCGCAGCAGATCGCGGAGTTCTTCGCCTCCGAGCTCTCGAAGGCTGACAAGCTCGAGTCCACCGACGTGCTCGTGGCCGATTTCGAGGACGACGACGATGTGCGCTGGTTCGCGGTTCTACTCATGGCGAGCCGCACCGCGTTCATGCACGAGGTGGCGCGTGAGGGAGGCGAGGTTCGCAACGACATCGCCAAGCGCTATGCCATCCTGCCCGGGCCCTCGCAGAAGGTATCCTCTTACGCGCTCGTCCGTGCGAGCTCCATGGAGGCGTTCTACGTGGATAAAAAGCGCAAGATCATGGGCGAGGACACGTTCGTGATTCCCGATGGCCTGCTCCAATGCGAGGGTGGCGTCTCGGGCAAGGAGGTCATCGAGGCGGTGACCCGCATCGTCGAGGAGGTCGCCGAGGAGCATGGGGCGAACACCGCGGTGGCACTCGCGAAGGCGAAGGCCGCCGTCGCCGAGAAGGTCGAGGTGGATGAGGAGATCGCCCCCTGGGATATCGCCGAGGACATTTTCGAGGACGAGCCCGTACTCAAGGAGCGTGTGGAGGAGCGCGTGCGTGAGGAACGCCTACCCGAGCGCGTTGCCGTCGAGCGCGCCGTGGTGGAGCGCGCACCGGTGCGTAATCATAAGATCCGCACCGATACGGGTATCGAGATCAGCTTCCCTGCGGAGATGCTCAAGGACACCGAGTACGTTCAGTTCGTGAACGAGCCCAACGGCCTCATCTCCATCGAGCTGAAGAACATCGGCAGCATCGAGAACAAGAGCTGATCGTCCAAGGCGAAAGGTTGCCAAACGGCCCGGAAGGCGTAACGAACGTACTGCCTTCCGGGCCGTATGCGTGCCCGGTTCTTGCTGAAACGGGACGTTAGATGCGGAGCGGATTACTTTACGAGCATGAGTGCATCACCGACCTTGACGAGCGGGCGTCCGCCAAGCAGTGTGTTGGAGGAGCCCACGAGGTCGATGGACTCGAGCTCATCGGGGTTGCTCACCACGCAGGTGACCACGTCATCGCAGCCCGCGGCCTTGATTGCCTCTTGATCGAAGGACAAGATCGGCTGCCCGGCAACGACGATATCGCCCGCCTCGACATAGCGGATGAAGCCCTTGCCGTCCATGTTGACGGTGTCCAGTCCAATGTGGACGAGGATCTTGGCACCTCCCTCGGTGAGCATGCCGATGGCGTGGTTGGTGACGGTGACCGCGTCAATGCGGCCGTTTGCAGGTGCGTACACGACGTTGCCAACGGGCAGGATGCCGTAGCCCTTACCGAGTAGCCCCTGGGCGATGGCTTCGTCGTCGATCTCCTTTTGGCTCACGAGCATACCCGAGATGGGCGCATACACGGTGTCGCCGCGCGTGGCGAACATCGCCGGCACCGGCGTTTGGGCATCGTCGGTGCTGTGGAACACGCTGGTGATTTTGGAGATAAAGCTCATTGATTGCCTCCTGTGGCGAGCGATGCGCGCCGAGTCCTTCGGCGCTTAAGACGTGTTAATCCTAGCCGATTTCGGGCTCTCGAGCGGGGACGCGGCAAGCGGAGCGGCCAACGGTCGCGTCATCGCCATATCATGGCGCAGGCCGGCGATTATGAAGCGGCGAGATCGCGGTGGGCCGGCAGGCCATGCAGCCCCGTAGCCTCGGTACATCCGGCGACGATAGCCGCCTCGAGCGTCCTGGTCGCCATGAGTCCGAGAAGGTCGATGGGGATTGCGGCGCTCGTCTCCTCATCGAGCTCGCCGCTCGCGAGGATGTAGATCGTGTCGCCGTCATTGCTGGTGTGGGTGGGGCGGATGGTATGCGCATAGGCGTCCGCCGCCATTTGGGCAACCTTGGTGGCATGTGCCTTGGTGAGGTGTGCGTTCGTCACGATGCAGGAGATGGTGGTGTTCGTGCGGTCGAGCGGCATGGTCAGCTGCTCCGCCATGTCGAGCATCGCTTCCTCCATGTCGACGATCTCGGCTCCGTCGGTGCTGGTGCGCATACCCGCGATGGGGGAGAGCGTCGCGGGATCAATCACGTTGCCCACGGCGTTTACCGCAGAGATGGCTCCCATCTGAAGAGCGCCCAGCTGGAAGGCGCGTGCGCCAAGACCCGATTTCATGCAGCGGTCGGGTCCGCCGAGTTTGCCTACGGTGGCTCCGGTGCCCGCTCCGACGCATCCTTCGGCAAGGGGGAGCGATGAGGGTGTGACGAGCGCCTCGCGCACCGCCATGGCGCCGTCGAAGCTCGTGGGGCGCGCATGAGGGTTGGCGAAGGCGAGGTCGAACAGGCAGCTGGAGCACACGATGGGAACACGGCCTACGCCCACATCGAGCCCGATCCCGTGCTTCTCGAGCTCGGTGGCGGCTCCGGAAGCGGCCTCGAGTCCAAATGCCGATCCGCCGCTCAGTATAACGGCGTGCACCTTGTCGACGGTGTTTTCCGGCCTAAGTAGGTCTGTTTCGCGTGACGCCGGTGCCGCGCCGCGCACGTCCACACCACCCGTCGCCCCTTCGGGCGCGATGATCGCGGTGCACCCGGTGCCTCCAGCTCGGTCCGTGTAATGCCCGAACTTGAACCCCGGGATGGACGTGATGGGAATGGGGGTGAGGCTCATATCAAATCCGTTCTTCTGGAAATATGATGTAAGCGAGGCGGGGGT